>JAVTWI010000159.1:0-10702 GCA_032229845.1 Rhabdaerophilum sp.
CTCGGCTTCAACGCCAAGTGGATCATCGAGATGGGCGAGGAAATGGGCTCGCCGGGCCTGAAGGAGGTCTGCGAAGCGAACCGCGACCTTCTGAAGGCCGATATCCTCATCGCCTCGGACGGCCCGCGCCTGTCAGCCGCCCGGCCGACGATCTTCCTCGGCGCGCGCGGCGCCATTCTCGTCGATCTCGTCATCGAGGCGCGGGAAGGGGGCCACCATTCCGGCAACTGGGGTGGGCTGCTCTCCAACCCCGGCATCCAGCTCGCCCATGCGATCGCGACGCTGGTCGGCCCCTCGGGCCAGATCCGCATTCCGGAAATGGTGCCGGCGGGCGGCATTCCCGAGAATGTCCGTGCCGCGCTCGCCGATTGCACGCCCGAGCCGGGGCCGGATGACCCAGTGATCGACGCCGATTGGGGCGAGCCGGGCCTCACGGCGGCCGAGAAGGTCTACGGCTGGTGTAATTTCGAGGTGCTGGCCTACGAGACCGGCAACCCGAAAACCCCGGTCAACGCCATTCCCCCGCGCGCCTTCGCCCGCTGCCAGCTCCGCCATACAGTCGGCATCGATCAGGACAAGGTGATCCCGTCGATCAAGGCGCATCTCGAGCGGGCAGGGCTCGGCATGGTCCAGGTCCTCACTGGGCGCGACAATGCCTTCCCCGCGACGCGGCTCGACCCGGACCATCCGTCGGTCCGCTTCGCGCTGGAATCGATCGCGCGGTCGTCCAACAAGAAGCCGGCGCTGCTGCCCAATCTCGGCGGCGCGCTGCCGAACGATGTCTTCTGCGACACGCTCGGCCTCAAGACGATCTGGGTGCCGCATTCCTATCCCGGCTGCTCGCAGCATGCCCCGAACGAACATGTGCCGTCCGCGCTCATCCGCGAGGCCTTGGGGCTGATGGCGGGCCTTTACTGGGACCTCGGCGAAAGCTCGAAAGCCGCGCTGGGCGTGTGAGAGCTAGTAGGCGGCCCTGTAGATCGCGTAGGCATCGCCCTCGCTCAGCGGGCGCGGATTGTTGACGAGCAACCGCGTCTGCTTCATCGCCTCGCTTGCGAGCATGCCGAGCGCGTCCTCGGGAATGCCGACATCGCGCAGCCGTTCCGGCACATCGAGCGCGCGCGCCAATGCTTCCAGTTCGAGGATGAAGGCCTCGGCGCGCGTTTCCGCTGGCGTATCGGCAAGCTTCGGAAAGGCGTCCGCCGCGATCTCCGCATAGGCCTTCGCGGCGGCAGGCAGGTTGAACCGCAGCACATGCGGCAGCACCAGCGCGTTCGAAAGGCCATGCGGCACGTGGAAATGTCCGCCGATCGGGTAGGCGAGGGCATGGACGGCCGCCACCGGCGAATTGGCGAAGGCCTGCCCCGCCAGCAGCGAACCGATCAGCATGCCTTCGCGCGCTGCCGCATCGCCGCCAGACTGACACGCCATCCGGATGTTCGCGCCGAGCAGCCGCAGCGCCTCGCGCGCCAGCGCCCGCGAGATCGGGTTGTTGTTCACCGAGGCGGAGGCATAGGCCTCGATGGCGTGGACCATCGCATCGATGCCGGTGGCGGCGGTGACGGCCGGCGGCAGCCCGGTGGTCAGTTCGGCATCGAGAATGGCGAGATCGGGCAGGAGCAGGGGGCTGACGATCCCCTTCTTTTCCGCGGCGCCGGTGGTGATGATGGCGATGGGGGTGACTTCCGAACCCGTGCCGGCGGTGGTCGGCACAAGCGCCAGCGGCAGGCGCGGCCCGCGCGCATTGCCGACGCCATAGGCTTCCGGCAGCGGCTGGTCCGAACGCGAAAGCAGCGCGATCACCTTGGCTACATCCATCGGCGACCCGCCGCCGACAGCCAGCACGCCGGTGGCGCGGTGCGTCCGCGCCGTATGGACGCCGTTCAACACATCTTCCTCGGGCGGATCGGCGTGAACGTCGTCATAAACCGCGACAGCGATCCCGTGCGCGGCGAGATGGCTCTGGATATCGGTGAGCAGCCCGAGCCGCCTCAGGCCCTTGTCCGTGACGAGCAGGATGCGGTCACCCAGCACCGGCCGCACGTAGTCCGCGATATGCCGCGTGACGCCGGCGCCGGCGATGATGGACTTCGTCGTGTTGAAGGTGAACATGGGCTTCGTTTCCGTTTCCTCTGATGCGAGGGGAAGGCCTTTTGTCGCCAAGGTCAAGAGCGGTGCGTTTTTGCTTCTACGTGATTCGCATAAGACATATTATGGAACTAATTCGAGCATGGATCCAGCCAAGATGCCGCCTTGTCTCTGGTTATTTAATTCCAAGATATCAAAGTGTTGGGGATCGATCTTCAATTAATCGACGTCGAGATCGATCACCATGCCGTCATAAGCCGGCACGACGGGATCCGGCAGTTCGCTGCACAGCCTGCGGTAATCGAGATCGGTGTGCAGATTGGTCAGCACCGCGCGCCGCGGCCGCATCCGCTCGACCCAGCCCAGCGCGTCGGACAGCGAAAAATGCGTGGGATGCTGCGTATCGCGCAAGGCATCGACGATCCAGCAGTCGAGCCCGGCCAGATGGTGGACGACGTCCTCGGGAATGGTGCTGACATCCGGCGTATAGGCGAAATCGCCGATGCGGAAACCCAGCGCGACGATATTGCCATGCACCAGCGGAAACGGTTGGAGCGAGATCTCGCCACCGTGTCCGGATACTTCGAAAATACCATTATTATCAATGCTATGAGCCGTCAATATCGGCGGATATTCGCTGCCCTTCGGCGTCTCGAAACAATAGCCGAACCGCGCGAGCAGCAGGTCGAGCGTATCGCGGTTGGCATGGACCGGTATCCGCTGCCGCATGAGGATCGCGAGCGGACGCAGATCGTCGATACCGTGGGTGTGGTCCGCATGCTCGTGGGTATAGACCACCGCGTCGAGCGCTTTCACGCCGGCATCGATCAGTTGCTCGCGCAGGTCCGGCGAGGTGTCGATCAGAACGCGCGTGATGCCGTCCGGCCCCTCGCGCTCGACCAGAATGGAGCAGCGCCGGCGCCGGTTGCGCGGCTCGGACGGGTCGCAACGCCCCCAGCCCTGTGCGACGCGCGGCACGCCGCCGGAAGAACCGCAGCCAAGGATCGTGACCCTCAGCCGCGCCATTCACGCAGCTCCCAGCTTCGAGAACAGCCGGTTGGTGTTGGCTTCGAGCACCGGCGCCAGCGCCTCCAGCGGCTTGCCGCGCACATCGGCCAGCACGGCGGCAGTCTGCGCGGTGAAGGCCGGCTCGTTGCGCTTTCCGCGATGCGGCACCGGCGCGAGATACGGCGCATCGGTTTCGACGAGCAGCCGATCCTCCGGCGCCTCGGCGGCGATCTTGCGGATGTCTTCCGAGTTCCTGAAGGTCAGGATGCCCGAAAACGAGAGATAGAGCCCAAGCGCGACGCCGCGCCGCGCCAGTTCGGCGCCCGACGAGAAGCAATGCAGCACGGCCTTGAACGCGCCCTTCGCCATCTCGTCTTCAAGAATGGCGATCATGTCGTCATCGGCCGCGCGGGCGTGGATCACCAGCGGCAGCCCTGTCCGGCGCGCGGCATCGATCTGGAGGCGAAACGAAACCGCCTGCATGTCGCGCGGGGACTTGTCGTAGTGGTAGTCGAGCCCCCCTTCCCCGATGGCGACGCACTTCGGGTGCTCCGCGACCTTGAGGATATCGTCGAGCGTGACGTCGGGCTCTTCGGCAGCGTTATGCGGATGGGTGCCGACCGAGAACCAGACATTGGGAAAGCGCTCGGCCAGCGCGCTGTAGGTTGCGGCCTTCTTCACCCGCGTCGCGATCGTGATCATGCGCTTGACGCCAACTTCACCCGCGCGGGCGATCACCGCGTCGAGTTCCTCGGCGAAGTCCGGGAAATCGAGGTGGCAATGGGTATCGGTGAGGCGAGGCGGCATCACGCCCCCTCTCCTTCCGCTTCGACATAGCGCGGGAACAGCGCCGAGGGGGCCGGCAAGGCCGTACCGGATTTCAGCGCAAAATCCGCATTTGCCTGTGCGAAGCTGCGTTGGTCAGCCGGCACGGCGAGCAGATCGAGCAGCTTCTCCGCCGCGATCGGGATGAAGGGCTGCGCGAGGATACCAACAACACGCAGCACCTCCGCCGTCACCCACAGCACGGTTTCCATGCGCGCGGGGTCGGTTTTCCGAAGCGCCCAGGGGGCCTGCGCGGCGAAGTAGCGATTGGTGTCGCCCACGACCTTCCAGATCGCGTTGAGGACGCCATGCAGCGCGAAATCGCCCATCGCGGCGCGAGCTTCGCCGACAAGTGCATAGGCGGCATCGAGCAGCACCTTGTCGTCGCCGGAGAGCGGGCCTTTCGCCGGCACCTTGCCATCGCAGTTCTTCGCGACCATCGACAGTGAGCGCTGCGCGAGGTTGCCGAGATCGTTGGCGAGATCGGCGTTGACGCGGTTGATGATCGCTTCCTCGGTGAAGCTGCCGTCTTGCCCGAACGGGATCTCGCGCATGAAAAAATAGCGCAGCTGGTCCGAGCCGAAACGCTTCACCAATTCGAACGGGTCCTGCACGTTTCCGAGCGATTTCGACATCTTCTCGCCCTTGAACAGCACGAAGCCATGCCCGAACACCTGCTTCGGCACCGCGACGCCGGCCGACATCAGGAACGCCGGCCAATAGACGGCGTGAAAGCGCGTGATGTCCTTGCCGATGACGTGAACATCCGCCGGCCAGTATTGGCCGCGCGGCCCGCCAAGGTCGGGGTAGCCGGCACCGGTGATGTAATTCGTCAGCGCGTCGATCCAGACATACATCACGTGCTTCGGGTTTCCCGGTACGGGAATGCCCCAGTCGAAGGTGGTGCGGCTGATCGAAAGGTCCTGCAAGCCGCCTTTCACGAAGGAAACAACCTCGTTCCGCCGCGTCTGCGGGGCGATGAAGTCGCGGCTGTCGTAGAGCGCGAGCAGCTTGTCCTGATAGGCCGAGAGACGGAAGAAATAGGTCTCTTCCTCCACCCATTCCACCGGCGTTCCCTGCCCGCCGAGGCGCGTGCCGTCGGCTTGAAGCGTCGTCTCGGCCTCGTCGTAGAAGGCCTCGTCGCGCACGGAATACCAGCCGGCATATTTCGCGAGGTAGATGTCGCCCTTTTCCTCCATGCGCTGCCACAACGCCTGGCAGGAGCGGGTGTGGTCCTCGTCCGTCGTGCGGATGAAGCGGTCATAGGAGAGGTTGAAGGCCTCACCCATCGCACGGAACTGCGCCGAGAGCCCGTCCACGAACTGCTTGGGCGTTACGCCTTGCTTCTCCGCGTTGCGCTGCACCTTCTGGCCGTGCTCGTCGGTGCCGGTGAGGAAAAAGACATCGGCGCCGTCGAGCCGCTTGAACCGGGCGATGGCATCCGCGCACAGCTTCTCGTAGGCATGGCCGATGTGCGGCGAACCGTTGGGATAATCGATCGCGGTGGTGATGTAGAAGCGGTTCGTCACGGCATGGTCCTCGGCGGGCCGGCGCAGGGAATCCCGCGCCGTTCCTGTTCTCTATCAGCGCCGCCGTTTGGAAACCAGCGTGCCGAGTTCGTCAAGGAGTGTCGTCACGAACGCGCGCCGGTCGAGATTGTATCCCTCGACGATATCCGCCTGTTCGGCGACGCGCGACCAGAATTCCGAGAGTTCGCTCGCGGGAAGCAGATCGCCGGCCTCGGCCGTGCGCCGCACCGTATCGTGCAGCCAGTTCTCAAGCTCGTGGAGAAAATCGCGCATCGGCTGTTCGCCGGCGGCACCGGCGCGCATCACCGCCAGAATCCGGGCGACCTCGGTTTCGGCCCGACGCGGCAGCGTATCGAGGATAGCGCGGATCGAGGCGAGATAGGCACGCAGCGCCGGATCGGCGAGCCGCAGCGCCTGCCGCATCGAGCCTTCCGCCGCCGCAATCGCCTCGCTGTCCGGCCGGCTTTGGGGAACGATGGCTTCCGCGAGGCGATGGAGATCGCTCTCACCAAGCGGCGCGAAGACGAGCTTGCGGCAGCGCGAGCGGATCGTCGGCAGCATCTTCTGCGGTTGGTGGCTGACAAGCAGGAACAAGGTCTTCGCCGGCGGCTCCTCCAGCGTCTTGAGCAGCGCATTGGCGCTCGAGGCGTTGAGGTCGTCCGCCGCGTCGACGATCACCACGCGCCAGCCGCCGAAAGCCGGCGTCTTTTCAAGAAGATGCAGCGCATCGCGCATGTCTTCGACGCCGATCTCGGTCCTGAACTTCTTGGACGAGGTATCGTAGCGCCGTCGCAGCACTGCCATGTCCGGGTGGGCGCTGTTGGCGATGAGGTGCGCCGCGCGATGCTCGGCCGGAATGTCGAGCGTTCCCGCCGGCGCCGGATCGCCGAAAAAGCCGCCGCCCTCCGGCTCCTCCGCCATCAGGAACCGCGCAGCGCGATAGGCGAAGGTCGCCTTGCCGACCCCCTCCGGGCCGGTGAGCATGAAGGCGTGGTGCAGCCGGCCGGCGTTGTAGAGATCGAGAAACTCGCGCTCCGCCGCCTCGTGCCCAATGAGCGACAGCATCTCGCGCGGATGCGGCGCGCCGGGCACGCGGTCGATCTCCGGCACATCGCTTTCCGGTGCCGGCAGGAAGCGGATGGCGTTCATGGGGCGCTGGAGCCCGCAATGCGCGCGCCAAGCCGGCTCTCGACGACGGCCGCGATGGCAGCGGCGAGCGCCTCCTCGGCCATCGCGCCATCCATCACGGCGAAGCGGGCGGGCTCGGCCTTCGCGAGCGCGAGAAATCGCGCCCGCACGCCCTCGTGGAACGCGAGTTCGTCATTCTCGAACCGGTCGGCCGCCGTGCCTCGGCGACGGGCGCGGGCAAGCCCGACCTCGGGTGGAAGATCAAGCAGCAACGTCAGGTCCGGTGCGAGCCCGTCCGTTGCAAGGCGGATCGTTGCTTCGATGTCGGCGTCCGGTAGCTTTCCGCCCTGATAGGCGCGCGTCGAATCCGCGAAACGGTCGCAGAGCACCACCTGCCCCGCCGCCATCGCCGGTCGGATGACGTTGAGCACGTTGTCGCGCCGCGCGGCGGCGAACAGCAGCGTCTGCGTCACGGCGTCGGGCGTGCCGGCGCCGCCGAGCAGCACCCCGCGCACCGCCTCCGCGAGCGGCGTTCCGCCGGGTTCGCGCGTCACGGTTGTCTGCCGGCCGCGCTCGGCGAACCAGCGCGCGAGATGGCGGATCTGGGTCGATTTTCCGGCCCCTTCCCCGCCCTCAAAGGTAATGAACAGGCCGCGCCTCATGGCACTGCTCCGGCGGCCTTGCGGTTGCGCGCCTTCTCGGCGAGCCAATTCCAGCCGTCGCGCGCCCATTGCCGCGAGAGTTCGAGCGCGGCGTCCCGCGCCCGCGCGAAAATGCTGCCTTGCGCCACCGAACGCGCCGCGACAAGCGGTATGGTCTGGATCACGCGACCGTCAACCAGCACCTCGACGCGTGCGATCTCGGCTCCTTCCGCGACCGGCGCCGGAATCGGTCCGCGATAGGCGAGCCGCAGCGTCATGCCCTCGTTGGTGCCGCGCAGCAGCGGCAGGCGAATATCTTCCCTCGTCGCCGCCGGAACCGTGATCGCCTCGCCGCCATAGAGCGAGACATCGCCCAGAACCTGCCCTTTCCGGAACAGATCACGCATCTCGAAGCGGCGGAAGCCCCATTCGAGCAGCTTGCGGGCTTCGAGCGCTCGCTCCTGCAGGGTTTTCACACCGGCAATGGCGACGATCAGACGCCGCCCCTCCTGGACCGCCGAGCCGACGAGCAGGTGCCCGCCATCGCTCGCCGTGCCGGTCATCAGCCCATCGGCACCGATCTCCATCGTCAGCAGCGGGTTGCGGCTCACCTGCCGCCCCTTGCCGATCGCCACGTCCTTCTGCGCGAACAGCGGATACTGATCGGGGTAAGCCTCGACGATATGCGCGGCCAGCCGGGTCAGGTCGCGCAGGCTCGCCTCCTGCCCTTCCGCCGTGTAGCCCGTCGCATTGCGGAAACGCAGACCGGTGAGCCCGATCTTGCCCGCATAGGCGTTCATCATCTCCACGAACCGGTCTTCGGTGCCGGCGATATTCTCCGCCAGCGTCAGCGCCGCGTCGTTGGCGCCGACGACGAGCAGACCGTTGAGGAGGTCGCTGACCTTGATGACCTTGTTCGGCGTCAGCAGCATGTTCGGATTGCCCGAAACCGCGCCGCCGCGCCGCCAGGCATCAACCGAGACCACCATGTCCGCCTCGGGCGAGAGGCGTCCTTCCTTGAGTTCACGGAAAACAACGGCCGCCGTCATCAGCTTGACGAGACCCGCGGGCGAAATCCGCTTGTCCGCCTCGCGCTCGAACAGCACGGTCCTGCTGGTGGCGTCGAAAAGGAAGGCCTGCTCGGCCTGGGTTTCGAACGGCGCGGCCTTGGTCTGCGCGAGCGCCAGCATCGCCGCGAGCGAAAGCAAGGCCGCAAGCCACGGCGCGGCACGGGGTCCGCGCTGCCGGCCTAGGAACAAACGAAGGGCATGCCCGATGATCATGCGCCATTCCTAGAGCATTTTCCGATCACGTGGATACCGGTTGATCGATGAAAATGCGTCAAACCCGACAATCCGGAGCGAACGATCTGATCCGATCAGATCAATTCCGCTCCGGCCGGGAATGGCCCGCCGGTTCAATGCGCTTCGCGCGGCCTCCGCCGCATCCCTCAGTTGGGGATCGGCGCCAGCGAAACCTGCTCGATCTCGCCGATCCGCGAGAAGGGATGATTGGCGCCGAAACGGCTCAGGCCGCCATCCATGGCCGTGAAGGAAAGGTCGGTCGGCCTGGCGCGCGGCAGGTCGTTTTCCTGGCTGATGCGCCGCTGCGGGGGTTGCGCCGGGGCAGCAGGGGTCGTCGCGCCGCCGATCGTCTCCAGATCGAACGGACGCGCCGGCGGAACCGGCAGATTCTAAACCGGGACGAACTGGGTCTCGGTGATGACGGCCCTCTCCTCCTTCGCGGCGGCCGGTTGCGAGACCGGCGCGACGGGTTGCGAGGTAAAGGCAAGCGGCTGCTCGGCCGGGCGGGCCCTCGCCACGGGCTCCACCGAGGCCACCATCGTCGGCAGGCCCGAGCCGGACGGCAGCCCGGCCGGACCATCGGTCCGCAGCGAGGCGACGAGGCGGCGGTCGTCCGATCCGGCCAGCGAAGCCGGGCCGAGGTAATCGACCTTCACGCGGGCCGTTCCGATGTGCCGGAACTGGAGAAGCTGCGCGGTGCGCTCCGAAACGTCGAGCACGCGCCCGCCGTGATAGGGCCCGCGATCATTGACACGGACGACGATCGAATGATTGTTGGAGAGGTTCGTGACGCGCGCATAGCTCGGCAGCGGCATGGTCGGATGCGCGGCCGAGATCGAGTTGCGGTCGTAGACCTCGCCATTGGCGGTCTTGCGACCGTGGAAGGCGATTCCATACCACGAGGCATTGCCGGATATCGTGTAGCCGACCGGCTTTTCGCGCGGAACATAGCGCCGCCCGGCGACGGAATAGGGCCTGCCGACCTGATAGCGTCCCCCGCCCTTCGGCGCGTCCTCGTCGAGACCGACGACACGCGGGCTGGCCTTGCCATATTTCGGATCGGAAAAAGCACCGATTTCGCGGGAATTATGCGCTTTGCGGACCACGCCCTGATTGGCGCAATTGGCGACGAACAGGGCGACGAGCGACACGCCGGCAAGCCTGACTGCGGCATTTGCCGAAGCACTCGCGGAAGCCCTTGCCGATTTCGGCAGTTCCAACCCCATGGTCCCCCCAACAATTCCGTTCGGCGACGCTACGGAAATCAGTTTGAACGATTCCTGAACCGGGTCACGAGAACGTGAACAATCGCAGCAACAGAATATCCAGAATAAGGCGGGGTAATGGCGTGCCGGCTTTTGGTCAAGATTTCCGGGGCGGTGCGGTTTCCGGATCGTTAATATCGACCCTGCTCTCGCTGCCGCTTGCCAGCACGGCGAAAAATGGGCAATTCCTGTTGCGCCGGATGGGTGGCCGAGTGGTTTAAGGCAGCGGTCTTGAAAACCGCCGTAGGTGCAAGCCTACCGTGAGTTCGAATCTCACCCCATCCGCCAAACAGCGCCGATTACCCTCCGTAGCGCAATATTGCCGCCGATCATCGCATCTGAATCAAGTGGTATATGACCGCCGATTTTACGCTATACTCCGATGTGCATTGGCTTGCCCGTCAGTCCGTCATTGTTTCATCGTCGGTAAAGCGCAACAGCACCTCAACGCACAGTGTGCCAGCATTTCTCGATTTTTTCGCGCGCTCGATAAGGTAGTAGTCGAGCGCCATCATAGGTGTGGTTGTAATGCCTCGCGCCACTATCATTTCAGCGGCTTGCACGATGCGCAGCAATTCTGAAATATCGAGTAGATGGGCGAACCCGCAGGTCGCGCCCATGAAGTCTTGCATAAACTCGATGCCGTAGGCTGCGCAGTCGTCCACAAGTTCCAAATCAGGAATTAGGACGATAGCGTGGGCAGGGTGTTCCCGTTCAACTGACAGCGTACCACCCTTGAGGTTTGTCACCGGAACGCCGGATTTAAGAGCGCGTAAGGCCCCCCGCAGTTGACCGAACGCTTTACCAATATGGGCGGAAACATCGCGCTTTAGCTTCGCCCTGTCCGGTAGTCGTTCGCGCGCCAGAAGCGAAAGCGTTTTTGGCCTGCTCCCGGTTTCGTGGACACGAAGATA
>JAVTWI010000160.1:0-10557 GCA_032229845.1 Rhabdaerophilum sp.
GCGAATGGAAATTCGCCGAAGAGGCTTCAGCCACCCGCCGCGATGCGGGTGGCAATCTTGGTCATGTAGGAGGCGAGCGCATCCGCCATGAACGGCAGCAGCAGGAGAAGGGAGCCGAAAATGGCTGCGACCTTCGGAACGTAGACCAGCGTCTGTTCCTGGATCTGCGTCAGCGCCTGGAAGAGTGAAATAATCACGCCGACGAGCAGGCCGATCACCATCACCGGCATCCCGACCTTGAAGAAGGTCACGATGGCCTCGCGGGAGAATTCGACCAGCTCTTGCCCCGTCATCAGATCGGCATCCGCATGATTTCCTCATAGGCGGCAACGACACGATCGCGGACCGCAACCAGCGATTCCAGCGCGGCTTCGCTTTCCGCCACCGCCGTGACGACCTCGACGAGATCGGTCGGCTTGCCGGTCGCGGTGCGCATCGCCATCGAATCGGCGCGCTTGCCCGCATCGTGGACCCGGCCGACGGTTGCTTCAAGCACGTCGGCGAAGGAATTGCCGGTCTCGCCCTGCTTGGCGATCGCCGCTGCTGGGTTCGACTGCATCTTCTGTGTCAGGGCGTAGGCACTGGCGGCCATCCCCGGGTTCATCAAGGTCTTCATGGCTTTCTCCACAAAACGGCTGATGGGTCAGGCCCGCAGGATGTCGAGCGTTCGCGCGAGCATCCGGCGGGTGTTGGTGATCACGTTGAGGTTGGCTTCGTAGGAACGCTGGGCTTCCCGCATGTCGATCATCTCGACCATGCTGTCGACATTCGGTTTCTTCACGTTGCCGTTTGCATCCGCCATCGGATGGCCGGGCTCATACACGGTCTTGAAATCGCTGCGGTCCTTGGCGATCCGGCCAAGGGCGACGGTCTGGACGCCCATCTCGGCATCGAGCGTGTTCTGGAAGGTGACGACCTTGCGGCGATAGGGGTCGCCCCCCTTCGTGGTCGCGGTCGTATCCGCGTTGGCGATATTCTCGGAGATGACGCGCATGCGGCCGGCCTGGGCGCGGAGCCCCGAGGCGGCGACGGCGAGGGTCTTGAAGAAATCCATGATGCGGCCTCCTTAGGCTTTGCGTCCGAGGGCGATCTTCAGCGTGGCGAGCCCGCGCTGGTAGATGTTCGCGGCAGTCTGGAAATCGATCTGGTTCTGGGAGACCTTGAGCATCTCGTTCTCGAGATCGACGGCGTTGCCCGAGGGGCGAGTCTCGTAGGTCGCACCCTTGTCGACGTAGGCGCTGTTGTTGTCGGCAGGCGTAATGTGCATCGGGCTCGTGGTCGTGAGACCGTAGGCCGCGCTCGCGCCGGTCATGGTCGCCCCCATCATGGGCAGGCGGCGTGCCGCATCCGACCCGCGCGACGCAGGATCGATGCCGAGCTGGCGGATATCCTTCGGCCGGAAACCGGGCGTATCCGCATTGGCGACGTTCTGCGCGAGCAGTTTCTGCCGGGTCTGGAGGAAGCGCATCCGCTCCTTGAGGGCAGCAAAAGTGGGCAGGTCGTGAATCATTAATACCTCGGCAATTTTGGCCGCTGGGGCCTCTGCTTGGGCAGATATTGCCGGATACATGGTTAATACCCCGTTAAGACCGTGAGCCTTCCCTGCCATTCTGTCCGGATTTGGTGCACAGAAATCCCGGTTATTAACTGCGATTAACCGCAATTCCGCCCGAGAAATCTCGACAGGCGTGATATTTGTGGCCTGATGAGAATCGTCTCCGGGCCTCCCGATGCGCAGGAGCCGGTTTACACCGGCCCGGCGCGCGGCTAAGCCACGGAAAACGGAGCCGTTTCAGGAGCGGGTATGAAGAATCTGGCGGAAAAGCTCGGGTTGGGCGAAGGCCTGACATCCACTCTGGTCTGGATCGGCACCTCGGTCGTCCTCCTTCTGGTCGTCCTTGTCCTGGCGGTCTGGCTTGTCCGCATGCTGCGACCCTCGCTCAATCTCGGCGGCTCGCAAAGCCGCGGCGGCCGGCCGCAGCGCCTCGCGATCACCGATGCCTTCTCGCTCGACCGCGAGGGGCGGAAGCTGGTCATCGTCCGGCGCGACAATGTCGAACACCTCCTGCTGATCGGCGGGCCGAACGACGTTCTTGTTGAAGCCTCGATCGTGCGCACCGAGCGCAGTGGCCGCGACCGCCCGCGTTCGCAGGGAGATGCCGACCTCATCGCCGCGGCCGAAACCGCACTCGCCGCCGAACTGCCACGCATGGAGAGCGCAGCAACCATCGAGCCGCCGGCCCTGCCTCCTGTCCTGCCGCCCGCGCCGCAGCCTATGGCGCCGCCGCCGAAGCCGCCGGCATCGCCGCCGATTTCAAAGCCGCATCCCGCCCAGCCGCTCGATGACGAGTTCGAGAATGCACTTGCCGCCATGCAGGCCGCACAACAGCGCCAGCAGGCATCCGCGCGCCCAGTGCCCCCGCCCCCTCCGGCTCAGCCGGCGCCGCCTCTCGCCGCCGACCGTTTCACGCTGCCGCCGATGCCGGCGCCCCAGCCGATCATCCCCGCACCGCCGGTTGAGGAGTTCCTGCCGGCGCCCGTCGTTGCCCCCGCGCCGCCGCTGGCACCTGAGCCCCCTGCCCTCGAACCGGTCACGCCGAAACAGCCGCCGATGAGCGAAATGGCGCGCCGACTCAACGAGGTTCTCCAGAAGCCGCTGAGCGGCACGCTGCGCCCGCCGTTCAACAAGTCAATCCCGCCCGTGCCGCCGATGCCGGCCGCGCCCAGACCAGCCGAGCACAAGCCGATCGAACCTGTCGTCGATCTGCCGCCCCCCGCTCCGGCCCAGCCGCCGGTGGCGCCGGTGCCCGAACCGCCTCCCCCGCCCGCGCCGCCGGCCAGGCGGAGCCCGCTCCCGCGCCGCTGCCCTCCAAATCGACCGATATCGAGATGGACCTCCTTGAAGAGGAAATGGCGCGCCTGCTCGGCCGCCCGCAGCCACCGTCGGGTTCCGGCTCATGATCGTCCGCGCCGGCGCCAGCGCGACGCGGCGGTTTTCCCTCCGCCGGTTGCTGGCCTTCCTCGCCTTCCTGCTGGCCACGGCGACGGCCGCCTATGCGCAGGATATCTCGATCAACCTCCAGGGGACGGGCATCTCCGAGCGCGCGCTGCAGATGGTGGCGCTGCTCACCGTGCTCTCGCTCGCGCCATCGATCCTCATCATGGTCACGTCGTTCGCGCGGATCGTGATCGTGCTCTCTCTACTGCGTTCGGCCATCGGCACCCAGTCCGCGCCGCCCAACACGGTGCTCACCGGCCTCGCACTGTTCCTCACCGCCTTCATCATGATGCCGACCTTCCAGGCCTCCTACGAGGCCGGCGTCAAACCGCTGATCGCGGGCGAGGTTCAGGAAGTGGAGGCCTTCGAGCGCGCCGCCGCGCCCTTCCGGACCTTCATGCTGAAGCATGTCCGGTCGCAGGATCTCGAACTGTTTCTCGACATGTCGCGCCAGCCGCGCCCGGCGACGCCCGAAGCCACACCGCTGACGAGCCTCGTACCCGCTTTCATGATCTCGGAAATCCGCCGCGCGTTCGAGATCGGTTTCCTGTTGTTCCTGCCCTTCCTGATCATCGACCTCGTGGTCTCGTCGATCCTGATTTCGATGGGCATGATGATGGTGCCACCCATCACGGTCTCGCTGCCGTTCAAGCTGGTGTTTTTCGTGCTTGTCGACGGCTGGCGGCTGGTGACGGGCTCGCTCGTCCAGAGCTTCGGACCGTTTTAGCGCTTCACCGTTTTAGCTCTTCTCGGGCAGCGGCTGTGCCGCCCCCTGCCCGAGCGACGACTGCCGGCCGTCCGGCGCCGAGCGGACCGGCCGGGCGGTGCCGCCGGATTCCGGATAGCGCTGGCGGTAGGATGACATGAATTCCGTCATCGTATCCGCATTCACGACCGACCGCGCGACCTCGCGGAACGCCTGTGGCTGAGTGATGCGATCATCAGAGATCAGCTTGAAGGCGCCGCCGTCGGGTGTCTTGATCATGCGCGCGAGATAGCGGCTCCGGAGCCGGTTGAGCGAGAGCGTCTCCTCGCCGAGGACGTAGGCGAGCCCGGCCCGCAGCGCATCGAGCCGCTGGGTTTCGGTGAGCGGGGCTTCCGCCTGCCAGGCATCGCCCAGCACGCGCTCGTAGGATTCGCCGGCCTCGCGCCAGCGCTTGCCCTTCCAGTAGATGTCGGCCCGCAGGCGATCGACGTCCGGTCCTTCGTCATTGGCCAGCACCTCGATCGCGAGATCGGTCCGGAACAGGTCGCCCAGCGCGCGCGCCTCGAGCAGCGTGCGCGCCCGCCGCAGATCCTCCGGGATATGCGCGAGGCGCGTCGTCCGCAGCGCGGAAAGCGCGTTCACCGGTTGCCGGTTCTGGAGATACATCACCGCAAGGCGCGTCGCGACGGAGGCACGGGCGACGCCCTCGAGGCGGTTCTTGACCTGATGTTCGAGGATCTCGGTCGCCTCGTTGACGAGATCGAGATCGTGCAGACGGTCGGCGAGCCGGCGGGCGATTTCGTCGCCGCGGCGGCCAACCGGCATCAGCGAGCGGAACTCCTGATAAATCGCCAGCGCTTCCACCTTGGAGAGCTTGTCCGCCTCGTTGTTGAGGAACAGGTTCTCGAAGCGGCGCCCCATCGCCTCTTCCATCCGCCGCGCGACCGGATGTTCCGGCATGATGGCGGAGGCCCGCTGGCTGGCGAGGAAAGCCTCGCGCCAACGCCCTTCGGCGGCGTAGTATTCTCCGAGCCGTTCCAGCGACTTCACCTCGACCTCGCTGCGGCGCCAGATGGCGGCCAGCGTCTCGAACTCGGCGCGCGCGTCTTCCGGCGCGAGCTTGCCTTCCGCCACGCCGGCGCTCGCCCGGCCGAAGCGGGCCTCGGCCTCGACACGGCGATCGCGCGACTGCATGGCGAGCCCGTAGCTGTGGAAGGCCTCGGCGAACTGCCCCTGCGATTCCGCAAGTCGCGCCGCGAGCAGCTGCTGAACGTTCGGGTCCCGGAAATGCACATCGACCTTCTCGAAGGCCAGAAGCTGCTCGCGCGCAAAAACCGGATCGCGCGCCTCGATCGCGGCGATAATCGCCAGTTGCCGGAATTCGGCCTGAAGCGCTTCCGGATACCGTTCCAGCTCAAGCTGCGATTGCTTGAAATTGGCGTTGGCCTGCGGATAGCGCAGCGCCTTGGCATCTACCACCGCCTGGAGGAGCTTCTGCTCGCCTTCAAGGGCGAGCGCCGGTTCGGCCAGCAGACGGGTGGCATCGACAAGCCGGCCCATCATCGCCGAGGCAAAGGCCCGCAGGAACAGGACCTGCTTGGTCGCGCCGGCCTGCCGGTCGTCGACCGAGAGCACGTCCAGAACGGCAAGGGCCTCCGGGTAGAGCTGGTTGGCCAGGTAGAATCGCGCCAGCTTGGCCCGCGCGTCGCTGCGGGTCACGCGCGGCGCTTCCGCGGCGGCGCGCAGCAGGTTGTGCTCCGTCTGGCGGATCGCGCCACGCGTATCCTGCGTCCAGCCGTCGAGATCGAGCATCAGCGCCCGCCTCTGCTGCGAGGCTTCCACTTTCTCCGGCGGCAAGGCGGAAAGGTTGAGCTTGATTTCATGCCCGATCAGCAGGGTCTCGGGAAGCCGCTTGATCTTCACCGCCTCGTCGATGGGAAGAACGGCAAACCCCGCGAGCGTGGGCTCGATGGAAAATTCAGCGAAAGTCAGCCCCTTCGGGCTTGCCTTTTCGGCGCGCGGGACCGGGATGACGGCGAGCCGCTGGCCGGATTCAGGATCTTCGATCAGGTGCAGCGCACCTTCCTTGCCGACAAGCGCCTCGAGCGATTCCTTGCCGCCCTCGTCGAACGCACGCCGGACCTGGACCGGATCACCCGAGAAGGCCTCGGTTCCGCCACCGGTCTTGCCGCGCTCGATCACCAGGTCGCGATCGCTGCGCATCAGCCAGAAGGCGCCGTCCTGCGTCGCGCTGACACGGATGACAGTGCCGCCCTTGACGCGGCTGATGCTGAGCCCCTCGAGATTCTTGGCCAGCGCTGCCGAAACGTTCGGCATGTTCAGCGATTCCTGCGTCTCGATCAGGATCATCAGACCCTTGCCGCGCTGGATGACCGCAACCGGCGCCTTGCCGAGTTCGGCCAGACGCAAGGCAAACCCCTGCGGATCGACGCCCGGCTCCACCATCGTCTCGATCGGACGTCGGGCATCGAGATCCTGAATGGAGATCTTCTGCGGTTCTTTCCCCGCTTTCGCTCCGTCCGCCACCGGCTTGTCCGGTGCGGCCGCGGGGTCCAGCGCGGCGTTCGCCGCCTCGGAGACCTTCGGCGCAGCCGGCTCGCTCTTGGGCGGCGCCTCGTTCTCGGCAGACTCACCCTTGGGATCCGGCTCGATACGTCCGCCGTCCTTGCGTTCGAAATCGATCGAGAAGCTGTCATCCTCGCGGAATCCGCGGACCCGCAAGACTTCCTTCGGCCGCATGCGGATGCGCAGGCTGTCTTCCCCCTGCTCGACATCGAGCGAATCGACAAGCCCCGCGAGACGGGACCGGACCAGTTCGGGCTTGATGAGGAAGTTTGCGTCGAACGTCAGCACCACCTCGCCGTCGCGATCATCGAACGTGACCGGCGCCGTCCGCGGCATCTGGAAAGTGGCGCGCTTGAACTGCGGGGCGGTGCCGACGCGGAGTGTCAGCTCGCGCTTGGTCGCCCGCTCCTCGTCGAGCGTCAGCTTGCGCAGGCGGTCTTCCGCCTGCCGCGCCCTGCGGACAAGATCCTGCACGACCTCGGCCGGCAGGGCCGGTGGCAGCCCGACCCAGTTCTGCGGCAGCAGATCGAGATAAAGGCGTTCGCCGGCCGGTTTCAGATCGGTCCGGTAGCGGGCATTGAGGCCGAGGCGGACCGACCGGTGATCCGGATCGAGCCGGGCGATGCTGATATAGTCCGGGAGCTGCTGGTTCAGCTTTTCAAGGTCGATCTGCACCGGCTCGTCGAATTTGACGACCAGGACCGAATTGAACGCCTGCGCCTCGACCTTGATTTCCTTGTCGAAGGTGAACACGACCCGCCCGTAGCCCCGCATGTCCGAGGCGATGACGGTGCCCTTGGCGGCGAGGGCCGCTCCGGCGGCTGCGGCCAAGCCCAACACGGCCAGCAGGCCGTTGCGCAGGGTTCGACGAACAAGGGGGGCGGCGGCAAGACGATTACGCAACACGGGACCGACCGGGGCTCACTCAACAACAACGTGAGCGCATTCTAGGTCGTCATGCCTAACGGGGACTTAATCGGGCCGTTCACGTTGGAACGGCCGGCGGTTTTTTTATCGCCAGGCCGCTTCCGGGGTAGGGCTTGTTTGAAGGTCAGGGCTTGGCGGCCGGCAGGCGCGGCAGCTCGACATCCTTGGATTCGACAGCCGGCGTTTCCGACGCGGGCTCGCCCGCCGCCTTGCGGGCAAGCGCGACCGTCAGCTTTTCCGCCGCTGCCGGCTCCATCGCCGCGAGGATTTCGCTCATCTTGCGCGGGTTCATGTGGTCGACCAGCGTCATCAGCACCGCGATGTCGAGCCGGTCGAAAACACGGGCGGCATCCTTCGGTTTCATGTTCTCGTACATCACGACGAGCGGACGATAGCGGTTCTTGGCATCGCTTTGCGGGTTGCCCTTGCCAAGCTGGCCTTCGAGCGTGCGCAGTTCGCCGATCTTCTCGTCGAGCTTGCGCTCGGAAAGGCGGAGAAGATTGTCGCGCATCTCGAGGTCACGATTGCGCGCTTCGATTTCGCCCGAGCGATCCTTCAGCTTTTCGAGGAGGGCTCGCTCCTGCGGGCTCGGGCCGCGCGGGGAAGCGGAATCACCGTTCGGCGGCGGCAGGCGCATGCCTTCCGGCTCCATCTTGGCCTTGAGGTCGGCCTTGGCCTTCTCGATCGCCGCCTTCTCTTCAGGCGTGGGTTCCTTGGGCTTGCCCTGCGCCGCCGGCTCGTCTTTCTTGTCCCCGTCCTTCTTGCCAACCGAACCGGTGATGAGTTCGCCTTCCTGCGGCCCCTGGCGCGCGATCGTGATCGCCCGCTCGAAGGCCGGCGCGCTCGCGTCCGGCCGGCTGAAGGTCGGCAGGTGCATCGCCATCGAGATCAGCTTGATCGAGAGCAGCGAGACGAGGCCGAACAGGAGAACCGGAAGAAGGCGGACGCTGGTCATGCCACGTTATCCCGCTGGGACATTTCCGTGACGCGGGACTGGGCCTGCGTCGCCAGCGCCTGGGCGGCGGCGAGGGTCTGGTTGATGCGCGAGAGACCGCGCCCGGCCGGTTCGAGCGCCGGCGTCTCCGCCGTCGTCGAGACGATGCGGCTGATCCGGTTCAGGATGTCGTCTCCGGTGCGGATCTGGTCTTCCAGATCAGCGGTATAGCGCTCGGCGACCCGCAGCCTTTCGGCGAGCGTGCGGTCGCAGTCGCCGAGGGTGTGGCGGAGCGAGTCGATCGCCCGTTCCGCCCGTTCCGTCGCGGCGCCAAGCTCGACCACCGTCTTGCGCATGATCTGCTCGTCCTGCCGGACGGCGCGCAGTCGGCGGTCCAGCATCACACAATAGCCGATGGTAACGACCAGGAGGCCGACCACCATCAGTTCAATGACAATCCCCAAATTGCCCATCTTGTCACCTGTCACGCCGCACTGATGCGCCTTGTTCGAAAGCTGCGAAAGTCGTTCTCGACTTCTTGAGGGGTCGTGCGACTTCAATCGCCATATTGTCGCCCATTCTGCCGATTCGGCCTTGGGTGACCAGCATGTCGCCGCAACGAAGATTGACGAGCGGATCGCCCCGCACGTCGAAGACCAGCGTGTCGCCGACCTTGAGGTCGAGGACCTTCTTGACCGGCATCTCCGTCTGGTGGAGCACCGCATCGATATCGAGCTTGGCCTGCCAGATCTCGGAGGCGAGATGCCCCTCCCAGATCGTGTCGCGCCCGAGCTTCTCGCCCATGTAGCTCTGGAGGAGTAACTCGCGGATCGGCTCGATGGTCGCGTAAGGAAGCAGCAGCTCGACACGCCCGCCGCGACCTTCGAGATCGATCGCCAGCGCGATCAGGATCGCGGCGTTGGCCGGCCGCGTGATCGAGGCAAAGCGCGGGTTGGTCTCGATGCGCTCGGAGATGAATTTCACCGGCGAGAGCGGCTGGAACGCCTGTTCGGCTTCCGAGAGCACCAGATCGAGGAGGCGCTTGACGAGATTGGTCTCGACCGTGGTGTAGGGCCGGCCCTCGATCCGGAAGTTGGAGAGCCCGCGCCGGCCGCCGAGCAGAACGTCCATCACCAGATAGATCAGTTCGCTGTCGATGGTGACGATGCCGTAGTTCTCCCACGGCTCGGCCTTGAACACCGAGAGGATCGTGGGCAGCGGCAGCGAGGAGACGTAATCGCCGAAGCGCACCGAGGTCACGTCGTCGAGGCTGACTTCGACGTTGTCGGAGAAGAAGCCGCGCAGCGTGGTCGTGAGCGTGCGGACCAGGCGGTCGAACACGATTTCGAGCATCGGCAGGCGCTCGTAGGAGACGACCGTCGAATCGACGATCGCGCGCACGCCGTTCTGCTTGGATTGATCCGCATCCTCGGGATCGAAGCCGAAAATGGTGTCGACTTCTTCCTGATCGAGGAACAGGCCCGTGCCGAGATCGAGATCGAGCCCGGCATCCGCCGGTCGGACGTCGGTGCCCGCCGCGGCCGGGTCATCCCCCGCTTCGCCGAGAGCCTTGGCCCATTCGTCGGCGAGATCGTCCTGCGTTTGATCGTTGTCAGCCACGAAATGTCTCCGCTACGCGCCAATCCGGAAAGCCGGACCCGTCACTGAACAAGCACGTCCTTGAAGAGGATCGCCTCTACGCGCGCGGGATAGACGGCGGCGTTGATGCGGCGAACCAGTTCTTCCTTGAGCCGGTAGAGACCCGCCGAGCCTTCGAGATCGGAGGGGCGCAGCTCGCGCAGGTAGACCTGGAAATTGTCGATGATGCGCGGCATCAGCGGCGTGATCTCGTTGACCACCTTCTGGTCCTCGACCTCGAGCGCCACCTTGAGCTTGAGATAGACCGGCCGTTCCTGCCCCGCCTGCATGGCGAGATTGGTGGTGATCTCCGGCAGATCGAAGAACACCATCTTCTTCTTCATGCCGCCGGCGTCGGCTTCCACCTTCTTGCCCTTGAAGAAGAAGACATAGCCCGCGCCCGCACCGCCCAGCAGGAGCAGGGCAGCCGCCGCCATGATGATCAGCTTCTTCTTACCGCCTTTGGCCGGAGGGGCTTCGCCGCCTTCGGGCACTTCATCGGCATTCGCTGCGCTCGCTGCCATCGTTCCGTCCATTCCGCTTCAATTCGTCCTCGGGGCATCGCGCATGAATCGAGACGTCCCGTTACGGGATGACCTTGGGGCGGGGATGGTTAACGAAGACTTTCATTTTCGGCCCAATCGGCAATTTTTGCCCGATCATTTCTGCCGCATGGCAATTTCGCCTCGGAGAATGCCGGCCTCTGATTTCATACAAGATACTGATTTCAATAAATATTTAGTCAAACCCGCGATCTGGCACGCCCCT
>JAVTWI010000161.1:0-2986 GCA_032229845.1 Rhabdaerophilum sp.
ATATCGGCGACACGGACGACGGCTCGGGCCTCCATCACATGGTCTACGAGGTCGTCGACAACGCGATCGACGAGGCGCTCGCCGGCCATGCCGACCGCGTGACGGTGACGCTCAACGCCGACGGCTCCTGCACCGTGCGCGACAACGGGCGCGGCATCCCCACCGACATCCACAAGGAAGAGGGGGTCTCCGCCGCCGAGGTCATCATGACCCAGCTCCACGCCGGCGGTAAGTTCGACCAGAATTCCTACAAGGTCTCCGGCGGCCTGCATGGCGTCGGCGTTTCGGTCGTCAACGCGCTCTCGAAGTTCCTGAAGCTGCGTGTTCACCGCGATGGCCGGATCCACGAGATGAGCTTCACCCACGGCGAGGCCGATGCCCCGCTCAGGGTCGTCGGCAGCTACACGCCGGATATGAAGCCGGGCACCTTCGAGGGTCGTTCGGGCACGGAAGTCACCTTCCTGCCCTCGACCGAGACGTTCACCATGGTCGAGTTCGATTTCTCGACCCTCGAACACCGCCTGCGCGAACTCGCCTTCCTCAATTCCGGCGTACACATCCTGTTCACCGACAACCGTCACGCCGAAACCAAATCCGTCGAGCTCTATTATGAGGGCGGGCTTGAAGCCTTCGTGCGCTATCTTGATCGCGCCAAGAGCCCACTGATCTCGGCGCCGGTGATGGTGCGCAAGGAGCAGGACAACATCACGGTCGAGGTCGCGCTGTGGTGGAACGACAGCTACCACGAAAGCGTGCTCTGCTTCACCAACAACATCCCGCAGCGGGACGGTGGCACCCACCTCGCCGGTTTCCGCGGCGCGCTGACGCGGCAGATCACCTCCTACGCGGATGGCAGCGGCATCTCCAAGAAGGAGAAGGTCTCGCTGACGGGCGACGATTGCCGTGAGGGGCTCACGGCCGTGCTCTCGGTCAAGGTGCCGGACCCGAAGTTCTCCTCGCAGACGAAGGACAAACTCGTCTCCTCCGAGGTGCGCCCGGTCGTCGAGAGCGTGATGAACGAGGCGCTCGGCCAGTGGCTGGAGGAAAATCCGGCCGAGGCGCGCACCGTCGTCGGCAAGGTCGTCGAGGCGGCCGCCGCGCGCGAGGCGGCGCGCAAGGCGCGAGAACTCACCCGCCGCAAGGGCGCGCTCGATATCGCCTCCCTGCCCGGCAAGCTCGCGGACTGCCAGGAGCGCGACCCTTCGAAGTGCGAACTCTTGCTGGTCGAGGGCGATTCGGCGGGCGGTTCGGCGAAGCAGGGGCGCGAGCGGCTGTTCCAGGCGGTGCTCCCCTTGCGCGGCAAGATCCTCAATGTCGAGCGCGCGCGCTTCGACAAGATGCTCTCGAGCCAAGAGATCGGCACGCTGATCACCGCGCTCGGCACCGGCATCGGTCGCGAGGAGTTCAACCCCGACAAGCTCCGCTATCACAAGATCATCATCATGACCGATGCGGACGTTGACGGTTCGCACATCCGCACGCTGCTGCTGACCTTCTTCTTCCGCCAGATGCCGGAATTGATCGAGCGCGGGCATATCTTCATCGCCCAGCCGCCGCTCTACAAGGCAATGCGCAACAAGTCCGAGACCTACCTGAAGGACGAACGGGCGCTGGAGGATTACCTGATCGGCGTCGGGCTCGATGGGGCCGTGCTCAAGCTCGGCAACGGCACCGAAATCGCGGGCGAGGATCTGCGGCGCGGCATCGAGGAGGCGCGGCTGATCCGGCAGGTGATGGCGGCGCTGCACACGCGCTACGACCGCAAGGTCGTCGAGCAGGCGGCGATCGCCGGCGCGCTCTCGCCGGGCCTGATGGAGCGCCCGGAGGCCGCCGCCGAGGCCGCGGCCTATGTCGCCCGCCGGCTCGACATGATTTCCGACGATCTGGAGAAGGGCTGGAGCGGCGCGGTGGAGAACGGCGGTTTCGTCTTCCGCCGAACGCTGCGCGGTGTGACCGAGGCCGCGATCCTCGATGCCGGCCTGCTTGCCTCCGCCGAGGCCCGCAAGCTCGACGAGCGCACGGCCAGCCTGCAGGAGTTCTATGCCAAGCCGGCCCGGCTGATCCGCCGCAACGACGATCTCGCCGTCCATGGCCCGGTGGGTCTGTTCGACGCGATCTCGACCATCGCCCGCAAGGGTCTGACGATGCAGCGCTACAAAGGCCTCGGTGAGATGACGGCGCAGCAGCTCTGGGAAACGACGCTCGATCGGAAAGTCCGCTCGCTGCTGCAGGTGAAGCTCAAGGACGTCGCGGAGGCCGAGGATATCTTCGTCCGGCTGATGGGCGATGTCGTCGAACCGCGCCGCGCGTTCATTCAGGAAAACGCGCTCTCCGTCTCGAACCTCGACGTGTGAGCCATGCTGGCGGATGGACTGATCGCCGACGAAGCCGGCACCATCCGCTGCTGGTGGCCGGGCGAGGATGCGGAATATCGCCGCTACCATGACGAGGAGTGGGGGCATCCGGTCACGGACGACCGGCGTCTTTTCGAGAAAATCTGTCTCGAAGGCTTCCAGTCCGGCCTCTCCTGGTTGACGATCCTGAGGAAGCGCGAGAATTTCCGGGCGGCTTTCAGCGGGTTCGATTTCGAGAAGGTGGCGGCTTACGGCGAAGACGATATCGTCCGGCTTCTCGCCGATGCCGGCATCGTCCGCCATCGCGGCAAGATCGTCTCGACCATCAACAACGCGGCGCGGGCGAAGGAACTCAAACGCGAGTTCGGTTCGCTCGCGGCCTATTTCTGGCGTTTCGAGCCAGCGCCGAGCGAGCGGCCGGCGCAGTTCACCAAGGCCGAACTGCGCGCCGCCTCGCAGACCCCGGCCTCCGTCCGGCTCTCGAAGGATCTGAAAAAGCGCGGCTGGACCTTCGTCGGCCCGACGACCTGCTACGCCTTCATGCAGGCGATGGGGCTGGTCAACGACCACCTCGAGGGGTGCCAGTGTCGCGAGCCGTTGCTGGCGAAGCGGCGCGCCTTCACACCGCCGGT
>JAVTWI010000161.1:3086-10550 GCA_032229845.1 Rhabdaerophilum sp.
TCTAGTCGAACTGCACCTTTCCCCGCCCGGCCTTGATGGTCGAACGGCCGGTCTTCTCCTTGAGACGACGTTCCTTCGAGGCCTTGCTCGGTTTGGTGGCGATGCGCGGGCGCGGCGGAACCTGCGTCTTGTCGAGCATCGCCTTGAGGCGCGCAAGCGCATCCTCGCGGTTGCGCTCCTGCGAACGGAAGCGATCGCACTTGAGGATGAGCGTGCCCTCCAGCGTCAGCCGGTCGCCGGCCTCCTTCACCATCCGCGCCTTGTGGTTGGGGTGAAGCGCGGCGCGGGCAAGGTCGAAGCGCAGTTCGACCGCCGTCGAGACCTTGTTGACGTTCTGCCCGCCCGGCCCGCTGGCGCGGATGAACTTCATCTCGACGAGCCGCTCGGGGATGCGCCAGCCGAGGCCTTCGAGGATGATGGTGCCGGCGCCATCCATGGCCGATCTCCCGCACATTAACCGAATGGCCAGAGAGATGCGCTAAAAGGCGGTTCTTGTCACCTTCTCCGCCGCGTTCCGTGCCGGTGGCGCCAAAACGGGGGCCCGCTCCTTGACGCTCGATCCGCTGCTCCTGTTGTTCTTCCCGGCGCTGATGGCCTTCGCGGCGATCAGCGACATGCTGACGATGACCATTCCCAACCGGGTTTCGCTGCTGCTGGTGGCGGGTTTCGTCGCAATGGCGATCCTCACGGGCATGCCGATGAAGGTCTTCGCGCTGCATTTCGGCGCGGGGCTCGCGGTGCTGGCGATCACCTTCACGATGTTCACTTTCGGCTGGATCGGCGGCGGCGATGCCAAGCTGGCGGCGGCCACGGGCCTCTGGTGCGGCTTCGGCGTCCTGCTCGAATATGCGCTGTTCGCGTCGATCTTCGGCGGGCTGCTGACGCTGGCGATTCTTTACCTGCGCACATTTCTCCTGCCGGAATTCGCGATGAAAATCAGCTGGATATCGCGTCTTCACCACCACAAGACCGGCATCCCCTACGGCATCGCGCTCGCAGCCGCGGGTCTTGCCGTCTATCCGCAGACGCAGATCTGGACCGCCGTCGCGGGCGGCTGAACCCGGCGCGTTTACGTCCGATAAAGGACGATTTTCAAGGCTCGATTAACCATACCTTGATGATTGGCTGCTGAAATAGGCCCAAGGCGTTCCACGCCGTCGTTGAAGGGTCTGTTTGAGATGAAGCCCGCTCGTATCGCCATCGCAGGTATCGCCGGTGTTGCCGGTCTTCTTGCCCTGATGCTTTCCGGACGCCAGCC
The DNA here is from genome assembly GCA_032229845.1 of Rhabdaerophilum sp. Taxonomy (GTDB): domain Bacteria; phylum Pseudomonadota; class Alphaproteobacteria; order Rhizobiales; family Beijerinckiaceae; genus Rhabdaerophilum. The sequence continues at coordinate 4,345 of JAVTWI010000161.1, forward strand.
TGCGCCCCCGCCCGTGGTCACGGCCGCGCCTCCTCCGGCGCAGACGCCCCTGACGGAGGTTCTCGTTGCGAAACAGGATCTTCCGATGGGCACCCTGCTGGGGGAAGAGCAGCTGAGCTGGGCGAAATGGCCGCAGGAACTGGCCGCTTCGACCATGATCCAGAAATCGGCGCGGCCGAACGCGATCGAGGAGTTCAAGGGCGCGATCACCCGCGCCTCGTTCTTCACCAACGAGCCGATTCGCGAGGAAAAGGTCATCAAGGGCACCGGCTCGGGTTTCCTCTCGGCGATTCTCCCCTCCGGCAAGCGCGCGGTCGCGATTTCGATCGACAGCCGCGGCGCCACCAGCGCGGGCGGCTTCATCCTGCCGAATGATTTCGTCGACGTGATCACCACTCGGCGCGATCTCGACGCTTCGTTGCGCGCCGGCACCGATATCTATCAGAGCGTGACCATCCTCTCGAACGTGCGCGTGCTCGCCATCGGCCAGAACGTGCAGGAGAAGAACGGCGAGCGCGTCGTCGTCGGCGAGACCGCGACACTCGAGCTGGAACCGCATCAGGCCGAGATGATCACGCTCCAGCAGCGTTCCGGCACGCTCGCGCTCGCGCTGCGGTCGATGGCGGACGCCAACAAGCCGGACGAGCCACGCGCCAAGGGGCCGAGCCAATCCGTGACCATTGTGCGCTTCGGCGTTCCGCAGGAGGTCTCCAACCGATGAAACCCCACTGCCCGTTCCCTCCCAAGAAGTGTGAAGCGCACCCCATGGTTTTCCGATCCATGACGATCCGATCCATGACGATCCGGTCGATTTCCCTCGCCGCCCTGGCATTTGCCGCGGCCTTCGCCGCTGTGCCGGCTGAAGCGGGGCCGCCGGCGAAGCAGTTCGGCGGCGTTCCCTATGAAACGATCCCGACGCCACGCATTCAGCCAGACACGCGCGATGCCGCCATCGCCCGCCGGATCGATCTCTCGGTCGGCAAGTCGATCGTGATCGATCTCCCGCGCGATGCCGGCGAAGTGTTTGTCGCCGAGCCGAAGGTTGCGAACGCCGTCGTGCGCACGGCGCGCAAGATCTTCATCATCGGCACCGGCGCCGGCACCACCAGCGTGTTCGTGATGGACAAGCAGGGCCAGCAGATCGCGGCGCTCGACATCGGCGTGGCGAAGGAACTGGCGCGCGAACTCTCCATCCTGCGCGAAGTCATCAAGAAGGCACTGCCGAAGGCGGACATCAAGGTCACCAGCGTCGGCGACAATTTCGTCCTTTCGGGCACGGTCGACTCGGCGCTCGAGGTGCAGAGCGCCATCGATATCGCCAACAATCTCGTCGGCCAGTCGGGCGGCTTCCTCGGCATCGGCGGCTCGCAGGGCAAGGTGGTGAACGCGCTTCAGGTGCGCGGCCGCGATCAGGTGATGCTCAAGGTCACGATTGCCGAGATCCAGCGCTCGGTGCTCAAGCAGCTCGGCATCAATTTCGATGGGCAATGGTCAGTTGCGAACTCACTGTTGGGCGTCTCGACCGATAATCCTTTCACCGTCCAACGGGAAAATCCGCTGTCGAACACGCTCATCAGGGGAAATTTCAACGGCAAGGAAGGGCAATTGCGGGCGCTGGAGCGGCAGGGCGTGTTGCGCACCCTCGCCGAACCGACCCTGACTGCGATTTCCGGCGAAAGCGCGAAATTCCTCGCCGGTGGCGAAATCTCGGTGCCGCAGTCCGAAACCTGTGCGCCGACCACAACTGCACTCGGGCGGACGGTCAATGTCTGTACCACGCAGCTGACCTACAAGCCGATCGGCGTGACGCTGAACTTCACCCCCGTGGTGATGAACGAGAACCGCATCTCGGTGCGTCTCGCCACCGAGGTCACCGAGGTCGATCCGGACAACTCCTTCAAGTTGACCGGCTCGGTCGTGCCGGGCTTCCGCACCCGCAAGGCGGAGACGACGGTCGAGCTGCCGTCGGGTGGCGTTCTCGCGACGGCGGGCCTCATCCAGCAGCAGTCGCGTCAGGCGATCAACGGCCTGCCGGGGGCGATGAACCTGCCGATCCTTGGCACGCTGTTCCGCTCGCGCGATTACCAGCGCTTCGAGACCGAACTGCTCATCCTCGTCCAGCCCTTCATCGCCAAGTCGAGCGCACCGGGCGCGATCGCACGACCGGACGATGGTTTTGCTGACGCAACCGACCCTTCCTCAGTCTTCATGGGCCGCCTCAACCGCACCTATGGCGCAAGCGCCAAGGCCAGCACGGCGATGCGGCCTCATGGCCCGGTCGGGTTCATCCACGAATGAGGCCGCCGATGATCCCGCGTCCTTCCTGCTCCCAAGCCCGTTCCCTTGCCCGTCCTCTCGCCGCCGAGGCGGCTTCCGGAGAAAGCACCATGAGTGTTTCGCGTAATCGTGCCCGCCTCGCGCCGCTGGCCGCTCTCGCTCTCGGCGCGCTGGCGCTGTCGGGCTGCTCGTCCCTGCGCCCCACGCAGAAGGCGTTCGCGCCGGACGAATACGATCAGCGCCATCCAATCCGCATCGCGCCGCTGCTCGAGCACATCGACGTGTTCCCGACCGGCGCCCGGCTCGATCGGCGCCAATATCTCGACATTGTCGAATTCGCCCGCGATTATTCCCGCAACGGCCGCGGCGGCATCAATGCCGCCATCCCGGTCGGGCTGCATGGGCAAGCCATGATGGGCTCGATCCGTGCCGCGCTTGCCGAGGGCGGCGCGCGCGTGCCGGTGAATTTCACGCCCTATCAGGGCGATCCGAAACTCGGTGCCACACCGGTCCGGCTCAGCTTCGTCAAGTTGAAGGCCGAGGTCGCCAGCAAGTGCGGTCTCTGGCCCGCGGATCTCGCCGGATCGAAAGAGGCCGAGACCTGGCACAACCGGCCCTATCACAATCTCGGGTGCGCCTATCAGTCGATGATCGCCGCGCAGGTCGCTGATCCGATCGATCTCGTCCGTCCGCGTGCCGAAGGCCCGGTCGACACGGTCAAGCGCACCAAGGACATCGAAGCCCTGCGCAAGGATCAGGATCCCTCGACCAAATGGGCGAAGGACGACGCCAAGATCAAGGAAGCGCAGCAGTAAGACCCGCCGGGCGCATGGCGCCGAGACTGGAGGAATGGAATGTCGGAGAATACGGTTGCGCCCCTGCCGCATGTGGCGATCCAGGTCTTTTCCGAAACGAGTGCGGTGGTCGCCGTCGTCGAGGAGGCGGCGCTGGACCGCCGCATGGCCAAGGTCCATCTGCGGGTCCAGGCCGGCGGTGTCGCGGCCGCGGTCGAGGCCTATCGCGACGCGCCGACGCCGAACGTCATCGTGATCGAGACGACGTCGGACAGCCGCACCCTGCTCGGGGCTCTCGACGAACTCGCGTCCTATTGCGACGAGGGGACGCGGGTGGTGGTGATCGGCCATGTCAACGACGTGCCGCTTTATCGCGAACTGATGCGGCGCGGGGTCAGCGAATATCTGGTCGCGCCGATCAACGTCCTGAGTTTTGTCCAGGCCCTGTCCGAGATCTTCTCCAACCCCGATGCAAAGCCCGTCGGCCGCGCGATCGCCGTGGTCGGCGCGAAGGGTGGCGTCGGCGCCTCGGCCATCGCCCATAATCTCGCCAGCACCATCGCCACAAACCTCGAGGTCGAGACGGTCTGTGTCGATCTCGACCTGCCGTTCGGCACGGTCGGGCTCGATTTCAATCAGGACCCGCCGCAGGGCATCATGGAGGCCGCCTTCGATCCCGACCGGGTCGATGCGAACATGATCGAGCGCCTGCTCTCGAAATGCACGCCGCGCCTGCAGTTGATGGCCGCGCCGTCGAGCCTCGACCGGATCTACGATTTCGGCGACCAGACCTTCGAGCCCGTGACCGACGCTCTCCGCCAGACGGTGCCGGCGATCGTGTTCGACGTTCCGCATCTCTGGACCGGCTGGAGCCGCAACGTGCTGGTTCGGGCCGATGAGATCGTCGTCGTCGCATCCCCCGATCTTGCCAATCTGCGCAATGCCAAGAACCTGATCGACACGCTCACGCTTGCCCGTCCGAATGACCCGAAGCCGCGGCTGGTGCTCAATCAGGTCGGCGTGCCCAAGCGCCCGGAAATCTCGGCGGCCGAATTCGCCAAGGCGCTCGATACGCCGCCGCTCGCGACCTTCGCCTTCGATCCCAACCTGTTCGGCACGGCCAACAACAACGGCCAGATGATCGCCGAGGTCCAGCCCAAATCGAAGGCGCAGGAGGCCTTCCTCGATATGGCGAAGCAGTTGATGGGCCGGCAGGAAGCACGGCAGGCGAAGAAGTCCATCCTTTCGAGCCTGCGCGAGGCCCTCGGCAATCGCGGCGGAAAGTCGAAGGCCGCCTGAGCGGCCTGGAACCGGTGTAACAGGAAAAGGCGAGGACGACGATGTTCGGCAAGCGGACGACAATCGGGCAGGGCGGGACTCCGGCGGCGGCGCCGGCCAAACCGGTTGCGCCTGCGGCCGCCGCGCCAGCGCCGGAAGTGCGCCGCGAGACGCCGAGCCCGGTCGCAAGCGCGGCGCCTGCCGCCGCCCGCCCCAAGCCGCCGACCCCGGTTCCCGCCGCACCACAGCGTTCGGACCAGTATTTCCAGACCAAGAGTATGATCTTCGGCGCGATGATCGAATCGATCGATCTCAGCCAGCTCGCCAGGCTCGACGCCGACAGCGCCCGCGACGAGTTGCGCGATGTCATCACCGAGATTCTCGCACTCAAGAATGTCGCGATGTCGATCGCCGAGCAGGAGGACATGCTCGACGACATCTGCAACGACGTGCTCGGGTACGGCCCGCTCGAACCGCTGCTCGCGCGCGACGACATCGCCGATATCATGGTCAACGGGCCGGACCGGACCTTCATCGAAGTCAACGGCAAGATCCAGCTTACCAACGTCCGGTTCCGCGACAGTTCGCAGCTGATCAACATCTGCCAGCGCATCGTCAGCCAGGTCGGTCGCCGCGTCGATGAAAGTTCGCCGATCTGCGACGCGCGTCTGCTCGACGGCAGCCGCGTCAACGTTATCGCCCCGCCACTCGCGATCGACGGCGCCGCGCTCACCATCCGCAAGTTCAAGAAGGACAAGCTGACGCTTGATCAGCTGGTGAAATTCGCCTCGATCTCGCAAGAGGGCGCGGAAGTGCTGAAGATCATCGGCCGCGTCCGCTGTAACATCGTTGTGTCGGGCGGCACCGGTTCCGGCAAGACGACGCTGCTCAACTGCCTGACCAACTACATCGACGACGACGAGCGCATCATCACCTGCGAGGACGCGGCGGAACTCCAGCTCCAGCAGAGCCACGTGGTGCGCCTCGAAACCCGCCCGCCCAACCTCGAAGGCCAGGGGCAGGTCACGATGCGCGATCTCGTCAAGAACTGCCTGCGTATGCGCCCGGAACGCATCATCGTCGGCGAAGTCCGCGGCCCGGAGGTGTTCGATCTCCTGCAGGCGATGAACACGGGCCATGACGGCTCGATGGGCACGATCCACGCCAACTCCCCGCGTGAATGCCTCGCCCGTATGGAAGCGATGATCGCGATGGGCGGCTACTCGTTGCCGCCCAAGACGGTGCGCGAAATGATCGTCTCCTCGGTCGATGTCATCATCCAGGCGCAGCGCCTGCGCGACGGCTCGCGCCGCATCACCCACATCACCGAGGTGATGGGCATGGAAGGCGATGTCATCACCACGCAGGATCTCTTCGTCTACGAGATGACGGGGGAAGACGCGAACGGCCGCATCATCGGCCGCCACAAGTCAACCGGCATCGGCCGGCCGCGCTTCTGGGATCGCGCGCGATATTACGGCGAGGAAACGCGCCTTGCCGCCGCGCTCGACGCGGCCGAGGTCAAGGACGAGCGGGTGGCCTGAGCATGGACACGCAACAGCTCATCGTCGCCGGTCTCGCCACATTCGCGGTAGCGACGCTCGGGATCGTGTTTGTCGAGCCGCTTCTCACCGGCGCCGCGCGCGGCGAGAAGCGTCAGGCGGCGCTCACCGAAACGCGCGCCAAGCGCCGCCAGCTTGAGGAGGCCGGCGCGCGCAAGAAGCAGATCGCCGATACCCTCAAGGAACTGGAATCCCGCAAGCAGACCAAGAAGCTCACGCTGGAGCAGCGCCTTGAGCAGGCGGGCCTCACCTGGACGAAGAAAACCTTCATCCTGTTCTCGGTTGCATCGGCGCT
>JAVTWI010000162.1:0-10476 GCA_032229845.1 Rhabdaerophilum sp.
CAGGATCGAACCCGAGGATCAGGGCGAAGCGCTACTGCTCCACCCGGCCTTGCGACATCTGTTTCCGCCCGAGCGGCGGCTGGTCATCCCCGAAAGCCTCACGGTTTGCGGTGGACCTATGCTGGCCGAGGCGATGCGCACGCTCGCCCGCCAGATCCGCCACCTGAAACCGCGCATCAGCCGGGTCGGCGCGCCGGGCGGTTGAAGGTCGGCGCGGCACGGCGGATGACAGGAAGCGGCGAATGCCGTCGTTGCAGCAGGGCCCAGAACCGCGCGACGACCGGATTGCGGTTTTCCCGGTCCCGGAAGGCCATGACCGAAAGCGGCATCGACCATTTCGCGCCGCCGATCGGGATCAGCGCATCGCGCGGGCCCGCGGCGACCGTGCTTTCGGCCAGCCAGGCGACACCGTGCCCGGCGATCGCCATGTCGCGCAACACATCCGACATATCGCTTTCGAGCACTGTCCGGGAATGCGGGATACCGCCGGCGCCGTCGACGATGAGATCGACGAGACGGGCGAAATGAACCCCCGGCGTGTAGCTGAGCAACGGAACCGGGTTGCGCGCGCCGCCGGGAAGCTGGATCCGCTCGCGTTCGACCAAGGCCGGGCTTGCGAAGGGGCGGAGGAGATCGGTTTCAATCTCGACCGCCTCGACCCGGTCGGGATCGGGGTGGACGGGCTGCTGCGCGGTGTGAAAGCTGAACATGATCTCGACGGCCCCCGAGAGAAGGCCGATGGCGAGATCGTGGATGTTGCCGGCTGTCATCGCGCAGGAGGCGTTGATCTCCTTGCGCCACTCGCTCCACCAGAAAGGAAACCGCGAGGTCGCCATCGCGAAGGGAACGCCCATGCGGATATGGCCTTCGCCGCCGGCCGGCGGGCTCTTGCAGGCGGCACGGGCGTCGAGGATCTCGGAAAGGATGCGGCTCGCGGTATCGCGGAAATGCTCGCCCTCGGTCGTGAGTTTCGTCGGCAGCATCGAGCGGTCGATCAGCGGCGTGCCGAGCCAGGCCTCAAGCTGCTGGATGCGGCGGCTGAACGCGGCCTGCGAGGTGTTGCGGGCCGCAGCGGCCCGGGTGAAATTGCCGGCCTCGGCCAGCGCCAGAAAATCCTGCAGCCACCGGACTTCCATCTGCGCCTCCCTCGAACACCGGACGGTAATTATTCTCGGCCGCGCCGCCAATGCAAATTTTGCATTGGAAGGCGACGCCGAAGCTTCCGAAGATGCGTTTACTGACAGGAGAGCCAATCCCATGATCGTGACCGCGCCATACCTGATGTTCCTCGGCGACGTGCCGGACCAGCTTGCCGCCAAGACGGCCCAAGGCATTGTCGACTGGCGCCGCGAATGGTGCCTCGGGCAGTTGCGCCTTCCGGGCTGCAAGGCCGATCTCGGCATTCCCGACATGACGATCGCCGAGGCCGCAAAGCAGGGCGCGCGCACGCTGATCGTCGGCGTCGCAAACGCCGGTGGCGTGCTGCCCGATCACTGGACGAGCGTCATCGTCGCAGCCATCGAGGCCGGCATGGATGTCGCCTCGGGCCTGCATACGCGGCTCGGTTCCAAGCCGGAAATCCGCGCCGCCGCCGAAAAGCATGGCAAGCGGCTCACGGACGTGCGGCACTCCACCGAAACCTTCGCCACCGGCAAGGGCACGAAACGCACAGGTTACCGGCTGCTGGCCGTCGGCACGGATTGCTCGGTCGGCAAGAAATATACCGCGCTCGCGCTCGAAAAGGCGATGCGCGCGCGTGGCTACGATGCCGACTTCCGCGCGACCGGCCAAACCGGCGTGTTCATCTCCGGCCGCGGGGTCGCGATCGATGCAGTCGTCGCCGATTTCATTTCCGGCGCGGCGGAATGGATCTCGCCGGACGCGGCGCCGGGGCACTGGGACCTCGTCGAAGGCCAAGGTTCGCTGTTCCACCCTTCTTTCGCCGGCGTGACGATGGGGCTGCTGCACGGCTCGCAGCCCGATGCCTACGTCGTCTGCCACGAGCCGACACGAACAACCATGCGCGGGGTGAAGCATCCCCTACCCTCGATCGCCGAGGTGATCGACCTGACGCAGCGCTGCGGCGCGCTGACCAACCCCGGCATCCGCCCGGTGGGTATCGCGGTGAACACCGAGAAGCTCGGCGAGAGCGAAGCGAAAGCCCTGCTCGCCAAGCTCGAAGCCGAACATGGGCTGCCGGCCACCGATCCGATCCGCTTCGGCGTCGAGACGATCATCGACCGGCTCGTCCGCGAATTCCCCGATTCAAGGAAGATCGACCATGCGTGAGGTTTCCGTCGAGATCGAACGTTTCCCCATCGCCGGCAGTTTCACGATCTCGCGCGGTTCGCGCACCGAGGCCGTGGTGGTGACGGTTCGCATCCGCGAGGGCCGCTTCGAGGGGCTCGGCGAATGCGTGCCCTACGCCCGCTACGGCGAGAGCGTGGAGAGCGTCGTCGCGCAGGTCGAGGGTATCGGCGAAAAATTGCGGGCCGGTGCGGGCCGCGAAGAACTTCTGACGCTGCTGCCCGCCGGCGCCGCGCGAAACGCCATCGATTGCGCGCTCTGGGATCTGGAAGCGCGTCAGCGCGGGGTTTCCGTTACCGCGCTTGCCGGGCGGGCACCGCTGAAGCCGGTCGTCACCTGCTACACGCTCAGCCTCGGCACGCCCGAGACGATGCGCGACGCTGCCGCCAAGGCCGCGCATCGCCCGCTGCTCAAGGTCAAGCTCGGCGGCGACGGCGACCCGGAACGCATCGCCGCCGTGCGCGAGGGCGCGCCGGCTTCGCGACTCGTCGTCGATGCCAACGAGGCCTGGCGGCCGCACAACCTCGCTGACAACTTCGCCGCCTGCACCGCTGCGGGCGTGGAACTGGTGGAGCAGCCGCTGCCGGCAGGAGACGATGCGGCGCTGGCAGATGTCCGCTCCGAGATCGCGATCTGCGCCGACGAGAGCATCCACGATTTCGCGAGCCTCGCGCATCTGCCGCTCTGGTACACCGCGATCAACATCAAGCTCGACAAGACCGGCGGTCTCACCGATGCGCTGAAGCTGCTCGATGCGGCCAAGGCGCGTGGGCTCAAGATCATGGTCGGCTGCATGCTCGGAACATCGCTCGCCATGCGCCCGGCTGTGATCCTCGCGCAGGAAGCGGATGTCATCGACCTCGACGGCCCGCTGCTGCTCGCGAAGGATCGTGAAAACCCGCTGCGCTACGAGGGCAGCCTGCTGATCCCGGATGAGGCGTAGCGAACCCGGCGGTGCTGGCTGGGGCGCCAGGATTCGAACCTGGGAATGGCGGAATCAAAATCCGCTGCCTTACCACTTGGCTACGCCCCAATCGCTTCGCAGCGCTTTAGCGGTTCCGCCCCCCGGCATCAACTGGCGTTTTCGCGAAGGTCCTAGCCGCGGCACAAGCCCGGCAAGAATTTCGCCGCGCACCCAAAATTTTCGTGCTCCGCCCTTGCGGCGATGCGGGATGGGTTCTATAGAACCGCCTCCGCTGGTCATCGGAGTGTAGCGCAGTCTGGTAGCGCACCTCGTTCGGGACGAGGGGGTCGCAGGTTCGAATCCTGCCACTCCGACCAGCCGACCTTCCCGCTCCTTTTCGAACCTGCGACTGATCCCTGATCGCGTGGTCGGGCTGCGCCCGGAGCGCGATCAGCAAAGAATTCCGGGTTCGAATCCTGCCACTCCGACCAGTCGGCCTTCCCGCTCCTTTTCGAACCTGCGACCGCCGGTCCTATTGGCCAAGAATGCGGTCTGCCTCCGCCGCCGCCACGAACAGGTGGTAGAGCGAACTTGCCGGCACGGTATCGACGGAAACCTTGCCCGCCGCGTCGAACTTGTCATACCAGCCGCCAGAAAACGGGCCGGAAAGATAGGTCGCCATCAGGTGCTCGATCAGCGTCTCCGCGGCATCGCCCGCGCGCTCGACACCCGTTTCCGCCTGCGAGAGCCAAGCCTTGACGAGCTCGGTCTGCGACCAGAGCCGACGGGTCGAAAGCCGGATCTGCTGATGGGAATCGATCTCGTCGATCAGGAAGCCGTATTCCGGCTCAGCCGCCCGCAGGGCCGCGCCCAGCATATGCGTCGCCAGCGGTGAAGGCTTCTGGCCGAAGAAGCGCTCGTAGCGACGGATCAGCCAGACCCATTCCGCCAGATGGCCCGGCTCGACGACGAAGGCACCCTCATCGCGGATCGGGTTCCACTGATCGTCGAAATATTCGGCGAGCAGCCCGGTCTCGCGATCGAGGAACGTGCTTTCCAGCATGCGGCGGTAGCGCGTCGCCCGGATCGCCGCCTGCGGATGGCTGACTGTCTCGACGGCGGCCAACATCGCTTCGAGCATGTGCATGTGCGGGTTCTGGCGGCGCGGGTTTTCGGGCGGCAGCGCCTCGAACAGGAAGCCGTCCTCGCCTGTCAGGGCCGCTTCACAATAGTGCAGCACCAGATCGAGGAGGGCCCGGACCTGGGCATCACCGGTCGCCTTCGTCAACCAGGCCAGCGCGAGAATCGCGAAGGCATGATCGTAGGTATCCCGTTTGGCGACGGCGACAGACCCATCGGGCGCGAGGATATGGGCGAAACCCGGCGCGCCGTCAGGGGCCCAAGCCTTCTCCAGCATGTATTCGAGGCCACGAAAAGCCGCGCGCAACCCATCGTACCAGCCGAGTTCGCTGGCATGGGCCAGAACATAGATCTGGCGCCACTGCACACGCGAGCGGCGCAAGACGAGATCGTCAGCCATACCCTCGAAGAAGAAGCATTCCTGGAAACCGCCGCGCCGCGCGTCCCAGCCTTTGGTACCCCAGAACGGCAGGGCATCGCGCTTGAACCAGTTGACGAACTGGCGCACGGGAACGCTTGGGGCCCGCGCGCGCCGGATTTTCTGGGCCGCGGCCTGATGTGCAGTCTGGGGTTCGAGCGCCATTCGTAAGTTCCGGAACCGGTCGGGAGGCCATTGTCGCGCGAATTCGTCCAACAATCGTTACGATTTTCCGAAAACGCAATGGCCTAGCCCGCGCTACTTGCGCGTTGTCTCGGCAGGCCGGAGCCGCTATTCAGCGCTTCTCGCCCGCAAACGGCTGTGCTGTCGCGGCTCAACTGGATAACCGGCCCGCAAATGTCGTCCTTTTTTCCTGCCCCGAGGTCGGGTCCCGTGCTGGCGAGCCCTTGGCCGGCCGCGCCCGAGCCGCGCGCACTGCTGATGGGCATCGTCAACGTCACGCCGGACTCTTTCTCCGACGGCGGGCGCTTCGACAGGCCGGATGCAGCCGTCGCGCAGGCGCAGAAACTGGAGGCCGACGGCGCCGACATCCTCGATATCGGTGGTGAATCGACCCGCCCTGGTCATGCGATGGTTCCGGCCGACGAGGAAGCACGGCGCGTGATCCCGGTGATCGAAGCGCTGATGGCGGAAAACCGGCAGCGAATCATCTCCATCGACACCTACAAGGCCTCGACCGCGCAAGCCGCCCTTTCGGCCGGCGCGCGGATTGTCAACGATGTCTGGGGCTTCCAGCGCGACAGCGCGATCGCAGGTGTCACCGCCGCTGCCGGCGCTGGCGCGGTGCTGATGCACAACCGCGAGGGCATCGACCCCGCCCTCGATATCGTCGCCGACATGATGCGCTTTTTCGCGCGCTCGCTGGCGATCGCCGAAGCGGCCGGTCTCCCGCGCGCCCGGATCGCGCTCGACCCCGGCTACGGCTTCGGCAAGACGCTGGAACAGAATATCGACGCGGTGGTCGCCATCGACCGCATCCGGCGGGAATTCGGCTGCGCGGTGATGCTCGGCCTTTCCCGCAAGTCCTCGCTCGGCGTGATCACCGGCCGCACGGTGGACGAACGCCTTGCGGCAACGCTGGCCGCCAACAGCTTCGGTCTCCTCGCCGGCGCGGACATCCTGCGTGTCCACGACATCGCCGAACACCGCGACGCCGCGCGCGTCATCGCCGCCTTCGCCGCGAGAGCCCAGCACAGGAACGACGCATGACCCTTCCCAGCCCCGGCCGCCGCGACAGGATCTCGATCCAGCGTATCGGCGTCTTCGCCTACCACGGCGTCTACGAAGAGGAAGGCCGGCTCGGCCAGCGCTTCTACATCTCCGTCGACGCCTATCTCGACCTCCGCCCTGCCGGCCGGTCGGACGATCTCGAGAAGTCGGTGAGCTATGCCGATATCGCCGCGCACGTGCAGGAGATCGCCGTCGGCCAGCGCTACCAGATCATCGAGGCGCTGGCGGAGGCGGTGGCCGATGACCTGCTGCGGGCATTTCCGCGCATCGAGGACATCTCGATCACGGTCGAGAAGCCGTCTGCCGCGGTGGCCGCCATTCTCGATTCGATCTCGGTCACCATCCATCGCCGCCGGGACATGTGAGCGATGGGCAAGGCGGCTTCTGCAAGGGCGTTTCTCGCCCTCGGCTCGAACATGGGCGACAAGCTCGGCCATCTCGATGCCGCGCTCCGCGCCATCGCCGCCCTGCCCGGCACAAAGCTGATCCGCGCCTCGCGCATCTACCGCACACCCCCCTGGGGCAAGACCGATCAGGACTGGTTCGCGAACGCCGTCGTCGAGATCGAGACCACGCTTGCCCCCGAAGCCCTGCTCGACGCGGTGCTGGCGATCGAGATCGAACAGGGCCGCGTCCGCCGCGAGCGCTGGGGTCCTCGCATCATCGACATCGATATCCTGTCCTACGGAGAAATCCGCCTCGCGTCACCGCGCCTGACGCTGCCGCACCCCGCGATGAGCGAACGCGCATTCGTGCTCATGCCCCTGCGGGAGATAGCCCCGGATTACCGGATCGGCAGCCAGACGATTGCCGGGCGACTGGCGGAGCTCGATACGCAAGGCATCGAGCCGATGGCCGCGTTCAGATCGCCGACATGAAAAAGCCGGGCGCGACGGCCCGGCTCGATTTTCGTTCCATGGTCCGGGCGGATCAGCGCGCGCCGACGATCCGCCACGCGGCCGGCAGCAGGGCCGCGCCGAGGCCGGTCTTGAGCAGGGTCGCGAGGTAGAACGGCGCGATGCCGACCGCATAGGCCTTCTGGGCGCCGAACAGCGAGGCGAGCCAGAGATAGCCCGGCACGAACAGCACGACATGGCCGAGCGCCATCACCGCCAGCGCGCCGACGACGCTTCTGGTATAGCCGCGCTCCGAGAGGTAGCCGGTCACGGCCGCCGCGAGGATGAAGCCGAGGAGATAGCCGCCCGTCGGGCCCATCATGTAGCCAAGGCCCGCGCCCTTGCCGGCGAACACCGGCAGGCCCATCGCGCCCTCGGCGAGATAGGCGAGGATGGTCAGCGCGCCGAGGCGCCAGCCGAAGGCCGCGCCGATCACCAGCACCGCGAGGGTCTGCATCGTCATCGGCACCGGATAGAACGGTACCTGCACCTTGGCGGAGAGCGCCAGAAGGCCGGTGCCGGCGAGAACGAGCAGCGCATCGCGCAGCCACGAGCGGCGCGCCTCCTGCCCGAAAGCCTGATCGATCATAGTCGTCGTCGCGCGCATCGCACTCTCCTGCTCGCCCGTTGTCTCTCGCCTCGGGAGGCGGCCTGTTCCGCGCCTTTCCTTTCGGCTTCCTCGTCGTATAAGCAAGTCGCGACGAAACGCAAATTCGTAAATGGTGGCAGCCCCGGCTTCGGGTGCCACAGGAGCCACAGCCCTTGGACCCCGATTTCGACCGCAAGCCGCCCGCGCAATCCGGCATCCTCCTCGATGTCGCGCCCGGAATCCGGCGGATCATCGCCAACAATCCCAGCCCTTTCACCTTCACGGGCACCTGCACCTATGCCGTCGGCACAGGCGAGGTGACGGTGATCGATCCCGGCCCGGACGATCTCAACCACATCGAGGCGATCATCGATTGCCTCGACGGCGAGCGGATCGGCACGATTCTCGTGACACATACCCATCGCGACCATTCGCCCGGCGCGAGGCTGCTCGCCGAACGTACCGGGGCGCCGATCCTCGGCTGCGGGCCGCACCGCGCCTCGCGCCCGGCCCTCGACCACGAGACGCGACGGCTCGACGCCAGTGCCGACATGCAGCACTCGCCGCAGCGCGTTCTCACCCAAGGAGAAATCGTCGAGGCGGGTGAGCATCGCTTCCGCGTCATAGAGACGCCGGGGCATACCGCCAATCACCTGATGTTCGAACTCATCGGCACGGGAATGGTATTTTCGGGCGACCACGTGATGGCGTGGTCGACAACCATCGTCGCCCCGCCCGACGGCGCGATGGGCCCCTATATGGAAAGCCTCGAACGCCTGATCGAACGCGAAGGCGACCGGGCTTTCTGGCCGGGGCACGGCGGGCCCGTGGCCGACCCGAAGCGCTTCACACGCGCGCTGCTCAACCACCGCCGGCAACGCGAGACGCAGGTGCTCGATTTCCTCGCCAGGGGACCGGCAGCGATCCCGGCCATGGTGGAGGCCAACTATCCAGGCCTCAATCCGAACCTCAAGGGCGCGGCGGCGCTCTCGGTTTTCGCGCATGTCGAGGATCTGATCGGCAAGGGCGCGATCACCTGCGAAGGGGCACCCAGCCTTGAAAGCACCTATCGCCTCGCGTGAGATTCACTCCGGCGGGTTGCTGATCACGTCGAAGAGCTTGCGGATGCGCGCGGCGTTCGCGCCGAGATCGTGCCGTCCGAACCGCGAAGCCGAGCGCACGTCGATGCGGGTTTCGCCACCGTTCGAGCGTAACCGGATGGTGATATCGTCGCGGAAACGCATCAGGGAGGTCTCGTCGATCGCCTCGATACGGCCGAGGCCGCGATTGTCGTCCGGCCTGACCTCCTCGATGATCCGCCATTTCAGCGATTTCGCCGCCCGCAGGACGAGCTGGAACGTTTCTTCCGCCTCGCCCTCCACAACGAGCGTCCTGATCTGCGGATAGGCCCGCTCCTGGCTGGCGCGCAGACGCCGGTCGATCTCCTGCGGCCGGCGGCCTTCCCGCGCCGCCAGCACGGCCGGGCTCGACGAGAAGACCGGCGGATCGGCAATATCGGTCGTGATATCGTTGATCGGCGGCAGATGCGCAGCGCGGAAAGCGAGCATGGCCGGATAGGCGAGCAGAACACCGGCGACAAGCATGGTCCGGAACAGCCGCGCCATGCCGAGATGGCCATAGCGCCAGATCTCGATTGCCGCGACGAAGGCGACCGCCACCGCCGCGCTGGCGATGACGACGCCGATCGTCAGGATCGCCAACCCTATCGGCGGCGAGGCCTGCCCGGAACGGGTCACCAGGATCGCGGCCAGAACGAAGCCGGGTGCGACAAAGGCAAGCCGTTCGGCCAGGATGGCGAAACGGGACTCACGCAGATCGGGCAGGCGGTAGGGCATCGGTCTCAGCTACCCGGCTTCGGTTCCTGGCAGATCGCCTTCAGCGCGCGCCATTGCACCGCATCGAGCACCGGCGTCGAAGGAGCCGGCGGCCCCGCGAGCTTCTCGACCTCGGCGATGCGATCCGCCGTGATCGGGTGCGAACTGAACGCATCGAAGATCGTGCGCTTGCCCGGCTCCCCGCTCGCCAACCGGCCGAAAAACCGGTTGATGGCGCGCGGATCGGCTCCCGCGGCACGCATCAGATCGACACTGACCTTGTCCGCCTCGCTCTCGTTCTCGCGCGAGTAGGCCGAGCGGACCATCATGTTCGAAAGGATCGCGATGGTCGACGAGCCGGTGAAATCGCCAAGCACCGCCGAAACGATCAGCGAAAGCGCGCCGTTGTGGATCAGCGCGCGCATCGAATCACGGTGGACGACATGGCCAATCTCGTGGGCGAGAACACCGGCCACTTCGTCCGGGTCCTCCGCCTTCTCGAGCACCGGGCGGAACAGGAAGATGCGCCCGCCCGGCAGCGCAAAGGCATTCGTCACGCCGACATCGAGGACATCGACGCGCACGTCGCCCGGCAGCTTGCCGCCGGCGGCCAGCTTCGCCACCATGGCCTCGAGCGCTGCCTTGCCGGCGCTGCCGGCCGCGCCACAGGTTTGCGCCGGCTTGCCCTTCGAAAAGATCTCCAGCACCTGTGGCTCGACGGATCGACCGAGCGCCACTTCCCAGCGCCAAGGCACCAGCGGCGCGGCAAGGCGGGCAAAGGCCGCCAGCCCCGCAAAATAGAGGAAGAGCAGCGTCGCGACCGCCGCAAGGCTCCAGAACAACACGCGGCGGCGGCTCGCCTCGCCGGCGCGTCCACGCCCGACCTGCTTCAGCACCGGGCCGAAGACATCGGAAAACGCCGCGCCGTCGACGATCAGCCGCTCGCCGGTGTCGAGGTCCTCCCGGACGCGATGGAGATGGGCTTCGGCGCCGATCTCGTCGATGCGGGTCTCCGGATAGAGCCAGAGGACCGGTTGTCGCCCCTCCGGCAGGGCGATCTCGATGCCCTGCGCAAGCCGGCGCAGCCGGACCTCATGCGCGACCGGCCTCACCCCATCGAAATAGCGGCCGCTGAC
>JAVTWI010000163.1:0-906 GCA_032229845.1 Rhabdaerophilum sp.
AGCCGGCGCTCAGGCCCATCCGCCGTGTCCTGCCGGATCTCGGCGGCATCGACATCTCGCCGATCATCCTGCTGCTCATCCTGTTCTTCGTCCGCCAGCTCATCGTCACCAGCATCGCGCCGGCGCTGCTTGCCTGAGCTTCCATGGCCGGCTTCTACCGGTTCACGAAGGACGGAGCCGAACTGTTCGTCCGGCTGACGCCGCGTGCTTCGCGTGAAGCCGTCGACGGCGTTGAAACGACAGCCGACGGACGCGCCCACCTTGCCGCCCGCGTGCGCGCCGTACCAGAAAAGGGCGCGGCCAACGAGGCGCTGGAAAAGCTGATTGCTTCGATGCTCGAACTGCCGCGTCGGTCCGTGTCGGTGACGGCGGGAGCCACGGCGCGGCTGAAGACGTTGCGCGTCACCGGAGATCCCGACGAGATACAGTTCAGGCTTGCTAAACTCGCCAAGCTAGGCGGCGGCAGCAAAGCCGGGTAGTGTCGGGCCAGTCTTCCGGAGGCCGACAACGATGAAGTTTTTCACGGCTGCAGCCCTGATCGTCTCACAGATGGCGTTGACCTCCACGGTCCGCGCCGAGATCGTCAGCGCTTATTCCGACCTCAATACTGAAAAGGACTGCTCCACCTTTGCAGCCGCGCCGGAAGGCGAAGGCGACTGGGCCAACATGATCTGCGCCGGCTACAAGGGGTATCCGGTCGTCCTCTACTATGGCGACGCGCGCGAGAACGTCTTCTACGGCTTCCCGCCCGGCGGCGACTTGGCGCCAACATGGGAGAGCTTTTCGGCCTTCAACTCATCCGGTCCCAAGGTGGAGTGGCGCATCGACAAGGGCAAGGGTGTCGAAATCCCGTTCGCCACCATCCACCGCCGGGTTGTCAGCGATCCGGAAAACCCCGAGAAGAAA
>JAVTWI010000163.1:916-2909 GCA_032229845.1 Rhabdaerophilum sp.
GCGGCAATCCGAAGGCCAACGACACAGCGCGAAAAATCGCCGACGAGCAGGCGCGAACCTTTGCCTGCGGCGCCGACGAGCGGGTGATCGTCGGCGAGCCAATGCCGGAGTTCAGCCGTCAGGAGCAGTGAGAGTTACTTGCCGCCCTTCGCCCGCTCGATCGCCTCGACGATCATCTGCTTGGCGTGCGAGGCGTCGCGCCAGCCGGCGATCTTCACCCACTTGCCGGGCTCGAGATCCTTGTAGTGCTCGAAGAAATGCGCCACCTGGTCGAGCGTGATCTGCGGCAGTTGCGTGTACTCGGTGACGTTTTCGTAGCGCTTGGTGAGGTGCGGCGAGGGCACCGCGATCACCTTCTCGTCCTGGCCGGCATTGTCCTCCATGATCAGCACGCCGATCGGGCGCACGTTGATGACGCAACCCGGCACGAGCTCGCGCGTGTTGCAGACCAGCACGTCGATCGGATCGCCGTCGCCGGACAGCGTGTGCGGCACGAAGCCGTAGTTGCCGGGGTAGCGCATCGATGTGTGCAGGAAGCGGTCGACGAACAGCGTGCCGGCCTCCTTGTCCATCTCGTATTTGATCGGCTCGCCGCCGATCGGCACCTCGATGATGACGTTGACATCGTGCGGCGGGTTCTTGCCGATGGAAATGGCGTCGATACGCATGCGGGGTCTCCGGGAAGAAAAATTCGGGCCAGCAGTAGCGGGCGCCGCTGCGATGCACAATTGGTAATTCGTTGGCGGCAACGCGCGCGTGCCATCACTTTGCCATCCGCCGCGCCGGATGATAAGCGGCTCCATGGCCCGAATCGAGCGGACGGACGAATATTACATCGCGCGCAACGCGAAGCGCCTTGCGAGGTGGAACCGTCCGATCGGTTCCCTGCGCGAACGGGTGCGGGCCTGGGCGGACCTGCTGTTCGTCGATCACGGCATCCTCCGGCTCGTCCATCTCAACCGACACCGGATCACGCCCTCGCTGTGGCGTTCGGCGCAGCCCTCGCCGGTCGATATCGCCCGCATGGCGCGGCAGGGCCTCAAAACGATCGTCAACCTGCGCGGCGGGCGCAGCCACGGCGCCTGGCAGCTCGAACGCGATGCCGCCGAGCGGCACGGAATCACGGTCGTCGATTTCGTGCTGCGCTCGCGCGAGGCGCCTGACCGCGACGTGCTGCTCGGCCTGCCGGAATTCTTCGCATCGCTCCAGTATCCCGCGCTCGCGCACTGCAAATCCGGCGCCGACCGGGCGGGGCTGTTTGCCGCGCTCTATCTCATGGTGGTCGAAAAGGCGGATACGGCGCGCGCGTTCCGCGAACTGACGCTGCTCAAGGGGCATTTCCGCTACGCCCAGGCCGGCATTCTCGATGCCTTCCTCGAAGCCTATCGCCGCGAGGGAGAGCAACAGGGCAAGCCCTTCCTCAACTGGGTTCGCGAGGATTACGACCCCGAGGCGCTGACGCGGGAGTTCCGCCCCAAGGCGCTTGCCAGCCTGATTTCCGATCGTATCCTGCGCCGCGAGTGAAGTTTATCCCGCCGTCTTCGCATGCTGCGATTGACCGGTTTCTACTCGATCTCAGCCCGCTCTAGGGGCAGGCGCGAAGCGCGACCGGGTCGGCCTCCGGCGGCAGCAGCGCGGAGAGCGGCTTGCACTCGCCGCGGATGCAGAGGCGGTAATCGGCGGTGGCGCCGGACCGGCGCAGGACGATCTTCTCCAGCGGCGCGACGTGCGGATGCCATTGCCAGGCACCATCCTTCAGCACCGCATCCTCGCCTGCCTCCATGCCCGCTCCGGAACCGCGCACGCGCGCAGCATCGAGCACCAGCAGGCCCTTCTCCAGTCGCCAGTCCTCCTCCCAGAGCTGATGCTCGACCGAATGGCTCCAGGCCAGGGTTAGGCTTGAGGTGGCGAGGGAGACCGACAGGGCGCCGGCGATCAGGCAGAACGACATGCCTTCCGCCTATCACAGGGGAGGGTTCGAGTCACATGGGCA
>JAVTWI010000163.1:3009-10368 GCA_032229845.1 Rhabdaerophilum sp.
GGGCAGAGCCATGGGCAGGGCGAGCTGCGTTTCCGCCTCCGGTTCGCCCGTGCCGAGCGAGGAAACGGTGATGCCGAGCAGGCGGATGCCCTTCTCGACCGGGAAGAGGGGCGCGAGCAGCGCGTTGCCGAGCCATTCGAGTTCCTCGAAACTCGCGACCGGCACAGGCAGCGATCGCGAGCGGGTGATGATGCGGAAATCGGCGAACTTCACTTTAAGCGTCACTGTCCGGCCGTGGAGCGACAGGCGCTCGTAGTGCCGCCAGACCTTTTCGGAGATCGGGCGCAGCTTGTCGCGCGCGGCCTCGACATCGTGGAGATCGGTGAAGAAGGTATCCTCCGCACCGATCGACTTGCGGATGCGATCCGGGCGCACCGGCCGCTCGTCGATGCCGCGGGCGATCCAGTAGAAGAACGGGCCGGCCTTGCCGAAATGACGTTCGAGAAACTCGAGCGAGCGGTCGCGCAGGTCGCGCCCGTGTTCGATGCCGAGCCGCTGCATCTTGGCGGCGGTCGCCGGGCCGACGCCATGGAACTTCGCGACCGGCAGCGCCTCGACGAACGCGGCCCCCATACGGGGTGTGATGACGAACAGCCCGTCCGGCTTGTTCTGGTCGGAGGCAAGCTTGGCGAGGAACTTGTTGTAGGAAACGCCGGCGGAGGCCGTCAGCCCGGTCTCGGCGCGGATGTCGGCGCGGATCATCTCGGCGATATCGGTCGCGAGCGGGATGTTGCGGTTATTCTCGGTGACGTCGAGATAGGCCTCGTCGAGGCTCAGCGGTTCGATCAGCGTGGTGTGGCGGGCGAAGATATCACGGATCTGGCGCGAGATCGCGCGGTAGGCGTCGAAGCGCGGCTTGACGAAGATAAGTTCGGGGCAGCGGCGGCGTGCGGTCACGGACGGCATGGCCGAGCGCACGCCGAATTTCCGCGCCTCGTAGCTGGCGGCGGCGACGACGCCGCGTTCGCTGGCGCCGCCGACGGCGACCGGCTTGCCGCGCAGGTCCGGATTGTCGCGCTGCTCGACGGACGCATAGAACGCATCCATGTCGATATGGATGATCTTGCGCGACGGACGGGCTTCGACCGGTTCCGGAGACCTCATGGGGCGCCTGATGTGGAGAGCCGCCGGCGGCTCAGGGCCAAGCTAGCGCGCGGCGCGATTCGCGCCTAGCCCGAATGCCGCCCGCGGCTTTTCTCCTGACGTGTGCTGCCAGGAGCCGGATCGGTGCGGAAAGGCTGCGTCAGCAGCGCGTCGATCCGCCGCTCGCGAGGGGCGCGGAACGTCTCGACGCCGAACACCATATCCGCCTCGCCCGGCACCGGTTCGGGCCGGTAGGTGCGGAACAGGCGGTCCCAGAGCGAGAGATTGAAACCGTAGTTCGAATCCGTGTCGATCCGCTCCCAGGAATGGTGGACGCGGTGCATGCCCGGCGTGACGATCATCCACCGCAGCCGCACCTCCCAGTGCGCGGGGAGGCGAAGATTGGCGTGGGTGAAGAGCGCGCCGGCATTGAGCAGAACTTCGAACAGGAACACCGCCAGCGGTGGCGCCCCGATCAGCGTGATCGCGACGAGCTTGATGCCGAGCGACAGGGCGATCTCGAGCGGATGAAAGCGGATGCCGGTGGTGGCGTCCATTTCCGTATCGGCGTGGTGGACGCGGTGCAGGCGCCAGAGCAGGGGCACCTTATGGAACAGGACGTGCTGGGCGTAGATCGCGAGATCGAGCAGGATCACCGAAGCGGCGAGCGTCAGCCAGCCCGGCACCTTCAGCAGGTTGAAGAGGCCGGCGCCGGTTCCTGCGAGCCAGGCCGCGTATCCTACCGCGCCGAGCGGCAGCACGACGCGCGCCACGAGAATGCCGAGCGCGAACAGCAGCAGATTGCCCGGCCAGCGCGGCCCCCGCGAGACCGCCCGGAACGGCGCGACACCCTCGGCGAAGGCGAGCAGGCCGAAGACCGAGAGGAAAATCAGGCCGCGCAGGAGCGGTTCCGGGGGCAGCGAGGGAAAGACCATGGACGCAAAATGGCGTTTCCCCGCTTCCAAGGCCAGTGCGCGGTGCAGCGAAATTTTCTGCTCTGTCAGGCAACCGACTTGATTTGTGCCAAGACTTGAACAAACTGCCTTCCCAATGCGCAACAGGCGCGATTTCTTGGCATCGCTGCCATCGGCATGAGGAGAACGGCATGTCCGCGTCCATTATCGGCTGGGCCCATACGACCTTCGGCAAGAAGGAAGAGAGTATCGAGGAGCTGATTGTGTCGGTCGCGCGCGATGCGCTCGCCCATGCGAAAATCAGCGCCGGGGATGTGGACGAGATCTATCTCGGTCATTTCAACGCCGGCTTCTCACCGCAGGACTTCACGGCCTCGCTGGTGCTTCAGGCCGATCCGGCCCTGCGGTTCAAGCCGACGACGCGCGTCGAGAACGCCTGCGCCACTGGTTCGGCGGCGGTGCATCAGGCGGCGAAATCGATCGCCGCCAAGGCCGCGCGGGTGGTGCTGGTGGTCGGCGTCGAGCAGATGACGCGGACGCCCCCGGCGGAAATCGGCAACAACCTGCTCAAGGCCTCCTATCTTCCCGAGGATGGTGACACGGTCGGCGGCTTCGCCGGCGTGTTCGGCAAGATCGCCGGCGGCTATTTCCAGCGCTATGGCGACCAGTCCGACGCGCTCGCCCGCATCGCCGCCAAGAACCACAGGAACGGCGCCGGCAATCCCTACGCCCAGATGCGCAAGGATCTCGGCTATGATTTCTGCCGTAACGAGAGCGACAAGAATCCCTTCGTCGCCGGTCCGCTGAAGCGCACCGATTGCAGCCTCGTCTCGGACGGGGCGGCGGCGCTGGTGATCGCCGATATCGAGACCGCGATGGGCGCCGAACGCGCCGTTCTGCTGCGCAGCCTCGCGCATGTGCAGGATTTCCTGCCGATGTCGAAGCGCGACATTCTTGAATTCGAGGGGTGCGCGGTCGCGTGGAAGCAGGCGCTCGGGCAGGCGAAGCTCTCGCTCGACGACCTTTCCTTCGTCGAGACGCACGACTGCTTCACCATCGCCGAACTGATCGAATACGAGGCAATGGGCCTTGCCCCGCGCGGTCAGGGCGCGCGGGCGATCAGCGAAGGCTGGGTCGAGAAGGACGGCAAGCTGCCCGTCAACGTCTCCGGCGGCCTCAAGGCCAAGGGCCATCCGATCGGCGCGACCGGCGTGTCGATGCACGCGCTCACGGCGATGCAGCTCTGCGGCGAGGCGCCCGAGGGCATCCAGCTTCGCGCGCCGAAGCTCGGTGGCGTGTTCAACATGGGCGGCGCCGCGGTGGCGAACTACGTCTCGATTATGGAACGCATCCGCTGATGGGTCGGGCGGCGTTCGGCCGCCCAGCTTTATTGCCGGTGCAGGAAGAACGCATGACGACCGCTATTTCCCTTGCGCGCCGCCGCGCGATCTTCGTCGCGGCGGCGCTCGGCTATCTTCTGAGCCAGTTCTACCGCTCTTTCCTTACCGTCATCGCCGATCAGCTGATGCAGGACCTCGGCATGGGGCCGAAGGAGTTCGGCGCGCTTGGTTCGGCATGGTTCTTCGCCTTCGCGCTGTCGCAGTTCCCGGTCGGCATGGCGCTCGATCGTTTCGGGCCGCGGCGGACGATGCCTTTCATGATGATCGCCGCCGTCGTCGGTGCGCTGATCTTTGCCTCGGCGAAGACGCATGGCGTCGGCATCGTTGGCATGGCGCTGGTCGGTGTCGGCTGCGCGCCGCTGCTGATGGGAACGCTCTATTTCTTTGCCAAGACCGAGCCGCCGGCCCGTTTCGCGGCGCTTGCCGGGGTCTTTCTGGCCTGCGGCCTGATCGGGTCGCTGGTTGCGGCGACGCCGCTGGCGATTCTCGTCGAGACGGTCGGCTGGCGGGATGCAATCCGTATCGTCGCGGCCGTGACGGCGGTTGTCGCGATGCTCCTCCTGCTCGTGTTCCGCGACCCTCCGCGCGAATCCGCGCCGCCGGGCGGTTCTCTGATCGGCGATATCGTGGCTCTCGCGCGGCTGCCGGCGATGTGGCCGATCCTGGTGATGAGCCTCGCCATCACAGGGCCCATCTTCACCGAGCGTTCGCTCTGGGTCGGCCCCTATTTCGGCGAAGTCCACGGGCTCGACTTTCTGGCGCGCGGCAATGCGGTTCTCGGCCTCGCGGTGACGATGACCATCTCGGCGATTGCCACCGGGCCGATCGCGAGCCGGATCGACAATCCGCGGCTGGTCGTCCTGGTTTCCACGGCGCTGTCCGGCCTGAGTTTCGTTGCGCTGGCCTATGTGCCTTCCGGCTCGCTGGTGTTGGCGATCGTGCTGATGGGCTGCGCGGGGCTGTTCGGCCTGAGCTATGCAGTGCTGATCGCGCACGGCCGGATGTTCATGCCCTCGCACGTCATCGGCCGGGGCATAACCTTCATCAATTTCGTCTCGATCGGCGGCACGGGGGTGGCGCAGCTTCTGTCCGGGCGGGCCGTCGGCGCGATGAAGGAGGCCGGGCTTGGCCCTGCGGTGCTCTACGGCAACCTCCACCTCGCGTTCGGGATAGCCCTGCTGGTTTGCGTTTCGATCTACTGGTTCGCGCCGGCGCGGCCGAAGGGCTGACGTCCGGATCGAAACGTGGCAGCCGCTTTTCGGCGCAAAGGGCGGCCAAAGAGAAGCCTGAGGCTCACTCCTTGCGGCGAAACAGCAGCTTGTCGATGCGCCGCCCGTCCATATCCATGATCTCGACCGTCCAGGCGTCGAGCTCGGCGATATCGCCTTCGGAGGGGATGCGGCCGAAAGCCTCGAGCGCGAAGCCGGCGACGGTGCGGAAGCGGGCATCCGTCGGCACCTCGATGCCGAGTTCCTCTTCCAGATCGTCGATCTCGGTGCGGCCGTCGACGAGATAGGTGCCGTCGGCGCGCTGGAAGATCGCGCGGTTTTCCGGCTCGTGCTCCTCGGGAATGTCGCCGGTGATCGCTTCAAGCACGTCCGTCAGTGTCAGCACGCCCTCGAAGGTGCCGAATTCGTCGAGCACGAAGGCGAAGTGATTGCGCTTCTCGCGGAAGAGTTCGAGCACATCGAGCACCGAGGAGACCTCCGGCACGAAGATCGGCTCGCGGACGTTCTTCTCGATGTCGAGCGGCTTGCCTTCGAGGAGAAGGTCCAGCAGGTCCTTCTTGTGGACGAAGCCGAGCGGTTCGTCGATCGAGCCGCCCTTGGCGACGACGACGCGGCTGAAGGGGCACTGGCGCAATTCGGCGCGCAGCACCTTGGGATCGTCGGCGACATCGACCCAGTAAACCTCGGTCCGTCGCGTCATGATGTCGGAAACCGGCGTCTCGGCGAGGCCGATCACCTCGCGGACCATGGCCCGCTCCGCCGGGTCGATGACGCCGGAGGTGGTGCCCTCCTCGAGGATAGTGTTGACCTCCTCCTCGGTGACGGTCTCGTCGCGGGTCTGGGGAACGCGCAGAAGGGTCAGGATCATCGCGGAGGAGACGGTGAAGATCGCCACCACCGGCCGGCCGAGATTGCCGATCAGCGCGAGGGGGCGGGCGACACGCGCCGCCACCGCCTCGGGATAGGCGAGCGCGATGCGCTTGGGCACCAGTTCGCCAAGCACTACGCTGAGGAAGGAAAGCAGCACCACCGTGCTCGAATAGGCGATCGGCTCGGCATACTGGGCAATCGCGGGGAAGCCGGCGAGATAATCGGAAAACTTCTGGCCCAGCGTCGCAGTGCCAAAGGCGCCCGAGACGATCGAGAGTAGCGTGATGCCGAACTGGACGGCGGAGAAGAAGCGCGAGGGATCGCGATGAAGCTCGACCGCGACCTTGGCACCCGAATGCCCGGCCTCGGCCAATGCCTCAAGGCGGACGCGCCGCGCCGAAACGATCGCCAGTTCCGACATCGCGAAAAAGCCGTTCAGCAGCGTCAGGCCAAGAACGACAAGGATTTCAATCGATAACATGGGTTGAATGTGTGAGCCTCGGGCCGTGCGCCCCCTCGCCTTTCACCACGAAGGGGCGGAAAAGTCCAGCTTCAGGGCCCTTCTCCCTTCGCATCGATCGCCAGCGCATGCAGACCGGAGGCGAATTCCGGCGCGAGCAATGCGTTGATGCGGCGGTGACATTCCACCCGCGAGAGACCGTTGAGGCTGCGTGCGCGAATGCGCAGGCGATAGTGCGTTTCACCGCCCTCGCGCCAGCCGCCGTGCCCGCGATGGCGTTCGCTTTCGTCGAGGATATCGAGTTCGACCGGATCGAGCGGCGCGAGCAGCGCGCGGATGCGGGTTTGCCGGTTCATCTTGTTTCCGCCTTTTCCTCTTGCTAACGGCTGGGGGTTCATTGTTCACCCGGTGCTTGCCGGAACCCTAGCCTCGATCCTATCTTACCCGCGATGATGAATCTCAACTCGCCAATCTTCGACAAGGTCCGGTCCAAGCCGGTGGCGGAAGAGGTGCGTCCGGCGGTCGAGCCTGGCTGCGATCATCCCGGCTGCAAGCGCAAGGGCGAGTTCCGGGCGCCGAAGGGGCGCGAGCAGGAGGGGCAGTTCCATCTGTTCTGTCTCGACCATGTGCGGGAGTACAACCAGTCCTACAATTATTTCGCCGGCATGACGGATTCCGCCGTTCAATCCTACCAGAAGGATGCGTTGACCGGGCACCGGCCGACCTGGGCGGCGGGCGTCGCCGGCGGGGCCGGACCGGATTCGAAGCTCGATGCGGCAACGTTGCTGCGCGCGCGCCTCGAACGGTTGCGCAAGGCGCGCGAGGCCGCCCAGCGCGAGGGGCAGCGCAAGATGATCGGCAAGATGGCGCTCAGGGCGCTCGATACGCTCGGTCTCGACGAGAGCGCCGACCGTCAGGCGATCCGGCGCCGCTTCAAGGAACTGGCCAAGCGCTTGCATCCCGATCTCAACGAAGGTGACCGTTCGCGAGAAGACAAATTGCGCGCGATCATCGATGCCTATAATTATTTGAAATCCGCGGGCCTCGCCTGAGCCCCGCCCTGTCCGATCCAGCGATGAGAAAGGGCCGCCCGTGCCGGGCCGCCTCCAGGTGATTGATGTCCGTGACTGCCCTTGCCGAAACCGTGCCCGCCGATGCGAACAACGGCGAGCCCGATACCACCATTGCCGTCCGTGAGGCGTTCGGGATCGACAGCGATCTCGTCGTGCCGGCCTACAAGACCCGCACCGAGAACGTGCCGGATCTCGACCCGGATTACCTGTTCGACAAGGATACGACGCTCGCGATCCTCGCCGGCTTCGCCTACAACCGCCGCGTGATGGTGACCGGCTATCACGGCACCGGCAAGTCGACGCACATCGAGCAGGTCGCGGCGCGGCTCA
>JAVTWI010000164.1:0-10322 GCA_032229845.1 Rhabdaerophilum sp.
CGGAGACCGGGGCGGCCGACCTTCTCAACCTGCATTTCGCGGACAACTCGAGCGCCTCGCTCTCCTGCCTGCATGTCGTGGAGCACGTCGGGCTCGGGCGTTATGGCGACGCGCGCGATCCCAAAGGCGACGCGCGCGCCTGCACCGAACTCTCGCGTGTGCTCGCACCGGGCGGGCAATTGCTGTTCGTCACACCGGTGGGGCGGCCGGAAATCCATTTTAACGCCCATCGCATCTACAGCTACGAGGCGGTGCTGGCGCTGTTCCCGGACCTCGAACTCGCCGAATTCGCGCTCATCACCGACAAGCGCGACGGCGCCACGCTCGTTTGGGATGCCGAGCCGGCGCGGGTCGCGAAACAGCGCTACGGCTGCGGCTGCTTCGTGTTTCGGAAGAAGGGCTGAGCGCTATTTCTGAACGCGCAGCGCGATCCCGGTCGGCTGCGGACGGATGAAATAGGCGTCGTAATTGCCGATTTTTGCCCGATCCGGCTGCAACTCGGCGAGCAGTCTCTGCAAATCCTTGTCCGGCACCTGATGCTGGAACGCGTGCGAGCCATACATGTCGAAGGTGTTGAGCACGGTCTGACGATAGACGCGCTTCTTGTGGTCGAGCCAGCTCTCGCCCTTTTCGCGCGGCACCTTTCCGGTGAGCGAGAGCCGCAGCTTGTTGGTGATCGAGCCGATGACGGGAATGCAGCGCAGCACGCCCATCAGCCGCGAATAGCCAAGGATCCACTTGAACGGCAGCTTCTGGAACACTTTCCGCAGCGGGCCATAGGTGAGGTGCGTGCGGATGAAGGTCATCACCGAGGGCGTGCCGGCACGGTAGCAGTTGAAGACGAATTCCCCGCCCGGCGCGACGATGCGATAGAGTGCCTTCGCGGTCTTCTCGACGCTCTCGGTGTGCTGGATGACGTTGTGGCAGATAACGATGCCGGGGATCGCGTTCGCGTGGATCGGCGGCGCGTCGATCGAGCACTGGATGACGGTGAAGTTCGGCCATTGTCCGCTGGCGATATTGCGGTTCACCACGTCATCCACCGAATGCGACAGCTCCAGCATGATGACCTGCTTCGCGCCCGCTTCCAGCATCCAGAGCGATTGCGAGCCCGAGCCGCCGCCGCAATCGACGATGATCCGATCCTTGAACGCTTCCGTGGAGCCGAAAGTCGCGCCGACAGTGTGCTCCAGCCAGTTCTGCTTGAAATCGGTGTAGTTGAAGTGGTTCCACTGGTCTCCGAACGACTTCACACCCTCGTAGAGCTCCGGCTCGACGAAGCGGGGAATGCGGTTGACGATCGGGTAGATCTTGCCCGAATGCGCGATCAGCCGGCCGGCGACGATATGACCGTCCTGCTCCCGATCGACCTCCAGCCGCAGCGGTCCGCCGGTCGCCGGGTCGCACAGCAGGGGAAGGATATCGCGATGCATGACGATTAGCCCCGCTTGAAGAGGTAGGTCGTCTTGGCCTCGAAATAAGGTATGCCGAGGTTGAGCAGCAACTCGGGCAGCACGGCGCGGGTAATCGACTTGTGATGCACGCGCCAGACCTTGTAGCCCCGGAACACCTCGAACACGCGCTTCGTCATCGGGAAGGTCTTGTGGAAGCGCGGATGGCCACCCGCCGCGAAGCGCGGATGGAACGAGACCAGCGCCGTGAGATCGGTGCGCGCCGCGAGCTTCGCGATCTGCGGGACGATCGAATATTCCGCGCCCTCGACATCGATCTTGAGGAACACCGGGCCGCGATCGGGCAGGGCGGCGATCTCGTCCGGCGTGATGGTCTCGACTTCCCAGCTCGTCGCGGAATGGACGTGATGCACGCTCGACATCGAATCGCCCTGCGCTGTCTTGGCACCGAGCCGCACCGTGCCCCTTTCCGGCCAGACGGCCTTTTCGATCACGGTGATCTTCGGCGCGAGCGCGGGGTTGCAGGCGATGTTCTCGCGCAACTGCCGTGCCGCGACCGGGTCCGGCTCGAAGGAGAACACCTGCCGCGCCCGTGCCGCCGCGAACAGCGTCACCGGGCCGATCCAGGCGCCGAAATCGAGCACGGTCGTTTCCGGGGTGAGATTCTGCGCGATGGCGCGAAAGGTCGCCGGTTCCCAATGGCCGGAGGCGACGCGATCCCAGAAGGCCGCGTTTTCATCGGTGACCGAGAAGGCCGCCGGCCCGATCCGCAAGTTACGCATGACGATCCCCATATCCGATTTCGACGGCTTGCCGCGCCGGGTTCGGTGCCAGCAGGCCCGCACGCAGCAGGTCGCGCGAACCGTAAAGCACCGGTGCGGCGGCAATGGCGCGCACGATTTTTCCCAGCGGCATCCGCGCGACGTCCGCGACAACAATCTCGCCGATCCCACCCATATTGGCCTTGATCCATTCCAACTGGGGCGCAGCCGCCTCGGCACTCTCGACCACGAGCACCGCTGGACCATGCGCGGGGTAGGGGCCATAAAGCGCCCGGAGCCGCGCCGCCGCTTCCTCGGCCAGATCGGCGTCGCCTGCGGGAAACGCAACCTCGTTGAGCCGCTGGGTGCGGATTGCGCTCGCGCGACGCAGCAGTTCCACCGGGCGCGGCCGGAAGATGCCGTCAACCAACGCGCGCTGGAAGAAGCGCTGCCGGCCCATGTTGAGCGTTACCAGCAACAGGGTTTCGGCGGGAATGCCCAACCGATCCATCGCCACGAGACTCGGCAGGATTTCCGCCGCGAAGGCGCCGAGACTCGCATCCGCGCCACGATAGAGCACCAGCGCCGGCTCGCGCTTGACGATCTTGCCGCCGAGATAAACCGTCAGATCGTCGGCGGGAGAGGGGGCATTCTGCCCGGCGATCCGCTTGCCATCGAGAAACAGGTTGCCCGAACCGCCGTTAATGTCGACCGGGCCGGCGCTCTCGCGCCAGAGCAGCGTTCCACGCCCCTGTGTCATCTCGACGCGCGGCACCCATTGCAGCGCCGAAGCCGGCGCCTCGCCGCGAAACGGCCGCATCGCCGCGCTCGCCGCCGCGATCCAGCCCGGCGCGAGATGCTCCGCGAAGAGCCGCAGGGCAGGCCGAAACAGGGCTTGACTGGCAGACATGGTCCTCACATGAAATGGCCGGCGTGCGCGACGCCTCGCCGCGATGCGCGTTCGATAACGGCTTTTCAGGCCGCGTGACAGCAAAAATTCGCCCCCACTTGCGGGAAATCGGGACAGCATGAGCCTCGAACGGATCAATCTCAACGTCTTCTCGAACGTGGCGTCGCCCGATGCGGCCGATTGCCTCGTTCCGGAGGCGATCCGTTCTTATTTCGCCTGTTTCGACGATGCGCGCGGCGCACGCGAGACGATCATCCGCGTGTTCATCGATCCGAAGCCGCATCGCGACAACTTCGCCGCCTGGCAGCAGACAATCCGCGACCGGCTGCCGGACCTCAGGATCGAGATCGTCGAGACGGTCGGCGTCGTCGACAGCTTCCGCAAGTCGATCGCCATGAGCGAATGCACCTGGGCGATGCAACTCGAACACGATTTCGTCTTCCGTCGTGAGGTCATCCCGCACGGACTGGACGAAATGATCGGCGCGCTCGAAGCGCAGGAGATCGAGTATCTGCGCTTCAACAAGCGGCGCAACATGCAGGTCGGTTACGACGTCTTCATGGAAGAAGTACCGGAATCGCCGGTGCCGATCTGCCGCATCAACGGCCGCTCGAACAACCCGCACCTCATCAACGTCGAGTATTACCGCCGCGTCGTGCTGCCGCACCTCCACACCGAGATCGGCTATCGGCTCGGGCTGGAGGGCGGGCTCGAACGCTATATCGGCGGCGGGCATGTGTATGGCCCGCTCGGTTGGCCGAAAACCGTGCAGCACCTCGACGGACGGCACATCCGCTTCCGCGACAACATCGCCCGCAAGCTGCACCTGATGAAAAGCAGGGGCTGAGGAACGGTTGGCAAATTAGGAGCGAAGGCGACGCCGAGCAGCCGCCAGAGGCGGCGTTGCGAGGGAATGCCCGAACATGACCCAATCGGTCATTTGTGAGGGCAGAAAAACACTACAGCATAACCCAGCCTTCGGGGTAGAGATCGCCGATATAGGTTTTCTTGAGCGCTTCCGGCGCGAGCCAGGCGCGTGGCGCGCAGGTGAGCGTATCCACCTGCGGCGCGAGCCAGGCGCTCCACCACGAGAAGGTGGAATTGGCGATGATGTGGTGTCGCGCCCGGCTCATCAGGAAGAGATCGTCCTGCGCGGAAAACCCGGTTACCGCCTCATAGTCGAGCCCGGCGGGGATGAGCTGGGGGATCGCCTGCGGGGTGTCGGTGAACACATAGATTCGTTCGATTGGCCGCGCCGCCGTGACGAGCGCGATGGCATCGCGATAATAGCGCGGCGAAAGCGTGCCATGCACCGTGTTGAAGACGTTCTCGCTCTTGAAATCGCCGATCCGCACATGCACCGCCAGCGACTGCGCCGGCAGGCTCGCGGCCTTGGCCTTCGCTTCGGGCGAGGCGACCTGGGCAAGATCAAACGCCCGGCGGACATCGTCCTCGAACGGCGCGAAATAGCGCGCGGAATGGAAATAGCCGGAAAGGTATTGCGAGCCTGTCAGCGTCTCGAACCGGTTGTCGTAGGCATAGCTGTGTTCGCGGAAGGCGCCGCCCGCCCAGCCCGCCGGCGCGAACGGCCGCCCGAAGCTCAAGGCGCGGCGGACGCGGTTCATCCGCTGCGACAGCCAGGTCGATTGCCCGACGACTTCCGCGCCATGCGCCAGCCCGTCGAGCGCATAGGCGCGCGAACCACTCTGGCGATAGCGCGAGACGTCGAATTGCAGCGCAGCGCCGAGCCGCTTCGCCAGCGCATAGCCGGCTGCGGCCTGAAAAAGCTGGTTCCCGAGCCCGCCGAGCATCTCGACGCGCACGGTCGGCCGGGCTGGCGCACTCACGCTCATCGTCATTTCCCGAGAAACGGCAGGAAGCGCCGCCAGCGCGCCCGCCGCCGCGCGCGCTTGAGCACGCGGATGTCGTAGAGACGCGGGTGGATCACATCCATCGGTCCGGTCGCCTCCTCGATGAGGTGCGCATGGCTGTCGGCCGCATAAAGCGTCAGGTTCTGCTGATACCAGAACTCGACATCATTGTCGGTCCAGACCGCCGAGCGCAGCGCGAGGGACGGGCGGAACCCGCACTCGGCGAAACGCCCGGCCCAATAGCTCTGCCATTGCTCGTTGACGTGGCCTTCGCCGCCCTGACCGGGGATGGCGGCCGAGAACAGCACCACCGGCGCGCTTTCCGTGAGGTAGGTGACGAGCCGCGCCCCGGCCTCGGGGGTCAGATGTTCGGCGACTTCCAGCGACATCGCGAGATCGACCGGGCGGATTTCCGGCCAGTCCTTCGCCTCGAAGTCGATGCGCTCGAAATTCTCCGCGCCGATCCGCAGTTGCTCGGGCTTCACCCACGGCCCGTCGAGCCCACGCACCGCACGCGCGCCCAGCTTCTGAGCCGTATCGAGCCAGGCGCCGACGCCGCAGCCGACATCGAGCACCGAGGCCGGCTGGTAGCGCTTGAACAGGTGCCCCAGCACGACGCGGGACGAACGCGCCGAATCCTCGGCGAACCCCTCGAAGAATTCCGGCGTGTAGCGATCGGCCCTGTTCTTGGGTTCAAAGCTCATGAAGTCGGGTTCCCGCCTGCCTTCGCGCGCGGAATGCGCGCCTTTTCAGGGAAAAAGCATGGCGCGATTGCCTATCCCGCGTCGATGAGAAAGGTCAACCCGCCGCGCGTGGACAACACCGCAAACGACGCTATAGATGACCGCCATGTGCGGCATTTCAGGGCTTTTCCGTCCGGGCGGACTTGAGCGTGAGGACGAGGAAAACGTCCGTCACATCAATGCGACGCTGCTCCATCGCGGGCCGGATGACGTCGGCCTTTGGGCGGACGGACCGGGCGGCGTGGTGCTGGCGCAGCGCCGTCTTGCCATTCAGGACCTCTCGCCCGCCGGCGCGCAGCCCATGCATTCGGCTTCCGGGCGCTATTCGATCACCTTCAACGGCGAAATCTACAATTTCCACGCGCTGCGCGCCGCACTCGAAGCAGAGGGCCGCGCGCCGGTCTGGCGTGGCCATTCCGATACCGAGGTGCTGCTGGCGGCGATCGAGGCCTATGGCATCGAAGCGGCGCTGAAGCGGCTCTCCGGCATGTTCGCCTTCGCGCTGTTCGACCATGAAACAGGCGACTTCACCCTCGCGCGCGACCCATTCGGCGAAAAGCCACTCTACATCGGCTGGCTCGGCGGTGCGCTGGCGTTCGCCTCGGAGCTGAAGGCGCTGCGCGCTCACCCCGACTGGCGGCGTGAGATCGACCGCGCCTCGGTCACGGCCTTCCTGCGCCACGGTTATATCGGCGCGCCGGCGACCTTCCATCAGGCCGCGCGCAAGATCGGACCGGGCCGCTTCGTGACCTTCGCGCGCAACAAGAGTCCGTTCGAGGATGGCGTCGAAACGCGGTACTGGAACAGCCTCGAGGCGGCGCGCGAAGCCCGCGCCAGCCGCTTTTCCGGTGACGTCGCGGCGGCAACCGAGGAACTCGATCGCCTCATTCATCGTGCTGTCTCGCGGCAGATGATCGCGGATGTCCCGGTCGGGGCCTTTCTCTCTGGCGGGATCGATTCCTCGACCATCGCCGCGATCATGCAGGCGCAGCGGCCGAACCCGATCGAGACCTTCTCGCTCGGCTTCCGCGAGGAGAAGTTCAATGAGGCGCCCTATGCCCGCGAGGTCGCGGCGAACCTTGGCACCGCGCACAACGAGATCGTCCTTTCCGGGCCGGATGCGCTCGATCTTCTCGGTCGGATGCCGGATCTCTATGACGAGCCCTTCGCCGATCCCTCGCAACTGCCGACCTTCATGGTCGCGCGTTATGCCCGCACCAAGGTTACGGTCGCACTCTCCGGCGACGCCGGGGACGAACTCCTCGCCGGATACGGACGCTATCATTCGTTGCGGAAGAAGTGGGAAGGCGGCCTCTCGGGGCTTGCCGCGCGCGTCGCCTCCCGCGCCTATGCCGGCGCGTTGCTGCATGGCGTCGCGCGGCCGGCTGCAACGCTCGGACTTTCCCGCATCGCCGGCTATGCGGTCAAGCCGCTCGACCTCGAACTCGCGGACATGGCTCACACCTTCGCGGCGCCGGATGTGACGCGTGCCTATGACGCCAAGTTCACGATCACCAATCAGGCGCATCGCTTCGTGATCGGCGGGGAGGAGGCTTTCGATCCGCTGGTCGGCGAGATCGCGGCGATCGAGGGCTGGAGCGCACTCGAACGGATGACCTCGCTTGATGCCGAGCGCTACCTCACCGACGATATTCTCGTGAAGGTCGAT
Organism: Rhabdaerophilum sp.; assembly: GCA_032229845.1. Classification (GTDB taxonomy): domain Bacteria; phylum Pseudomonadota; class Alphaproteobacteria; order Rhizobiales; family Beijerinckiaceae; genus Rhabdaerophilum. The sequence continues at coordinate 7,367 of JAVTWI010000164.1, forward strand.
CGCGCGGCGATGGCGAACAGTCTCGAAACCCGCGTGCCGCTGCTCGACAAGGACATCGCCCGTTTCGCGTGGTCGCTGCCGGACGGGCTCCGCCTCGCCAACGGCGAGCGCAAGGGCCTGCTCAAGGCCGTGCTCGGCCGCTATGTGCCACGCGCGCTGTGGGACCGACCGAAGCGCGGCTTCGGCATTCCGGTGGCGGAATGGCTGAAGGGCCCCTTGCGGCCGATGGCGGAAGACCTCTTCGCGTCGGAGCGGATCGCGCGGCAGGGCGTGCTCGACGTGGCGCTCACCCGCGCGATCTGGGACGATTTCGTCACCGGCGGGCAACGGCGCACCAACCTGATCTGGGCGCTGTTCATCCTCCAGATCTATCTCGCCCGCGAACTGGATGGGTGAGGGGCAGCCCTAGCCGCCATCCACCTTGCGGTAGGGCTGCGGGCGCACGCCGAAGAGGTAAGCATAGGAGCCGAGGCCGGAGGCGATCTGCTTGAGTGCCTTGAAGCCCCAGCGCTTGCCCTTTTCCGGCATCACCAGCGCCAGCGCGCCGAGCGGCAACGAGAGCATTCCGCCCAGAAACCGCCCCGTGCCCTTGACGAGGCTGAAGAAGGCGGCCGCGGCCTTGCCCTCCTGCTTGGCCTTGAGCACTGACAGGTTGATGGCGACGCGGAAGGTGCGGTTGAGTTGCCAGGGAAGCGTCATCCGCGTCGCGGGGATAAGCTCCTCGACGATCGCCTCGCCGATCCAGATGATCGTCCGCCCCTTCGCGGCGACGCGCGAGAAGAAATCGGTGTCCGAACCGCCGGTGAAACGCATCGACGTATCGAAACGCAAGTTGTCACCGCTTTCGGCGAAAATCGAGGTGCGGACGAGGGTGTTATGTCCCTCGGCCTTCGTCATTTTCGTGCCGGTCGGGCGCTTGTTGACGTTGCGCTCGCGCAGGTAGGCGGGCGTCTCGTCCGGATAGACGCTTATCACCCGGCCGTAGAACACCTCGGCCGAATAGGCTTTCGTCGCCGCCATCATGGTGCGGAACCAGTCGGGGCGGGCGACCTCGTCATCGTCGATGTAGAGCAGCCAGTCGAACCCGTTATCGGCAGCGTAAATACCGCAGCGATTGCGCGCGAAGGGCAGGCCGAGTTCGGGTTCGAGCACGCAGTGGACGCGAATGCCGCTCGCGGCCTCGTGGCGCGCCGCAATCCCTTCGCAGGTCAGCCGGTCGTTGTTCTCGATCGCCGCGATCTCGAACGTCACGCCCTCAACCGGCTCCGACGCACAGACCGAGGCGAGACACTGGTCGAGCAGCACCGGGCGGTTTCGCGTGCAGATCGTGACAAGCACGCGGACGGGGGGAGGGGACGACATGGCAGCTTCCGGTGGTTCGTTCCGTTGAGCTAGGGCATTTCGGCGCCCGCCACAACCGCGCTCACTCCCGGCGCAGGATGACGCGATCGAGAAAATCGGCGAAACCCTGCGCCTTGTAGGTCTGCGTCAGGGCTTCGGGATCGTAGTCGTCGCGCACCCAATCGAGGAATGGCTTGCCCTCGTCCGGGTGCGCCTTGAGATAGGCCGCGAACACCGCGTCGAGAATGCCGGTCTTCGAGGTGCTGAAGTGGAGATAGCGCAGGGAAAGCTCGTCCTTGGCCTCGCGGACGGGACATCCCTCGACAACGATCAGATAGAGCGCGGAGAGAAACCCGGCGCGGTCCGCGCCCGATTTGCAATGCATCAGAACAGGATAGCGCAGGCTCCGGAAAAACGCCGGCGCCGCGAGCAGCGTTTCCTTCGACGGGGCAGCCCGCGAGAAAAGGCCGGGAAACGTCCGATAATCAAGCCCGAGCCGCTCGCATTCCGCTGCCGCCAGCGCGTTGCCGCCGTGACGCGGATCGTGTCGGGCGGTGACGATGGTCTTCACGCCATGCGCCGCCGCCTTGCGGATATCCGCCGGGAACGGCTGGTTCATCCGCACAGCCTGCCCCTTGCTGCCGACGCGGCCGAAATTCTTCCAGAACACGCGCAGGACCGCGAAATCCATCACCAGGAAATCGAGCCAGGCCGCGCGGCGCGGCACGGGTTCGTGCGCCGGCGCGCGATAGGCCTCGCGATCCGGCAGGAACCATCCGAAAAGGCGCGCGCGGATGCGTTTCAACGCGGAACGCCTTTATCCGACCTTCTTCAGGAACTCGGTCCGGAGCACCAGCCCCTTGATCTTCTCGACCCGGCACTCGATCAGGTCCGGATCGCCGGTCAGGTGGATGCCCTTGATCAGCGTCCCGCGCTTCAGCGTCGAAGAGGTGCCCTTGACCTTGAGATCCTTGATGACCTGAACGTTGTCGCCCTCGTTGAGCAGCGCGCCGTTGCAATCCCGCACTTCCATGTCCGATTCTCCCGCCTGGCCATACAATCCGTCTGCGCTTAGCCCCCGAGTAGGGGGCTTGGGAAGTTAAAACCTGTCCATAAGCCGAGAGAGAGTTGTTGAGGCCGGGCAGGGTTGCTTGAATTGCATGGCGAAAGAATGGCGCATGCGATTTTCAAATGTCGCCTCTTCTACGGGCGCATCGCTCGGGTCTCGTCACTCCGGTGAGTTTCGTATATCCAGAAAAACAACGAGAACGCTGGAGGGATGGAATGCCGGTTGAGATGTCGAAGGATATGCGCTCGGGTGCGCTCGTCTATCACCGGCTGCCGAAACCCGGCAAACTTGAAGTCGTCGCCACCAAGCCGCTCGGCAACCAGCGCGATCTGGCGCTGGCCTATTCGCCCGGCGTCGCGGCGGCCTGCGAGGCGATCGTCGACGACCCGCGCGAAGCCGCCAACCTGACCGCGCGTCAGAACCTCGTCGCCGTGATCTCCAACGGCACGGCCGTGCTCGACCTCGGCGACATCGGTCCGCTCGCCTCCAAACCGGTGATGGAGGGCAAGGCCGTCCTGTTCAAGAAGTTCGCCGGCATCGACGTGT
>JAVTWI010000165.1:0-10103 GCA_032229845.1 Rhabdaerophilum sp.
CCCGCACGAATTTTCCGGCGGTCAGCGCCAGCGGCTCTGCATCGCCCGCGCGCTGGCGCTCAAACCCAAGCTGATCGTCGCCGACGAGGCCGTCTCGGCGCTCGACGTCTCGATCCAGGCGCAGGTCATCAACCTGATGATGGAATTGCAGGAGGAAATGGGCCTCGCCTACCTCTTCATCTCGCACGATATCGCCGTCGTCGAGCGCGTCAGCCACCGTGTCGCGGTGATGTTCCTCGGCGAGATCGTCGAGATCGGCCCGCGCGACGCGGTGATTTCCAACCCCGCGCATTCCTATACGCGCAAGCTGATGGCGGCCGTGCCGATCCCCGATCCGGACCGGCGCAAGGCGCGGCGCGGGCTCTCGACCACGGAACTGCCGAGCCCGATGCGGAAAGCCGATTTCGTGCCCCCGCCGCGCCAGTGGCGCGACCTTGGCAACGGCCATTTCGTGATGGTGGAGCACGCGCACGATGCCTGACGATCCCGGGCCATCACAGCCCCGGTTTCTCGATCCGAAATCCGTCGCCGGCAAGGCGCCGGTTGTCTCGGAAACCATCGATCTTCTGGTCGTCGGCGCCGGCAAGGCCGGGCTCCGCGCCGCGATCGAGGCGGCCAGCGCCGGGATCCAGACCGTTCTCGTCGACGAGAACCCGGTCTCCCATGAAACCATGGGCGAGGAGGTTCCACGCCATTTCGGGCAGGCGATGTCCGGCGCGACGCGCAACCGCAACGCCATGATCGAGGCCTTCGTCGCCTCCGAACCGCTGTTCGAGGCGGCGTTCGAGGCCGGCGTCGATATCCGCCTCGGCACGGCCTGCTGGGGGCTCTATGCGAGGGGCGCTGCCCTGCGCCATCTGCCGGGCCTCGTCGCCGGGCTGGCGGATGCGACCGCTGCCACCCTTATCGCGCCGCTCCGGATGATCGTCGCGACCGGGCGACGGGACATGGGACTCGGCTTCCCCGGCTGGCATCTGCCCGGCGTGATGGGAGCGAGTGCCGCACGTCTGCTCGTCGAACGCCACGCGGGCGCGCTCGATGCCAAGCGCGTCGTCGTTCTCGGATCGGATACGGAGGCGCTGCTGACGGCGCTGGCGCTCGCCGGACAGGGCATCACGGTTGCCGCGATCATCGAACAGGCCGAGCGTCCCGTCGCGCCGGCGGATCTGGTTGCGTTGGTCAAACAGGCCGGCATCCCGATCCTCTGCCGCAGCGTCGTCCGCGAGGCGCTGGGCCGGGAGCGCGTCGAAGGCGCGATGATCGGGACACTCGATACCGAGGGCATCCCGACCGGAGCGGAAACCCGGCTCGGTTGCGACGGCATCGTACTCGCTGTCGGCGCCGTGCCGATGATCGATCTGTTGCAGGCCGCCGGAGCCGCCTGCCGCTTCGACCCCGACCGCGGCGGCCATGTCCCCGTCATCGATGCAAACGGGCGCACCAGCCTGCCGGATGTCTTCGCCATCGGCGATTGCGCCGGTATCTGGCCGGAAAAATCACGCGATCCCGCCATCGCGGAAGCCGAGGCACGGCGCGCGGTCGATGCGATAACGGGACGGGATTCGGCCACGCCCGCGCTTGCTCCCCCGTGCGCGGAAATCAACGTTTCCACCTACCGCAAGGCCTGGCTGCGCGCGAGCGTGATCCATGCCCGCGCCGAATTCCCGCTCTGCCAATGCGAGGAGGTCACCGCGCGCGATCTGCTCGAATTGCGCCCGCCGCGCTACGTCGGCTGGGAAGGGCAGATGCCGGAAGCGCATTCGCTGGCGGCGCTGCTCGCCGCAGGCCCGCCGGACCCGGATCAGCTCAAGCGAATGACGCGCGCGGGCATGGGGCCGTGCCAGGGCCGGCGCTGCCGGGAGCAGATCGCAGCGCTGCTGGCGCTGGAAGCCGATGCCGATCTCTCCGCCGTTCCGCTAGCGAGCTATCGCGCGCCGGTGCGGCCGCTGGTGCTGGCGCTCGCGGGCATGATCGGCGAAGCACCGCTGCAAACCGAGCACTGGGACAGCTGGTTCGGAATGCACGCGCAATGGCGCCCGTTCTGGGAGGTGCAGGAGCACTTCACGCTCGCCGGCAACGATACGTCCGGGGAGGTCGCGAGCGAATGACGCGGCATCCTGGCAGACTCGATCCGCAACGTGCTGGCGCCGAGGTCGTCATCGTCGGTGGTGGCGTCACGGGCCTCAGCGCCGGCTTCTGGCTGGCGCGCGAGGGCGTCGATGTCCTCGTGATCGAAGCGGGCATGGTCGGCGCCGAAGCTTCGGGCCGCAATGGCGGCGGCTGCTCACACCACCATTCGCCGCTGTTCGCCGAGGAGCAGCGCCTGTGGCCGCTGATGGACGACCTCCTCGGCTACCCGACCGAATTCCGGCCCCAGCGCATCCGCCTCGCCTTCTCGGAAGCGCAGATGGCGCTTTACGCCCGCGCCAAGATCAATGGCGAGCATCAGGGCTTTTCGACCGACGTTCTCGACGCCAGGGACGCGCAGAAGCTTGTGCCGCTCGCCGGCGACAACACCGTCGGCGGCTATTTCTATCATTTCGGCGGGCACGCGAACCCGCACCGCACGCTTTCCGGCTATGCCTTCGCGATGGAGGATCACGGCGGGCGAGTGAAGCAGAACACCGCCGTCACCGGCTTCCGCATGGCGGGCGGGCGGGTCTCGGGCGTCGAGACTACGGCCGGGTTTTTCGGCTGCGACCAGCTCGTGATCGCCGCCGGACCGCAGACGGGACGGCTGGCGGCGATGATCGGCTGCGACATTCCGCTCGCGGCCGCGCGCGCCGAGATGATCGTCACCGAACCGCTGCCGCTGATGCCTTATGGCGGCATCGACGGCAACGGCCTCTATGGCCGGCAGACGCTACGCGGCAATCTCGCTTATGGCGGCGGCCCGCATGAATGGGTCGAGACGGAGCCCGGCCGCGCGCCGGACAAGCCCTCCTCCCCGCTGATGAGCGGCATCGCCGCGCGCCTCGCGACGCTCTTGCCGAAGGCCGCTCATGCCCGGATCATCCGCTCCTGGGCCGGAATCATGGAAAACACCCCGGACGGGCGGCCGGTGATCGACCATGCACCGGGGGTGGAGAACGCCATCGTCGCCACCCTGTCGAGCGTCGGCTTCGGGCTCTCGCCCGCGAGCGGTCGGGCGATCCGCGATCTCGTTGTCGAGCGGCGCTGCACCTTCGCCGACATTTCCACGTTCCGGCTCGACCGTTTCGCGCAACTGGAGCCGGACTGGCGCGAACGGCTCGGCTGGCTGCCGATATCCTGACGCTCAGGGCGCCACTGCCTCGACGCCGTATTCGAGCCCCGCCTCGACGAGTTCGTCCCAAAGCGCGAACGCGAAACTGCGCAGCGCCGTAAGGTTGAAGGTTTCTCCGTCCACCCGGTGAAGGTGGCAACCGATGTGCCCGTAGAGCGTCATCGCGCCCGCGCCGGGCGGAAAAACCGCGAAATCGATGCCGCAGCCCTTAGCGAGCGCAGCAAGGCTTCGCGGCCCGGACAGCGCGATCCGAACGCGGCCGTGGCTCTGGTCGCTGACATGTGCCGCCCCCCGGAGCGTACCCGCGAGCGCTGCAATCTGTTCCGATGTTGCAACGACTTCGCTGGCGATCAGCCATTGCTCGAAGCCAGCCTCGGAAATCAAGGCTTGATCAATGCCGGCGCGCGCCGTCGCGCCCGCCAGTTCCTTCAGCCCGATCCGCCCCAGCACCAACAGCAACGCGCCTTCCGGCAGCGCCCGCAGCGTCACGCCCGGCGCGCCGTCTCGTGTGCCATGACGGCCTGACGTTATGCCTTCAAGAGCGGGAATGTGGCGCAGCAGGTCAGGCATGGAGCCTCTCATTCGCCGGATCGACAAAGCAGGGCGCGCAAATCTCACCCTCGACATAGCTCTCGCCGAGCGCGTTCCAGATGACGACGCGTTCGCCATGCCGCGCGCGACCGCCCTTCACCAGCGCGAGGCCGATCGCATGGCCGAGGTGCGGCGAGTAGGCAACCGAGGTGACATAGCCCTGATCGTTTTCCAGTGCGGTCGCATCCTGCGGGCGCAGGATATGCGATCCGGTCTTGAAGCCCTCCTTCGGATCGACCGGCCGAATGCCGACCAGTTGCGGCCGGTCCGCCGCGACAAGGCCTTCGCGCTTCAGCATCGCCCGGCCGATGAAATCAGGCTTCGTGCCGCTGACCATCCGGCCGAAGCCGAGATCGTCCGCCGTCACCGTGCCGTTGATCTCGTTATGCGTGACGTGGCCCTTCTCGATGCGCAGCACGCCGAGCGCTTCGGCGCCATAGGCGCAGAGGCCATGCGGCGCGCCGGCCTCCATCAGGGCATCGGCGACAGCCTCGCCGTAGCCCGCCGGCACCGCCAGTTCATAAGCCCGCTCGCCGGAGAACGAGATGCGGAACAGGCGCGCGGCGATCCTGCCGCCGAACAGCGTGATCTCCCGTGCCGCCATGAACGGAAAGGCCTCGTCCGAGAGGTCCGTATCGACGATTTCCGCGAGGATCGCGCGGGATTTCGGCCCGGCGATCGCCATCTGCGCCCATTGGTCGGTCGAGGAGACGAAGCGGACATCGAGGTCCGGCCAGAGCGTCTGCGCGCAGAATTCGAGATGCGAAAGCACCCCGGCCGCGAGCGCGGTCGTCGTCGTCATGAAGAAATGATCCTCGGCGAGCCGGCTCGTGGTGCCGTCGTCATAAACGAAACCGTCCTCGCGCAGCATGATGCCGTAGCGCGCGCGGCCGACGGGTAGTTTCGCGAAGGCGTTGCAATAGATGCGGTCGAGAAAGGTCGCGGCGTCTTTGCCGAAGATCTCGATCTTGCCGAGCGTCGAGACATCGCAGAGGCCGGCGTTCGCACGGACGTTCAGCACCTCGCGGTCGACGCTCTCGCGCCAGGTCGTCTCGCCCGCACGCGGGAACCACGACGAGCGGTACCACAACCCGCTCTCGACGAAGACGGCGCCGTTCTTCTCCGCCCAGCCATGCAGCGGCGACCGACGCACGGGCTGGAACTGCCTGCCGCGCGCCGGGCCCGCCAGCGCACCGAACGACACCGGCACATAGAACGGACGGAAGGCCGTGGTACCGATCTCCGCCGGCGTCACCCCGCGCGCCTCGGCAAGAATGCCGATGGCGTTGAGATTGCCGGTCTTGCCCTGATCGGTCGCCATGCCGGCGGTGGTGTAGCGCTTGGCGAGTTCGACATGGCCGTAACCCTCGCGTTCGGCGAGCAGGAGGTCATCCGCCTTCACATCGTTCTGGAAATCGACGAAGGCCGCGCCTTTCGCACCCGCCACCCGCCAGAGCGTGAAGGCCTTCGACATCGTTTCCGGGGCGGGCTCGAACGCGGCTTTGGTGGCGAACCCCAGTTCGGCCAGCGCCAAGGCAGCCTTCCGGCTGCCGTCGTGCAATGCGGCCTCGATACCGTCGATCCCGGCGGCGGAGCCGGAGATGGCGAGGCCCTTCTGCCGTTCGGGCGCGAGAAACGCACCATGCGCCTCGGACCAGACCGGCCTGCTCCCACGCTGGCAGGCCAGATGGATGCGCGGGCTGAACCCGCCCGACATCGCGAGCGCATCCGCCGCGACCTTGAACCGCCGTCCGCCGCTTTCGAGAATGGCGCCGCGTACGCCGCGTCCGCCGAGGACATCGGCGACAACCGTATTCGCATGAACCGGCGCCCTGCCCCGCCAGCCCGCTCCGCCGTCCGGGCGCGGATCGACAATGCCGGCGACCGCGATGCCGGCCGCTTCCAGCGCCGAGGCGGTGCGATATCCGGCTCCGTTGGTGGTGAAGATCAGCGGATTCCCGCCCGGCGTCACCGCGTGACAGGCGAGAAAGCGCGAAACCGCGCCGGCCATCATCACGCCGGGACGATCATTGCCACCAAAGACGAGCGGACGTTCCTCGGCGCCGGTCGCCAGGATCGCCTCACGCGCGACGATCCGCCACAGGCGTTCGCGGGGTGCGTGGCCATCCGGGACGTCGGCGGGCGCGCGTTCGACCGCGCCGAAGACGTTATCGTCATACCAGCCGACCGCTGTCGTGCGGGTGAGCAGCCGGACGTTCGGCAGGCTGGAGAGTTCGCCGACGATCCCGGCAAGGAATTCCGACGTTGCCCGGCCTTGGACCTCGCCCGTCTCGTGCAGCAACGAGCCACCCGGTTCGGTGTCCTCGTCGAGAAGGATGACACGAGCGCCGGCGCGACCGGCGGTCAGCGCTGCCGCAAGCCCGGCGGGGCCGGCGCCGATCACCAGCAGATCGGCGTGCGCCCAGGACTTTTCGTAGCGATCCGGGTCGGGTTCCTTGCTGGCGCGGCCAAGACCGGCGGCCTTGCGGATCAGCGGCTCGTAAAGCTTCTCCCACAGCGGCGCCGGCCACATGAAGGTCTTGTAGTAGAAGCCGGCCGAGAGGAACGGCGCGAGAAGGCCGTTGACGGCGCCGATATCGAACGCGGCGGAAGGCCAGCAGTTCTGGCTGCGCGCGACGAGGCCGTCGGTCAGTTCCACCATGGTCGCGCGGGTGTTGGGCTCGATGCGCGCGCCCTCGCCGAGCGTCACGAGCGCGTTCGGCTCGGACGAGCCTGCTGTCAGGATGCCACGCGGCCGATGATACTTGAACGAGCGCCCGACGATGCTCATCCCGTTCGCGAGCAACGCCGAAGCGAGCGTGTCGCCGGGATGACCTTCCATCGACCGCCCGTCGAAGGTGAAGCGCAGGCTGCGGGAACGGTCGATCCGGCCACCGCGCGGCAGGCGGAAGCCGGTCATGTCTCGCCTCCCCGCTTGAATGAAGCCGCGTCGACGACGGAAAAGACCTCATGACTGACGGTATCGCGTTCGACGACGAGCCAGCGCCGGCAGCCGGAAACGTGATGCCAGAATTCGCGATGGCGCCCCTTCGTATTCTCGCGCAGGTGCACGTAGCTGTGCCAGTCCGCCGCGGGCGCATCCGGCTCGGGGCGAACCGGTGAGGCGTCACCCTTCACCGCGAATTCCTCGCGCGGTCTGGCGCCACAATGGGGACAGGAAATCAGGCTCGCCATTGTCTCAATGCAGGTTGGGCTGCGCGCCCACCCCCTTCTCGTCGATGGGGTAGCCGCGCTCGAACCGGTCGAGCCGGAAGGCGCGCGCGGTTTCCTGCGGTGCGTCGCGGGCAATCAGGTGCGCGAAACAATAGCCGGAGGCCGGCGTCGCCTTGAAGCCGCCGTAACACCAGCCGGTGTTGAGGTAGAGGTTGTCGACCGGCGTCCGGTCGATGATGGGCGAACCATCCATGCTCATGTCCATGATGCCGCCCCAGCTTCGCAGGAAGCGCAGCCGCGAGAGCGCCGGAATGAGCGCCACGCCCGCCTCCGCGACATGCTCGACGAGCGAGAGCGAGCCGCGCTGGGCGTAGGAATTGTAGCCGTCGATATCGCCGCCGAAGACCAGCCCGCCCTTGTCGGATTGCGAAACGTAGAAATGCCCGGCGCCGAACGTCACCACACAATCGATGAAGGGCTTCAACCCCTCCGAGACGAAGGCTTGCAGCACGTGGCTCTCGATCGGCAGGCGCAGGCCCGCCATCGCTGCCGTTACCGATGAATGCCCCGCCGTCGCCAGCGCGAGCTTGTCGCAGCCGATGAAGCCGCGACTGGTCTCCACACCGGTGACGCGCCCGTTCTCGCGGCGGATTCCGGTGACCTCGCAGTGCTGGATAACATCGACTCCGCGGCTGTCCGCGCCGCGCGCGAAGCCCCAGGCGACGGCATCATGCCGCACGGTGCCGCCGCGCGGCTGGAGCAATCCGCCCATGATCGGGAAACGCGCGTTGTCGAAATCGAGGAACGGCAGTTTCGACCGCACGGCCTCGCGGTCGAGCAGTTCGGCATCGACGCCGTGCAGGCGCATCGCATTGCCGCGTCGGGTGTAGGCGTCGCGCTGGGCATCGGAATGATAGAGGTTGATGACGCCGCGCTGCGACACCATCGCGTTGAAGTTGAAATCCTGCTCCAGCCCTTCCCAGAGCTTCAAGGAAAGCTCGTAGAACGGGTTGTTGCCCGGCAGAAGGTAGTTGGAGCGGATGATCGTCGTGTTGCGGCCGATATTGCCGGAGCCGAGATAGCCCTTCTCCAGCACCGCGACATTGGTGATGCCGAAGACCTTGGCGAGGTAGTAGGCTGTGGCGAGGCCATGCCCGCCACCGCCGACGATCACGACATCGTAGTGCGGCTTCGGTTGCGGCGCACGAAAGGCCGGGGCCCAGTGCTTGTTGCCGGCGAGGCCTTGGAGAAAAATCGAAAGGGCCGAATAGCGCATTCGCCTGCCAGATCCGGGTAGAGACGCCGCTGTCGGCGTGTATGCTGCATCCTAGGCGGGGCGGGCGCAGGCGTCGAGGGCGAAAGCGCCTCTTCCTGTTGTTGTGCCGCATCATCTTTTCCCTCAACCGGCACCCACCTGACGGGATGATGCTTTGGCATCTGCCTTTTTGACACTTTTTGCTGTATGGGGTTCGCCAACACCCGATTTTTTCCATCCTTGGATCCGTTATGGCCTCGCTCAATCCCGTGCCGGAAGGCACGAAACCGCTCTTCGCCTACAAGAAATATTGGGCGCAGCGCTTCGGCACAGCACCGTTCCTGCCGATGTCGCGCGCCGAAATGGACGCGCTCGGCTGGGATTCGTGCGATATCATCCTCGTGACGGGCGACGCCTATGTCGATCATCCGAGCTTCGGCATGGCGATCATCGGGCGGCTGCTGGAGGCCCAGGGATTCCGCGTCGGCGTTATCGCGCAACCGGATTGGCACAGCGCGGAGCCGTTCCGCGCGCTCGGCAAGCCGAACCTGTTCTTCGGCATCACCGGCGGCAACATGGATTCCATGGTCAACCGCTACACCTCCGACCGGCGGCTGCGGCACAACGACAATTACACCCCCGGCGGCGCCGGCGGAAAGCGTCCAGACCGGGCCGTGACCGTCTATGCCCAGCGCTGCCGCGAGGCCTTTTCCGGTGTGCCGATCATCCTCGGCGGGATCGAGGCTTCGCTTCGCCGCATCGCGCATTACGATTACTGGTCGGACAAGGTGCGCCGCTCGATCCTTTTCGACGCCAAGGGCGACCTGCTGATCTATGGCAACGCCGAGCGCGCGCTGGTCGAAATCGCGCATCGGATCGCAAAAAAGGGTCTCGATCAGGACTTCTCCGATATCCGTGGCATCGCCTTCGCCCGCTCCGGCACGCCGGAAGGCTGGTTCGAGGCCTCCGCCGAAGACCTTCAGGATGGCGACGAGGGCAAGCTCCGCAACGACGAGAAAGCCGCCGCCGGCAAGGGCGTCATCCGCCTCCCCGCCTATGAGGTCGTCGCCGAGGACAAGGAGGCCTATGCCCGCGCCTCGCGCGTTCTCCACAAGGAGAGCAACCCCGGCAACGCCTGGCCGCTGACGCAGGCCCATGGCAATCGCCAGCTCTGGGTGACCGCGCCGCCGATCCCGCTCTCGACTGAGGAAATGGACGCCGTTTACGAGCTGCCCTACGCCCGCGCGCCGCACCCTTCCTATGAAGGCCAGAAAATTCCCGCCTGGGAAATGATCCGCCACTCCGTGACGATCATGCGCGGCTGCTTTGGCGGCTGTTCGTTCTGCTCGATCACCGAGCACGAGGGCCGCGTGATCCAGTCGCGCTCGGAAGGCTCGATCCTCAAGGAAATCGAGGACATCCGCGACAAGGACGACGCCTTTACGGGCGTGATCTCCGATATCGGCGGGCCGACCGCGAACATGTATCGCATCGGCTGCAAGGACAAGGCGATCGAAGCGGTCTGCCGCCGCCCCTCCTGCGTTTATCCCGACATCTGCAAGAACCTCAACACCAGCCACGAGGCGCTGATCCAGCTCTATCGCAAGGCGCGCGCCATCCCCGGCGTCAAGAAGGTCAATGTTGCCTCTGGCGTGCGCTACGATCTTGCGGTCGAAAGCCCGGAATACGTCAAGGAACTCGTCGAGCACCATGTCGGCGGCTACCTCAAGATCGCGCCGGAGCACACCGAGGACGGCCCGCTCTCCAAGATGATGAAGCCGGGCATCGGCTCCTACGATGCGTTCAAGCGCCTGTTCG
>JAVTWI010000166.1:0-10100 GCA_032229845.1 Rhabdaerophilum sp.
GGAGAAGCTGCGAAGATAGTCGAGGCTCGAATAGCCCGTTCCGAAGTCGTCCATCGAAATACGAACGCCCAGCGCGCGGATTTGCTTGATGATCTCAAGGTTTTGCGCGCTTCGCTCAAGCAGCGTGGATTCGGTGATCTCGACCTCGAAACGGCGCGGCGAAAGGCCGGATGCGGCGAGGGCATTGGTGATGGTGGCGACAACGTTGCCCTTGGCGAATTGCACCGGAGAGAGATTGACGGCAACGCTGAGACTTTCCGGCCAGGTCGCCGCCTGCGTGCAGGCTTCGCGGATTACCCATTCGCCCAAGGGAACGATGAGACCGTTCTCTTCTGCAATCGGAATGAATTCCACCGGCGAAATCAGCCCGCGCGTCGGGTGCTCCCAGCGAACCAGCGTCTCGATACTCGCGATCCGCCGCGACTGAAGGTGGACGATGGGCTGGAAATAGGTCCTGAATTCACCGACCTCCGGCCTCTGCCCCGTCGAAACTGCCGCGCTGCGTCAGGCCAGCCTGGGAGCGCGCTTGGAGCCGCCCGATGGCGTCGCATCGAAGCCGGATGTTTCTTCATCATCCGCTCCAGCGAGCGCCAGCAGGGCCTGTTCGCCGCGCGGCGCGAAATGCACGGCACGTGACCCCGCTTCCCGCCGGCACCAGCCGCGTTCGATTGCAAGCCGCGCGATGGCAGCGCCGAGACTGCCCGCGAGATGCGGCTGGCGTTCCGACCAGTCGAGGCAGGCCCGGCAGAGCGGCCGCGGCTTCCCTTCCAGCGCGGCGACGTCGATCCCTTCGGCCAGAAAGCGCGTACGCCCTGCCGCCGAGAGGCCGATCCCCTCCTGCTTCGCGACCAGCAGACCGCTTTCGACCAGCCGCGTGAACAGCGCGGTCGCCAGAGCGCCGGCAAGATGGTCGTAGCACAAGCGCGCCCTCCGCATCGCGGCGTCACGCGGGCCGGGGCGCGTGCGCCGCAGCCCTACACGGACGGCGAGCCCCATCAGCGCCTCCACCGCCTCGGCCACGTCGGGGCCGGCGAGATTGTAGTAGCGGCGGCGCCCCTGAACGAGAACGACCAACAAGCCCGCATCGAGCAACTTGCCCAGATGCCCGGAGGCGGTCGAGGCCGAAATACCTGCTTCGGCGGCGCATTCGCCGGCCGTCAGGGCTTGTCCGCTCATCAGCGCCGCGAGAATATTGGCACGCGCGGGATCGCCGATAAGCGAGGCGAGCGAAGCGATGTCGGGGCCGTTTCTCATGACGATCACTCTATCCCAATCCGCGCGGCGATGTTTCATTCTTCGCCGAAACATCGCCAGCATGATCGCCGGTAGAGAAGGCTTCCCGAGAGAGGAGAACTGCCATGATCACATGCTTCATTCGCTATGATCTCGAACCCTTCCGCCAGGCCGAATTCGCCACCTATGCCCGCATGTGGGGGCAGGCGATTCCGGCCTGCGGCGCCGACCTTGTCGGGTATTTCGGCCCACACGAAGGTTCGCTGACGACCGCCTATGGCGTCTACACTCTCGAAAGCCTCGCCGCCTACGAGGCCTATCGCGCCCGCCTGAAAGCCAGCAACGCAGGCCGCGAGGCCTTCGAATTCGCCCGCAAGGAGGGCTTCATCCGGCGCGAGGATCGCATCTTCCTCAAGAAGCTCTCCGAGCCGCATGCCGGGCTGGTCCGGGCATGATTGCGGTGATCTTCGAGGTCTGGCCGGCGGAGGGCGAACGGGGCACCTATCTCGACCTCGCCGCCGCCTTGCGCGAGGAACTCGTCCAGATCGACGGGTTCCTTTCGATCGAGCGGTTCCAGTCGCTCTCCGAACCCGGCAAGCTCCTTTCGTTGTCTTTCTGGCGAGACGAAGCAGCGGTGGCAAAGTGGCGCAACTCGCCCGCGCATCGCGCCACGCAAGGCAAGGGCCGGAACGGCGTATTCCGGGATTACCGGCTGCGCGTGTCTCATGTCGTCCGGGATTACGGCCTCCACGAGCGCGCGCAGGCGCCCTCGGACAGCCGTCTCGCGCATGCCGCGCCCGATCCGACATCGGACTAGCATCGGCAACGGCCGGAGCGGCCAGAGCATTTTCCGATCTGACCAAGCCAGATCGGATGCTCCATCCTTTTGTCTTTACGCATCATCTTATCCATCAACCGGTACCCACTTGATGGGATGATGCTCTAGAGTTTCAGGGACGCGGTCGGCCGCCGGGCCTCCCGTATGAGACCGTGATCGCGAAGGCCAAGACCATCAGCGCCGCGGCAACGAGAAATGTCGCGCTCATGCCCGCGGCGAGTTCCGCGCGACCGGCAACGGCGATATCCGAGGCGCCCGAGGCTCGCGTGAACACCGCGCCCATCAACGAGGCGCCTGTCAGCAACCCGAGATTTCGCGACAGGGCGAGCAGACCGGAGATCACGCCACGCTGCTCCGCGCCCGCCCCCGCCATCACCAGCGTGTTGTTCGCCGCCTGAAAGAGCTGGTAGCCCGGCGTGAGGACGACCATCGCGCCAAGATAGCCGGCGACGCCAAAGCGCCCCGGCAGGATCGCGAGGCCGAAGGCACCCAGCGCCATCGTGGCAAGCCCGAGCCGCACGACGCTCGCCGCGCCGAAGCGGTCGACCACGCCGCCGGCGGGAACGCCGCTGATCATGGAAACCAGCGGTCCCACCGCCATGACCGCGCCGACCTCTCCCATGCTCAGACCCAGGGAGCGCGAGAGGAAGAAAGGGCCGACGACGAAGGTCGTCATCATCACCGCCCCGACCATTGCGCCGGCCGCGAGACCGGAAGCGAGAACGAAATCGCCGAGTGCCTCAATCCGGATCAGCGGAAAAGGCACCCTCTTCTCGACTGCGACAAAGGCAATGCCTGCCCCGAGCGCACCGATGAGCAGGGCGATATTCGGGCTGCCGAGGCGCCCGCCATCGATCGTCATCGCCAGCGCATAGGCACCGAGCGCGAACCCGAGTAGTGACGTGCCGGCGATGTCGAGCCCGCGCTTCGCTCCTGGCTCCGAGACATCCCCCGGCAGAAGGCGGCGGGCGAGGAGGAAGTTCAGGCCGGCGAGCGGGATCATGATCAGGAAGATCGCGCGCCAGCCGATCGCGCCGATCAGGGCCCCGCCGAGCGAGGGCCCGAGCGCTGTGCCGATGGCCGACATCGTTCCAAGCAACCCCATCGCCCGACCGATCCGGTCATCGGGCACCGTATCGCGCACCAGCGCGACCGTCAGCGCCATCAGGATCGCCGCGCCAACGCCCTGCACAGCGCGCGCGAGGAGCAGCACCCGAAGATCTCCCGCGAGCGCGCAAAGAAGCGAGGCAAGGCCGAACAGCGCGATGCCGCCGAGAAGCACACGCCGATGCCCGATCCGGTCGCCGAGCCGCCCCAAAGCCACGATCGTTACCGTGCTTGCAAGAAGATAGGCGATGACCACCCATTGCACGGTGGGGAAAGGCGCGGAAAACGCCAGGGCCAGCGCCGGCAGGGCGACATTGGCGATGCTGATGCCGAGCGACGCAAGCAGCATCGACAGGGCGAGCGCAGCCAGCGCGCCCCTTGCAGAAACGGTTGCGGGAGATGATTTGCCGGGGCCGGCCATGGCGTTGCCTCTTGTCCTTGAAGGTGTCGAGGGGCAGGATGCCACTTCAAGTGAAGTTGAGGTCAAGCATGAAATGGCTCGATATCGGCGAGGTCGCGAAACGATCCGGCGTCCGGCCGTCCACCCTGCGCTTTTATGAGGAGGCAGGCCTGATCCGGTGTTCCGGCCGGCATGGTCTTCGCCGACAATACGAGCCCGAAACGCTGCTTCAGCTTTCGCTGATCGCGCTGGGGAAATCGGCGGGGTTCACGCTCGCGGACATCGCCCGCATGTTCGGCCGGGACGGCGCGTTTGACCTGTCGCGCGAGACGCTGCGAAACAGGGCGGCGGAGGTGGAAAGGCAGATCCGCAAGCTCTCGGCCCTCAAGAAGGCGCTCGACCACGCGGCGGAATGCCCCGCGCCCTCCCACCTCGAATGCCCGACATTCCAGCGGCTGCTCAAGGTCGCTCCGCGGTTAAGGGACAAGTCGGAGGCGTAAGGACTTCGATTTCCCTCCCCTGCTCGGTCAGCGCCCGAACCCCGCCGTTCGCGGCAACCATGTCGCCAGATCGGGAAAGGCGATGAGAATCCCGATGCCGATCAGCATCAGGAGCACATAGGGTGCAGCGCCGCGAACCACCTCGGAAAGGGGGGCATTGGAAATGCCCTTGATCACGAAGAGGTTCATGCCGACGGGAGGCGTGATCATCGCCAGTTCGAGGTTGATCATCAGCAGGACGCCATACCAGACCGGATCGATCTTCATCGCGATCATGGTGGGCAGCAGGACCGGGGTCGTGATCAGGATGATCGCGATCGATTCAAGGAACATGCCGAGGACGAAGATCAGCGCCATGACCGCAACGATGAAGCCGAGCGGTGAGAGGCCCAGATGCGTCACCGCTTCGGTCACGCCGAGCGGCAGGCGGATGATCGTGATGGCATGACCGAAGATGGCGGCTCCGCCGATGATGAGAAACACCATCATCGAAGTGCGCATGGTCGAATGCGCGCAGTCGTAAAGGTCGCGCAGGCCGAAGTTCCGATAGACGAGGAACGCCACGGCCAGGGCATAGACCGAACCGATCGCCGCCGCTTCGGTCGCGGTGAAAAGCCCCGTGTAGATGCCGCCCATGACAACCGGCGGCGCCAGCAGGGCCCAGATGGACCGCCAGAAAGCCGCCCGCACCTTGGGCCAGCCGGCCCATGCCGGCCGCTCGTCGGAATGCCGGAACCTGGCCTCGGCCACGCAATAGAGCGCAAAGATCGCGGCCAGCATCAGCCCCGGCACGATACCGGCCAGGAAAAGCGCACCGATCGAGGCTTCCGACACCACGGCGTAGAGGATCATCGGCCCCGAAGGCGGAATGAGGATACCGAGCGTGCCCCCTGCCGCCACGACGCCGAGCGCGCTGCGCTCCGGATAGCCGAAGCGCTTCATCTGCGGGATCGCCGCCGTGCCGATCGAAAGCGCGGTCGCGACCGAGGAACCGGAGATCGCTGCGAACAGGGTGCAGGCCGCCACGGTCGCGACGCCGAGGCCGCCACGCAGATGGCCGATCATCACATGCGCCATCTCGTAAAGGTCATCGATCACCTTGGCGCGGATCATCACATGCGCCATGAACACGAACAGCGGGATCGTGGTCAGCACCGGGCTGTTGACGTGGCTGTAGAACGTCTCGGCCAGGCTGGAAACATTGCCTTCGAAGATCGTCAGAATGGCGATGCCGGTCAGGCCAAGCGCCGCGAAGATCGGCATGCCGGACATCAGCAGGGCGAGCAGCCCGGCAAACACGAGGAACAGCGTCATGCGCGATCCTCCTGCCGATGGTCCGCGCGATGTACCGGCGGACGGGCCAGTACGAACCGGACCAGCGCCGAAAGAGCGAGGAGCGCCGAACCGATCACGAGCGGCACGTAAGGAATCCAGGATGGCAGCTCGAGCCGATCGTTCGAGTAAGCGCCGAAATCATAGGCGAAGCGCGCCTGCCCCCACGCGCTCCAGCCCAGCAAGGCCGCGAAGATGAAGACCGCGAGATCGGACCATCGTCCGACCCATTTCCGGCCTTTCGGCCCCAGATGACCGGGAACGAGGTCGATCGCGATGTGGTCGCCGCGCCGGTAGGCCGCCGCCGCACCGAGGGCGACGAACGCGACGAGCAGATAGCCCGACAGGTCTTCGGCCCACGCAACCGGCACGCCGAGGAAATAGCGTTGTGCCACGCCGTAGGTGATCAGCCCCAGAATGATCAGGACGAGCAGTGCGGCGAGGGCGCCGCCGACCTCCGCAAGCCCGTCGATCAGACGGCGCGGGCTGATGGCGGAATTGCTGGTGGCGGAATCCTTGCCGCCACCGGCGTTTTCTTCGGAAATCATGACGCGCCCCGGCTCAGATTTTCGAGAGCAGTTCGAGCAGTTTCTTGCTGTCGGGGTCCTCGCCGAACTTGGCGTCGAAGGCCGGGCGCATCACCTTGCGCAGCGCTTCGTTTTCCTCGGGCGTTGCGATGTGAACCTGAACGCCCTTTGCGCGAAGCTGGTCGGGCGCGGCGGCACCGGCCTTTTCCGAGGCCTCGACAGCCCAGATCGCGGCCTTCTTGCCCGCGCCGGCCAGCGCCTCGCGCGCCTTCGGCGAAAGCCCGTCGTACCATTTCGGGTTGACGTAGCCATGGAGGTAAGCGCTCAGGGCCGGCAGTACGGTGAAATGGTCCTGAACTTCATAATATTTGCGCGAGACCGCCGCAGCCGCATCGGTGATGGCGGCGTCGAGCACGCCGGTCGCCAGCCCCTGATAGACTTCCGAGCCGGGCATGGCCGAGGTCTTCGCGCCCATGGCGATCAGCCCGGCGTCGAATTGCGGGTTCAGCCCGCGAATCTTGATGCCGTTGAAATCCGCCGGAGCCTTGAGGAATTTGCCCTTGGTGGTGAAAACCGACGTATTCGTCTGGAACATCCACGCGATGTTGCGCACGCCCTTCTGGAGCAGTTTCTCCTCCAGGAACTTTGCCGCTTCGCTGTCCGGCCATTTGCGCCAGATGTTGAGGTCGCCGAAGGCGAAAGGCGCGACCGTCACGTTCATCAGCGGCAGCGTGCGCCCCCACTGGAAATTGAGCGAGAAGGCGCACTCGATGTCGCCCTTGGCGACGGCCGTGATGTTCTGGTTCGCCTTCATGAGGCTATCCGCGCCGAAAACCTGCACGTCGAGTTCGCCGCCCGAGAGCGAGCGAACTTCCGCAGCCCATCGTTCGACCACCTTCGCGATATGGTGGGCGGGCGGCAGCTGGTGCGAGCAGCGCATCACGGTCGCGGCTTCGGCGCCGAGCGGCAGCGTGAAGAACGCCGCGGCAAAGGCATAACTCCGGAATTTGGCGAGATTTTTCATGGTTTCCTCCGTTTTGTACAGTTTGTTATTGGCCATCAAGTGGCACAGATCTCAGGCCGCGCACCTTCGCCAGCGGGTTTTCGGCAAACCCGCTCGCGAGAGCTGGCCGCGCAGCGGCTCGTCCGGCATCGCGCGCGCCAGAACAGCGCGCGGCTCGGCGAGCCGCTCCAGCGCGATCCCGGTGTCGAAACCCATGCTTTCCGCAAGAAAGACCAGATCCTCGAACACGATATTCCCTGTGGCTCCCGGCGCGAAGGGGCAGCCACCAAGCCCGCCGAGCGAGGCGTCGAGCACGCGGATGCCGGCATCGAGCGCGGCGGCGGCATTGGCCAGCCCCAGACCGCGCGTGTCATGCAGATGGACGATCACGGGCACGTCGCCGGCCAGTTCCCGTGCCTTGGCCGAGAGGTCGCCGACCTGTCGCGGCCCGGCATAGCCGACGGTATCGGCCAGGCCGACTGCATCCGCCCCGCTCGCGAGACAAGCCTCGACGAGGCGCAGCACCTCGGTTTCGCTGACGTCGCCGGCGATCGAACAGCCGAAGGCCATCGAGATGCCGACATTGACGATGGCCTTGTGACCGGCGGCATCGCGCATCGCCACGATCTCGCGGACGAGCGAGAGGGCGTCGGTGCGCGACCGACGCATGTTGGCCTGCGAATGTTCCTCGGTGGCTGAGACGACGCAGACGATCTCGTCGACATCCGTGGCGAGGGCATCGCCGCCGCCGCGTTCGTTCAGCGCCAGTGCGGCCGAACGGGCACCGGGCAGCGCACCCGATGCCGCGATCAACGCGCGCAGATCGGCAAATTGCGGCATCCGGCTCGCCGGGAGAAACGAACCGAGTTCGAAATGCCGGACGCCGGCCGCGTGCTCCGCGCGGAGCCACTCGATCTTGTCCGCCGTCGTGGGCCAGTTCTTCACCAGTTGCAGCCCGTCGCGCAGGCCCACCTCGCGCAGAACGAGGCGATCCGCCGGATAGAGCGCGCCGGATCTGCTCATGCCGCGCGCTCCTTCACAGTCCCTCGTGCCGCCGCGATGGTCGCGGCGTCGAACCCCAGCGCGCCAAGCACCTGATCGGTATCCGCCCCCGTTTGCGGCACATCGCCACCACCGGAGAGGATTTCGCCGTCGACCGAGACCGGCAGCGACGGCGCCCTGAACATGCGCCCGTCCGGCAGGCGGGACGTGGCGAGCCCGCCGGGCCTGAGGACATGCGGATCGGCGTACATGTCGGAGGGTTTGGCGATCGGTGAGAAGGAAATCCCCTCCCGCACAAAAACCGCGACAAGTTCGTCGCTTTCGCGGGCGGCGATCTTTTCCGCAACCAGCGGAATCGTCCACGATCGCGCGTTGATCGTATCCATTTTTGTCTGAAGGCGCGGGTCGTCCTTCAGGTGGCCGAGCCCCAGCACATCGCACAGGCTCGCCCATTGCCCTTCGGTGACGGCGCTGACAAACAGCGGCTTTCCGTCCGCCGCCGTGAAGATATCGTAGACCGGCCAGGAGAAGGTGCGTTCCGGCATCGGCGGCGGGTTAACGCCCTCCAGCTCGAACTGCACCATGTGCTGCGCCACGAGCAGCAGGCAGTTCTCGAAAAGCCCGATTCTCAGGTCCCTACCCGTGCCGGTCCGCTCGCGCTCGCCGAGCGCCGCGACCACGGCCAGCGTGCCGAAGAGACCGGCCATGATGTCGTTCGCCGAGGAACCGACCCGCAGCGGGCGACCGGTCGGCCCGGTCATGTAGGCGAGGCCCGTCATCATCTGCACCACCTCGTCCATGGCGGTCCGGTCCTGATAGGGGCCGTTCAGGAAACCCTTGTGCGAGGCGAGGATGAGACGCGGATAGCGCTGGCGGAGTTCCGCGGGGTCCACGCCCATGCGGGCCAGCGATTCATCGCGGAAGTTGTCGACGAACACATCCGCGGTCGCGAGCAATGCATCGAGCGCGCGCTGCCCGGCCTGGCTCGCCGTATCGAGTTGCACCGATTTCTTGCCCCGGTTGAACAAGGGGAAGAACGGACTGCCCATGCCTGTCAGGTGCCGCGTCTTGTCGCCGACCGGAGGTTCGACCTTGATGACTTCCGCACCGAGAAACGCGAGGAACATGCCGCAGGACGGGCCCATGATCATGTGGCTCATCTCGACGACGCGCGTGCCTTCGAGCGGGCGGAAAGAGGCGGTCATGCTGCGCGTCTCGCATGGCAGGTTTCGATACCGGCCAGCTAAGCATTGCTTTCTCTTTCCAACAATTATAATATTTTGCAATCATCTTTCTGGATTTTAGAAACTTATGGATGCTCGGCAGCTCCGCTATTTCGTCGCGATCTACGAGCAGCGGGCGCTTGCCCGCGCCGCACGCGAGGTGCGCGTCGCGGTATCCGCGCTCAGCCATCATCTCACCAACCTTGAGGCGCGCCTCGGCTCTCCGCTCTTCACTCGCCGGGCGAAGGGACTGGAGCCCACCGCTGCGGGCGAAAGGCTCTACGCACATGCGCGGACGATCCTGAAGGCCTTCGACACCGCCGAACGGGACATCCGCGATTCCAGCGGCGAGATCGCGGGTAAAGTATCGATCGGCATGGCTCATTCCGCCGTCAAGGCCATTGGCGTCGAGATGTTCCAGCGAGCAACGGCGGATTATCCGCGCCTTCGGCTCTCGCTCTCCGAAAGCCTGTCGGGGCCGATGCTGCTGCATCTTCTAGCCTCGGAAGTGGACCTCGCCCTGGTCTATAATCCGCCGGACGACGCGCGGCTCGCCACGATCCCGGTGCTGGACGAGCAGCTTTTCTGCGTGGGGCGGGCGGCGCTTCTCGGCGACACCGATGCGCCGATCGCTTTTGCCGATATCCTCGACCTGCCGATCATCATTCTGCGCCTGGGTTTATCGGCGCGTGCGCTTCTCGACAACGCCACGCTGCTGAAACGGCTGGAGGCTGCGGCGCGCTTTGAGATGAACTCGGTTCACGCGATATCAGGTTCGCTCGTTGCGGGGCTTGGTTGCACAATCGGCACCCGTCACTTCTTTTCCGCCGAAATCGCGCGCGGCGAGATCCGGGCTCGTCCCATCGCCGAGCCGACGCTCCATCGCCGGCTCTATCTGTGCAAGATGGCCGACCAGCCGGCTTCCTTTGCCCGTG
>JAVTWI010000167.1:0-10030 GCA_032229845.1 Rhabdaerophilum sp.
TTCGTGCAGAAATAGACAACCGCCTCCGGCCGGTTCTCGGCGATGGCCGCGCGGGTCACGGCAAGAATATCCGCCGCCGGCACTTCGCCATACGCGAAATTGTCGATGAGACCGGAATGGCGCTCGCAAACCGTTTCGATGCCCTTCTTCGCGAACCCGGCGATACATTTGGCCTGATAGGCGGCATCGTAGGGCGTCACGAGCGCGATCCGGCGCGCGCCGAGCCGCGCGAGCGCGTCGAGCAGGGCGAGCGCCGATGTCGCGGCGGCGATGCCGGTCGTATCCGTGATCAGCGCGCAGAGATCGCGATCGACGTCGAAGCCGAGCGAGCCGCCCTTCGTGCCGTTCCAGAGGATTACATCCGGCAGCGCATGCGAGAGCAGGGTCGCGGCATCCTTCATCCGCGCCTCGTCATAGGCGGTGACGCCCCCGGTATCGCCGTGCACGGGAATGCGCGTGAACTGCAGCGCGACATCGGGCAGGTCGCGACAGATCGCCTGCGTCACCGTTTCGACGACGCGGTTGCCCGAAGGGGTGATGGTGGCGAGGGCGAATGCGCGCGACATGCGGACCCCTTTTCGTCGACTTTTCAATCATCGCAAACTTTGTCGACAATTCAAACATTTTCTGTTTGCAATATTTTGCAGCGCGCTGCCTGAATTGTTGGCAATCTGCACGCCGCCGGACCATAATTTCGCAGTGGACAGGAACGCCCGGCCATGGCAGCACCGAGGGGTCAGAGCCTTTCCAACCAGGAGCCACTCCGGCTCATGCTGAAATCAACAAAGCCGTCACGCAACGTGGAACCCGGCCTCGCCAAGCGCAACGAGGACGATGACGTCTACGAACGCATCCATTCCGCGATCACCCGTCAGCAGTTGCCGCCGGGAACGCGGCTGCGCGAAGACGAGATTCGCCAGATCTTCGGCGTCAGCCGGGCCCGCATCCGCGCGGTTTTCGCCCGTCTGGCCTATGCCGGCGTCGTCACGCTCGAACCCAATCGTGGCGCCTCCGTCACCCGTCCTTCGGTCTCCGAGGCGCGCGAGATCTTCGCGGCCCGACGCACCATCGAGGCGACCATCGTGCGTGAGGCCATCGCCCGCATGACAAAACGCGACGAGATGCGCCTGAGCGAGCATATCCGCGCCGAAGAAGGCGCCGAGCAGCAGCGCGATCGCACCGAGATGATCCGCCTTTCCGGCGATTTTCACATCCTGATCGGTGAAATCGCCGGTAATTCGGTGCTTTTGAAGTTCCTGCGCGAACTGGTCGTGCGGGAATCGCTGGTCATTGCGGCTTATGAAACCCCCGGTCGCCCCAGTTGCTCAAACCATGAGCATTCCGCGATTCTCGCCGCCATCGCGGCGCGCGACGCGGATCTGGCCGTCTCGCGGATGCTCGAGCATCTCGACGCGATCGCGGAACGGCTCGATCTCGACCGGCCAGGCAAGCCGGTCGTGGACCTCGCCGCGATCCTTGCTTGATGACGGCCCTTGCCTGATCAGGGAAGCGGCGTGCCGGCGGCCTCGACCGCCATCGCGTGTTCTGCGATCGCCCCGGCGGTCGTGAACCACACATTCTGCCTGTGCTGCGCGAGATGCGTCAGCGCGCGCCGCAAGTGCCGGAGCCGGAATGGCTGACCGATCACATACGGGTGCAGCGCAAGGCCGAAAACAAGCGGCCCCGAGCGGGATTGCTCAAGCATTTCATCGAATTGATCGATGATCATATCCGCGAAGACCGCAGCGCTCTCACGACGCCCGACGATGGTCGAGCTGTCGTTGAGTTCCTGTGGATAGGGCACGGAAAGAATGCGCCCGCCCCGCGTCCGGAGCCAGACCGGCTGATCGTCCATGCACCAGTCGAGCACATAGCGATATCCGGCCTCGTGCAGCAGATCGGGCGTAACCCGGCTTTCGGACAGCCACGGGCCGAGCCAGCCTTCGGGGCGACGTCCCTCCTGCCGGGCGATGATCTCCGTCGCCTCGCGAATAAGCGCGGCCTCGCCTACCTCGTCGAGCAGCCCCTGCGCCTCGGAATTCGTCCGGCCATGGGCGGCAACTTCATCCTGCGGCCCGCGCAGCGCCGGTAGAAGCCCCGGAGAATGGTCATAGATCGCCGAATTGACAAGAAAGGTCAGCGGGATATCCAGCTCCGCAAACAATTGCTTGAGCCGAAAAGCCGCAACGCGATTGCCATAGTCACGCCAGGAATAGTTGAGCACGTCCGGCTCGTGGCCACCGCCGACCAGCTCCTCCCGCAGCCCCTCGCCGAACGCGTAATGTTCGAGATTGAGCGCGACATAGACCGCGAGCCCGCTTCCGTCGGGCCATGCGTAACGTGGACGCCCGACAATCGGAGAGAAGGTGTAACGGCCGTGCTGAGGCAGCATGTTCGATCCCGGGTTTGGCACGAAGATGGCTTGTTGTCGGAAAACGCCGCCACCACTCGCTGCATATTGTTGACAAAATAAAAAATAGTTGTCCACAATCTAATGACCATTGCCGGAAGGCTGGAGACAAATTCAGGAGTCGAGACGATGATCAAGAACCGCAGATCCGCCTTGCTGGCCCTCGTCGCGTCAGGCTTTCTCGCCGTGCCGTTTGGCGCCGCCGCGCAGACCGTCCTGCGCATCGCCGGCAATTTCACCCCGGATCATTCGTCGAGCGTGGCGATCAAGCAGTTCAAGGCCGACGTCGAGGCCGCCTCGAAGGGCGCGATCACGATCGAGGTCTTCGACAACATGCAGCTCGGCGGCGCGCAGGAAAACGTGACGCAGACGCGCGCCGGCACGATCCAGATGACCTGGGTCGGCATGGCGTTCCTCTCGCGCACGGTGCCTGAACTCGAGGCGGTGAGCCTGCCCTTCCTGTTTCCGAGCCGCGAGGTCGCCTACAAGGTGATGGACGGCAAGGTCGGCGACCTCATCGAGAAAAAGATGGCCGACAAGGGCTTCATGCCGCTCGGCTTCATGGAACTCGGGCCGCGGCAGGTCACGAACAGCGTCCGGCCGATCAAGACGATCGCCGATCTCAAGGGCCTCAAGATCCGTCTCCAGCCGAACGAAACACATCTTGCGACCTTCCGCGCGCTTGGCGCCAATCCGCAGGCGATGGATATCCGCGAGGTCTATTCCGCGCTCGAGCAGAAGGTGATCGACGGCCACGAGAACCCCTACAACCTCGTGCTCGCGAGCCGCTTCTACGAGGTGCAGAAATACGCCTCCAACACGGCGCATTTCTTCGATTTCATCGCCGTCGTCGGTAACAAGAAGCGCCTCGACGCCCTGCCGCCGGACCAGCTCAAGATCATCAAGACCGCCATGGCCAAGGCCGTCGCCTCGCAGCGTGCCGGCGCCGCCAAGGCCGATGCCGATGCACTGGTGGAACTCCAGAAGAAGGGCATGCAATACGACGCCCTGCCCGAGAGCGAGCGCGAGGCGATGCGCAAGGCCACGGCCGGCGTGGTCGATGAAATCCGCAAGCGCCTCGGCGCCGATCTGGTCGATGCCGTGATCGAGGAAGTCCGCAAGGCCTCCGGCACCTGATCGTGGCGGCGGCGATGGATCTCTCCCGCTACCAGCCCATGAGACGGAGCGGCGCCCTAGCGCCGCTCGGTCGCGTCATTGCCGCCCTCGATCTTGTCGCCGCCTGGGTAATCATCGCGATGCTGGTCGTGATGGTGAGCGTCGTCGCAGCGCAGGTGCTGCTGCGCTACGGCCTCAACAGCTCGATCGGCTGGGCCGACGAGATTTCGCGCCTCACCTTTGTCTGGACCATCTTCCTCGCCATTCCGCTCGGCGTGCGGGCCGGCGTGCATATCGGCATGGACATCGTGCTCGAAAAGCTGCCGGCGGCCGCACGCGCGGGGCTGATCCGGCTGATGGCGCTGGTTGCCGCGGCGATGGTTGCACTGGTCGCCTGGCAATCGGTCCTGCTGGCGGCGGATCAGTGGGATGAACTGATGAGTTCGGTGAACTGGAGCGCAAGCTGGTTCATCGTCCCGCTGGCGATCGGCGGCGTGCACTCGGCGCTCCACCTCCTCTGGATCGCGGTCACGGGCCCCACGCCCGTCGATCCCGAATTCGCGAAGGATATCGACTGATGTCGCTGATCATTTTCGCGATTTTCGTCCTTGCCGCCCTGCTGGGCATGCCGCTCGCCTTTTCGCTGGGGTTGAGCGCACTTGTCGGGCTGCTGATCTCGGATGTGGACCTCAACCTCCTCCCCTCGCGGATGATGAATTCCGTGAACGCTTTCCCGCTGATGTCGATCCCGTTCTTCATCCTGGCGGGCGAGCTGATGCTCAAGGCCGGGATGATGGAGCGGCTGATCGATCTCGCCAACGCCGTCGTCGGGCGCGTGCGCGGCGGTCTCGGGCATGTCACCATGCTCGCGGGTCTGGGACTTTCGACCGTCTCGGGAGCGGCCGTCGCCGATGCGAGCGCGCTCGGCTCCACGTTGATGCCCTCGCTCGAAAAGTACTACGGCAAGGGCTTCTCCGCTGCCCTCTGCGCCGCCGCAGCCAATCTCGGGCCGATCATTCCGCCCTCCGGCGCGATGATCGTCTATGCCTTCATGGCCGGGCCGACCGTTTCCGTCGGCGGCATGTTCATGGCCGGCATCCTGCCGGGCCTCATCCTCGTGACGCTGATGATGGCGATGGTCTCCATCGTCGCGATCCGTCGTGGCTATCCGCTCACCGGCGAAGCCTTCTCGCTCCGCCGGATCCTGCACGAACTGCGGCGCTCCCTGCTGATCTTCCTGATGCCGGTGGTGGTGATCGGCGGGATTATCGGCGGCGCTTTCACGGCGACGGAAGGCTCTGCGATCGCCGTCGTGCTCGCCCTGCTGATCGGCTTTTTCGTGACCCGCAAGCTGCGGCTGGCCGACATGCCCGAGGCCCTGATCCGCACGGCGATCACAACAGCGGTCGTGGGCGCCATGATCGCGTTTGCCTCGGTCGTCACCTATATGCTCACGATCGACCGGCTGCCGGTCAAACTCACGGCCCTGCTTCAGGCCATCACCACCAACCCGACGATCTTCCTGCTGCTCGTGGCGGCGGCGCTGTTCGTCGTAGGCATGTTCCTCGAGTCCAATGCCGCCTACATCATGCTGGTGCCGCTGTTGCACCCGATCGCGCTCAAATACGGCATCGACCCGCTGCACTTCGGCTTCCTGTTCGTCTTCAACCTCGTGATCGGGATGCTGACACCACCGGTCGGCGTCGTGCTCTTCGTGATATGCGGCATCTCAGGCCTGAAGCTCGGCGAAATCACAAAGCACGTCTGGCCCTTCGTAGCCGCGATGTACGCCCTGCTGTTCGCCTGCATGTTCTTCCCCCCGCTGGTTCTGACCCTGCCGCGACTTCTGGGATATTGAAGAAGAAAGGACAGGGGGGGCCCAACCTCTCAAGGGGCCGCCCGGGGATTATGCAGCGTCAGCTGACCAGCACCGTCTTCACCGCCTCTACAAGCTGCTTGAGGCCGAAGGGCTTGGGGAGGAAATCGAACTGCTGGCCTTCCGGCAGGTTCTTGCGGAACGCTTCCTCGGCATAGCCCGAAACGAATATCACCTTGAGGTTCGGGTTGCGGGCACGCAACTCGCGCAGCAGCGTCGGGCCGTCCATTTCCGGCATCACGACGTCGGACACCACAATATCGATATCGTCGATCCGGTCGCCTACCTGTTCGAGGGCATCGAGGCCCGATTGCGCCTCGATGACGGTGTAGCCACGTGAACGAAGCGCGCGGGCGCCGAAATTGCGCACGGCATCCTCGTCCTCGACGAGAAGGATGGTCTCCTTGCCGGTGTGGTCGGCGATCGGCTGCGCTGCGGACGCGACAACCGGAGAAGCGCCCTCCGCGACCGCGACTGGTGCCGCCACCTCCGCAACCGGCGCCTGATAGCGCGGCAGGAAGATGCGGAACGTCGTGCCCTTGCCAAGCTCGGACTCGCAGCCGATGAACCCGTTCGACTGGCTGATGAAGCCATAGACCGAGGACAGGCCGAGCCCGGTGCCGCGCCCGACGTCCTTGGTGGTGAAGAACGGCTCGAAGATGCGCTTGCGGACGTCCTCGCTCATGCCTGAGCCGTTGTCCTCGATCTCGACGAGCACATATTCGGCCGGCGGCATGCCCTCGATCGCGTAGCGGGCGCATTCGGCCGGCGCGACATTGGCGGTCCGGATCGTCAGGTGCCCACCCTCGGGCATCGCGTCGCGCGCATTGACGGCGAGGTTGATGATCATGTTGTCAAACGAGGCCGGATCGGCATGGATCGGCCAGAGGTCGCGCCCGTGCCGCACCTCCAGTTCCACCGTCGGGCCGATGGAACGCTTGAGCAGGTTGGTGAGGTCGCTCAACTGCTCACCGAGGTCGATCGCCTCCGGCAGCAGCGTCTGCTGGCGCGAGAAGGCCAGCAACTGCCGCACGAGGCTCTTGGCGCGGTTGGCGGAGTTCTTGATCTGCAGAACGTCCTGATAGCGCGGGTCGGACGCGCGGTAATTGCCGATCAACAGGTCCGCGAACCCGACGATCGCCTGCAGGTGGTTGTTGAAGTCATGCGCGACACCGCCGGCAAGCTGGCCGATGGCGTTCATCTTCATCGACTGGAAGAACTGCTCCTGAAGCTTCTTCTCCTCGGTAGTCTCGATCAGGTAGACCAGCGCGACTTCCTTGTCCCCCTCACGCGCTTCCGCCGGCACGAAAAAGAAGCGGGCGCCGCGGGGCGGATCGCCTTCCAGCACCGCATCGACCGGGTCGATGTCGCCCTTGCCCGACAGCGCCTCGCGGAAGGCGGCCTCGACCTTGGCGCGGTCGGCCTCGACGACGAAATGCCTGAGATCGCGCGACTCCCCCGGCTTGCTCTGCGGCACCAGTGCCGCGAAGCGCGCGTTCGAACTCTCGATGCCGCCGCCAGCATCGAGGGTCGCGATCGCGAGCGGCGAATTGTTGAAGAAGCGGGCGAAGCGCACCTCGGCGGCGCGCAGGCCTTCCGAGGAATCGCCGCCCTGCCCATGCGAACGGTTGAGCACCAGCGTCCGCGAGACGCCGGCACTGCCGTCGGCAGCGAAGGCAATGCGGTGGATGAGCCGGACGGGCAGCGTCTGCCCGTTCTTGCGCTTGAGATCGAGATCGATCGTCTCGGTCTTGACCCCGCCGGGCATGCCCTGAATCGAGGACACCAGCGCCGCGCCATTGCCGGAGACGATATCCTTCAATTCGAGCGGCTTGCCGGCGATCTCCGCGATATCGAGATCGAGCCAGTCGGCGAGCGTCGCGTTGATATAGGCGAGCCGCCCGTCCGGACGCACGCAGAAGAAACCGGCCGGCGCATTGTCGAGATAGGAGATCGCCTGCTGCAGCTCCTGGAATTCGTTCTCGTTGCGCTCGCGCTCGCGGGTGATATCGGACACGCTCCAGTGCTGAACCGTGGTGCCCCCCCGTTCGAGCGGTGCAATCCGGACCCGATACCAAGCGAAGGGCGCGCCTCCCGTCAGCGCCGGCACCAGCCGCATCACCTCCGCCGCGCGCCGCCCCTCCCGCGCCGCCTGCGCCAGCCGGTAGGTCGCCTCGCTCACCTCGGGCGAGCCCGCAAACAGCCGTTCGACCGGGCGGATGCTCGCGAGCCGGCCCGGAATTCCGCCGCACAGCGCCTGATAGGCGGCATTTGCGTAGAGAATCTTGCCCTCGCGGTCGACGATAAGCTGCGCATCGGCGGAGCCGTCGACGATCGCCTTGGTGATGTCGTTCCGGGCGGCACGGCCCGAAAACTGGAGAATCCCGATCGCATAGAGCAGAAAGGCCAGAAAGCCGATCGCCGCGAAGGTCGCCAGAAACAGCATCAGCACCAGCGCGTGCTTGTGCTCGTCGAGATAGACCAGTCCGATCATCGCCGCGACGACGATGAGGGTAAAAACCAGCAGAAGGCCCGGCGAGCCATGTCGCTGGCTGCGGTCAATCGGCGCGCCGACCGGCGTTTCCTTCAGCATCAACTCCACCCTCAAACGGCCCGTCGCCGCTCACCCGCATCACTCACCAGCGCGGTCGCCGCAACCGCATCACGTATCCGATGACTTCCGCACCTGCTTTATAATGCTCTTCGGGAATTTCCTCGTCGATTTCCACACGCGCATGGAGCGCGCGCGCAAGCGGTGGGTTCTCGACGACCGGAATCTCGTGCTGGGTCGCGATCTCGCGGATGCGCATCGCCAGCGAATCGACGCCCTTGGCGAGCACGACCGGCGCATTCATTCCGGCCTCGTAACGGAGTGCCACGGCGTAGTGCGTCGGGTTGGTCAGAACCACCGAGGCGTTGGGGACCTGCGCCATCATGCGCCGCCGCAGGATCTCCATCCGCATCTTGCGGATGCGGGCCTTCACCTCCGGGCTGCCTTCCGTTTCCTTGAACTCCTGCTTGAGTTCCTCGCGCGTCATCTTGAGGCGCTGACGCCAGGAAAAGCGCTGATAGAGGATATCCGCGACCGCGACGAAGGCGAAGACGGCAAGCACGCCTGCGAGCAGCTTGAGCGTCAGGCTCCAGCTCGCGTCCATCATCTTGATCGGATCGAGCTGGACGAGCGAATCGAGCCGGTCCCGCTCCGGCCAGAGCACGGCGAACATCACGATGGTGACGATCGCGAATTTCGCGAGGCTTTTGGCGA
This sequence comes from Rhabdaerophilum sp., assembly GCA_032229845.1. Lineage (GTDB taxonomy): Bacteria > Pseudomonadota > Alphaproteobacteria > Rhizobiales > Beijerinckiaceae > Rhabdaerophilum. The sequence continues at coordinate 8,668 of JAVTWI010000167.1, forward strand.
ACTGGACGAAGGCTTCCTTGCCGAAGATCCGCTTGAAACCGCTCATCGGCGAGATGCGGTTGAGCTTGGGCGCCATCGGTTCCGGCGTCCAGAGCGGGCGGTGCATGATGAGCCCCTGCGCGAGCCCCGCCACAACCGCGAAGATGAACGGAATGCCGATGATGGCGAAGAACTTCCACGCCGAGTAATTGGCGAGATGCTGCAGCCCGTTCGCGTCGAACGGCACCTGGTGCGCGTTCTGCAGAAAGGCGCGCATGCCGGCAACGAAATCGCCGACGCCGGTCGTGCCCGTAATCAGCAGCGCGAGCGTTCCGGCGCCGAGGGCGAAGAACGTCGCTGCCTCCATGCTCTTGGGCACGTCACCACGCTGGATCGCCTGCTCGATGCGGCGGTCTGTCGGGTCTTCCGTTTTGTCTTCCTGATCCTTGTCGTCCGACATCGGCTAGCGCGCTCCCGGAAAGAGTTCGCGGAAGACGGTCGCGACATGGGCGGTGAAACCATCCATCATCAGCGACAGCACGAGGATCAGGACCACCGTGCCGACGAGGATCGTCGCCGGCATCGCCAGAAAGAACACCTGCAGTTGCGGCATCATGCGCGAGAGCACACCGAGGCCAACGTTGAAGACGAGACCGAAAACGAGGAATGGCGCCGAAATCTGCACCCCGACCCCGAACGAGGTCTTGGCGATGCTGACCGCGAGCTGTGCTGCATCCCCCGCCGGCGGCACCTCACCGGGCGAGAAGGTGCGATAGCTGTCGACGATCCCCATCAGCGCGACATGGTGCAGGTTCAGCGCCAGGATGAGCGACACCCCCAGCAGGGCGAGGAAGCTCGATATGACCGCCGATTGCCCCTGATCGCCATGCGTCGGGTCGAGCATCATCGTGAAGGAAAGGCCCATCTGCTGGGCGATCAGCACGCCGGCGGTCTGCAGGCTCGACATCATGAAGCGGCTCGCGAGGCCGAAGGTGAAGCCGACAAGCAACTCGCCGATCAGCAGTTGCGCCAGCGCCGGCAGGTTTTCCATCGTCTTCGGCAGGCCGGCCCGCACGATCGGCAGCGTCAGCAGCGTGACCAGAACCGCAAGTCCGAGGCGGATTCGGGCCGGCGTCGTCCGCTCGCCGAGGCCGGGGACGAGCATCATCATCGTCCCGATGCGGGCGAAGACCAGCGCGAAGGCGATCGCGAATTCTGGCAGGATGGTGATGTTCATGGCCGATCATTCGATGATTCGACCGAAAAGCGCAAAATTTTCAGGCGCAAGCGCCCCAAAAGCATTTTTCGATCAGGTGGACACCGGTTGATCGCAAGAACCGAAAGTCCGCGTAAGCGAAAATGCGGAAAACCAAAAACATGGAGC
>JAVTWI010000168.1:0-9827 GCA_032229845.1 Rhabdaerophilum sp.
AGCCGGTCTTGAGCAGGTTGACGATCTCGCCGCCGCCCTTGCGGGTGCGCTCGACCATCGCGTCGAGCTGTTCCTGGCTGATCCAGCGCATCTTGACGAGGTCGGTCAGCGGGATGCCGGCAACGGTCGAGTAGCGGACCAGCGGCACCATGTCGTCGCCGTGGCCGCCGAGAACGAAGGCGTTGACGTCCTTGATCGAGACGTTGACCGCATCGGCGATGAAGTGGCGGAAGCGGGCGGAATCGAGCACGCCGGCCATGCCGACGATCTTGTTCTGCTTGACGCCCGAGAACTTCTGCAGCGCCCACACCATGGCGTCGAGCGGGTTTGTGATGCAGATCACGAACGCCTTCGGGGCATACTGCTTGATGCCCTTGCCGACAGCCTCCATCACCTTGAGGTTGATACCGAGGAGATCGTCGCGGCTCATGCCCGGCTTGCGCGGCACGCCGGCCGTGACGATGACGACATCGGCGCCCTCGATGTCCTTGTAGTCGCTGGTGCCCTTATAGGCCGCATCGAAGCCGTCCACGGGGGCGGATTCCGCGATGTCGAGCCCCTTGCCCTGGGGAATGCCGTCCGCGATATCGAACAGGACGACATCGCCCAGTTCCTTGAGGCCCGCGAGATGCGCGAGCGTTCCGCCGATCTGGCCTGCACCGATGAGGGCGATCTTACGACGTGCCATGGTTTTATCCTGACAGAATGCGGCCGCGCCTGGCGCGAGGCCCGAAATTTCGAGGACGGTGGCCGCTCCGGTTTCCCGGCATCGCCACCCGGGTTCACTTGGGTCTGCACTTGGGTCTACACGCCCGAATTCGTGATCGGGCCGCCCTCGACTAATCCGAGTTGCAAGCCACGGCAACCGCGAAGATCGTCGCATATCGCACGGCCCGGCGCCCAACACCGCAATTCCGGAATTGGTTTCATCTGCGATTAAAAAGGTGCCTGTTTTTCAAGAGCATGACTTTTCGATGCCCCGTGATCACGGCGAAAGTTTAGCAAGAATATTCTATTACGAATAACGTTTTTTGTAATATGAAATGCTATTTCCGGGCCGATATCGCCCGGATCGCAGCGCGGATCACCCGGTCGCGCCGGGCATCGCCCGCGCCCTCGTCACCACTCGCCGCCTGCACGGCCAACGGATCCCGGAAGCGATGCGTCAGGTCCAGCACCAATGCCCCGAGCCGCCTGGATTCGCCGCCCTGGAACAAACGCGTCACGTTGCCTTCCTCGACGATCCGCTCGACGAACCCCTCGATCCGCCGTCGATGGCGAAGCGCCTCGGCGCCGTCGGCGGCCACGCTGGCAAGCAGCCGGAACAGCGCCGGGTCCTGGCGCAGGGTCTCCGCGTAGGCGCGGGTGAGCGTCGTCAGGAATCGCTCCAGCTTGTCGTCGGCCGGGTCCGGCCCCTCGACGATATCCTGCAACCGCAATTCCAGCGGACGCAGCCAATCGTTGAGGATGGCGTCGACGATCGCGCCCTTGTCGGCGAAATAGCGGTAGACGTTGGCGTGGCTCATGCCCAGCCGGGCCGCGATCCCCGAAATCCGCATCCGGGCCAGCCCGATCTGCCGGATTTCCGTCAGCGCCGCCAGGAGAATGCGGCCGCGCGTCCCATCCGGTCCCGGGCCATCCCTCATGTCTCGACCAGCCCGGTCGTATCGCCGCTCGCCTCGCTGTCGAGCCGCCCGTGCGGCAGGGCCAGATAGCTCTCGGAGCGCATCTCGATCAGGCGCGAAACCGTCCGGTCGAACTCGAACGCCACATGCCCGCTCGACCTCGGATCATGATAGAGGTCCTGCGGCTCGACCGCCGCCGAGGCGATCAGCTTGACGTGGTGCTCGTAGAGAATGTCGATCAGCGTGATGAACCGTTTGGCCTCGTTGCGCTTTTCAGGGTCGATGCGGGGGATGTCCTCCAGCACGAGCGTATGGAAGTTCCGGGCCAGCGCCAGGAAATCGACCGAACCGAGCGGCTTCTGGCAGAAGTCGGCGAAAGTGCCGCGCGCGACGCCGCCAGCGGCCAGCGGCACCTCCAGAAACCGTCCACCGAGGTCGATGCGGCGAGGCACCGCCTTCTGCCCCTCGGACAGCTCCTCGTAAAGAACATCGATCGCCGCCTTCGCGTCCGCGTCGGCCGGCGCGTAGTAGACCGGATGGCCCTGGAGCTTTTCCAGCCGGTAATCGGTCCGCGCATCGAGCCGCACCACCTGCATCCGCTGTTCGATCAACCCGATGAAGGGCAGGAAAAGCTGGCGGTTGAGGCCGTTGTGATAAAGCCGCGACGGCTCGACATTCGACGTCGCGACGATCACCACGCCTCGTGCGAACAAGGCTTGGAACAGACGGCCAAGGATCATCGCATCGGCGATATCGGTCACCGAAAACTCGTCGAAGCAAAGCACCCAGGCCTCGTCGGCCAGTTGCTCCGCCACGGGCTGGATCGGATCCTCGCCTTTGACCTCGCCACGCCGGGCACGCTGGCGCCAATCATGGATGCGGGCATGGACATCGGCCATGAAGGCATGGAAATGCGCGCGCCGCTTGCGCTGGACGTTAAGGCTGTCGTGGAACAAATCGACCAGCATGGTCTTGCCGCGCCCGACCGAGCCCCAGAGATAAAGGCCGCGGATGGGCTCGGGCGGCTCCTTCTTGCCGAACAGCCAGCCGAGCGCCGACCCCTTGCGCGCAAGCCGATGCGATTCCAGCCTTTCGGCCAGCCGCGCCAGCAGGTCGACGATCTCTTTCTGTGCCGGATCGGGATCGATCCGTCCCTCGGCCACCATGCTGGCATAACGCGAAGCGATCGGCTGCCCCATTTCCATCCCGCACGGCTCGACCCAGTTCGCCGTTGTCTGGCACGCGGCGTGGACCGGGGCAAGCAAATCCGGCCGGTCACGCTGATCCGGCCATGCGAATTCAGTCGGCACGAAAAATGACTATGCAAAATTTGCAAGCCCCTCGCGCCGTTGCCACGGTTCTGACAAAAGGAACATATATTGCATCGCAGCAATTAGAAATGAATCGATCCGGGCGCCCCGCGGCAGAAGCAGGCGGCGCGCCCTCATCAGGAAAGTTAGGAAAAGGGCCATGCCCAGACCCAGTCTCGACCGTTTGAGCTATCGAAAGCTCCAGATGACGGACCACGATGCCTTCGAGGCGCACCTTCTCGCGCTCGATCCGGACAGCCGCCGCAGCCGGTTCGGCATGGCGACGAGCGATGCGTTCATCAGGCAATATGCCTCCCGTTGCATCACCTTGAACGCAATCATTCATGGCGCCTTTCTCGGCGAAAAGCTCGTCGGCGTCGCCGAACTCCGGCCGATCGGCGATTTTTTCGTCGGCGAAGCGGAACTCGCGTTCTCGGTGGCGAGCGAATGGCGCAACTGCGGAATCGGGACGAACCTTTTCGCCCGTGCCCTGCGCTCGGCCCGCAATCGCGGGTTCAGCCGCCTCTACATGACCTGCCTGAAGAACAACGCGCCGATGCGCGGCCTCGCGCGCAAGTTCACGGCGGAGATCATGCTCGAACTCGATGACTCGGTGGCGCTTGTCGAGGCGCCGCGCCGGACGATCATCTCGCTCCTGCGCGAGGCAATCGACGACGCGGCGGCCTTCACCAACTTCGCGCTCGATTTCCAGAAGCGGACGTTCCTGCCGCGCCGGTCGCAGGCCCGGCTCGGCTGACAGGTAGCGGTGGCGGGCGCGGAGGCTCAGCCCATCGCCGCCGGCATCAGTTCATAGGGCCCTTTCCAGCCGGGAAGGGCCTTGATCCGTGCGCGCCACGCCTCGATGTTCTTGAATTCCGAACGGTCGATCCCCGTTGGTTCATCGTAGAAGGCGTAGCCGGCCAGCGAGAGATCGGCGATGGTCGGGCGGTCCGTGACCACGAATTCGCGCCCGGCGAGATGCTTGTCGAGAATGTGGAACGCCGATTTCGCGCGCCCGCGAAGAAACTCCGTCACCGGGGTCTCGCCCGTCTTCTGCAGACCGTAGAGGAAGCGCAGGGTCGCGAAGTAGCTCGTGAACTTGTGGTTGTCGAACAGGATCCAGCGCCAGATCTCGCGTGATTCCGCCTCGCCCCGCCCGCCGAACGTACCGAGCACGGTGGAAAGATAGTCGAGGATGACGCCTGATTGCGTGAGCCGCTCGCCGCGATGTTCCAGCACCGGCACCTCGCCCATCTCGTTGACGGAAGCGCGCCAGCCCTCCTCGCGGGTGGCCCCTTTGAAAAACGCGACCGGCACCAGCTCCCAGTCGGCCTTGCTCAGCGTCAGCATCAGCGCGACCTTGTAGGCATTGCCGGATTCGCCGAAGCCATGCAGCCTGAATTCAGCCATCAATCTCTCCCGGACCTCATAAGTCGCGGGAAGCTAACGCGACAGCCTGCGCTTGGGACCCGGAACTTGAAAGGTCGCCGCTATTTCGACAGCGTGACCGGCGCGCCGGATTTCGCAGTCGCGCCGCTGTAGCTCTGTGCGCCCGCCTGCCTGAGCCGCGCGACGACACCGCCGCCCGGCTCGTAAAGGATCACCTCCGAACCGGCGAGTTCCCAGGCATTGACGCGCTGGAGTTCCTTCGATTGGCAACCGGCCGTGCCTGCGCCGTAGAGATCGAGCTTTGGCGCGCTGGACAGCGTGATGCGGCAGGTCGACCCCGAACTCTCCGCAACCGACCAGTTACCGACAAGGCGCGATTGCGTCGGGGCCGGCGCGGGCGCGGCCGGGGTGGTCGCGACCTGCGGCGGGTTGACGCGCGGCGCATTGCCCGGCGCGTTGAGCCCGGGCGTCGGATTGGCGCCCGGCGCGGCGCCATTAGCGGCGCCCTGTCCGGGCCCGGCCGCCGGCGATTGCGGATCCGCTGTCGCGGTCGAAGCGCCCGGAGGCGGCGGCAGCGACGAGGATTCCACGGTGCTCGAAGGCGCGGGCGTCAGCGGCGCCGGTGCCGCGGCAGGCGCCGTGCGGGCCGGCGAGGCATAACCGCCGCCGCCCGGCATGAGCGAACCAAGGCGCGAACTCGATTCACACGCGGCAAGCGTCAGCACCAGCGGCAGGGCCAGCCCGGCCTTCGCCGAAAAACGTCGTGTCACACCCATCGTCCCCATGCCCCGGCATGTCCGCCGGGGTTCTCCATCCTGTCCCGGATCGACCTGATCGGGAATTCAGGCCCTATTCTGCATAAAAGACATGAATAAGGCATAACCAGCTGGAGAACCGCGGCAAAGGCATCATTCCGGCTTGTGGCACACTGCCTCGATATTGTGCCCGTCGGGGTCGATGACGAACGCACCATAGTAATCGGCGTGATAATGCGGCCGGAGGCCCGGTCCGCCGTTATCCTTTCCACCGGCGGCGATCGCGGCCTCGTAGAAGGCGTCGACTTCCGCGCGGTTGTTCGCGGAAAAAGCGACATGCAGCCGGTTCTCCAGCGGCTTGCCGTCCTCCGAAATCCAGAATGCCGGCTTTCCGGGCGGTCCGAAACCGGCGTGGGCGCCATGGCCCGGAATGCTCCCCTTGGGGAACTCCATCACCAGGCCGCAGCCGAGCGGCGCGAGCGCCTTGAGATAGAACGCGCGCGACACCGCGAAATCGCGGACTGTGAAACCGATATGATCAAACATCAAAGCCTCCCTTGTAGCGGAGGCTCCATGCCATGACCCTGCTGTCGAAATATGGCAGCAGCCTCAGAACTGCCGCTCGACCATCATCTTCTTGATCTGGGCGATCGCCTTGGCCGGGTTGAGACCCTTGGGACAGGCGTTCGAGCAGTTCATGATCGTGTGGCAGCGGTAGAGCCGGAACGGGTCCTCGAGGTTGTCGAGCCGCTCGCCGGTCGCCTCGTCGCGGCTGTCGATCAGCCAGCGGTAGGCCTGCAACAGCGCCGCCGGACCAAGGTAACGATCGCCGTTCCACCAGTAGCTCGGGCAGGAGGTGGAGCAGCAGGCGCACAGGATGCACTCGTAGAGCCCGTCGAGCAGCTCACGATCCTCAGGGCTCTGGCGCCATTCCTTCTCGGGGGCCGGCGTATCGGTCTTGAGCCACGGCTCGATCGAGGCGTGCTGGGCGTAGAAGCGCGTGAGGTCCGGCACGAGGTCCTTCACCACCGGCATATGCGGCAGCGGATAGATTTTCACCGTGCCCGAAATCTCGTCCATGCCCTTGGTGCAGGCGAGGGTGTTGAGCCCGTCGATGTTCATCGCGCAGGAGCCGCAGATGCCTTCGCGGCACGAGCGGCGGAAGGTCAGCGTCGGGTCGACCTTGTTCTTGATCCAGAGGATCGCGTCGAGGATCATCGGCCCGCAATCGTCGAGATCGACGAAATAGGTATCCATGCGCGGGTTCGATTCCCCATCCGGATCCCAGCGGTAGATCTTGAACTCGCGGATGTTGCTTCCGGCCGGCTTCGGCCAGGTCTTGCCTTCGGTGAGGCGGGAATTCTTGGGAAGGTTGAACTCGGCCATCTTAGAACTTCCGCTCCTTGGGGGCGATCTTCTCGTCCGACATCTCGCCGGTCAGCGTCTTGGTGTGAACCGCGCGATAGGAAAGGGCAACCTTGCCGTCCTCGCCGACGCGGGCGATCGTGTGCTTGCGCCAGTTGGCGTCGTCGCGCTTGGCGAAATCCTCGCGCGCATGGGCGCCGCGGCTTTCGGTGCGCGCTTCCGCGCCGTAAACGGTCGCGATCGCGTTGACCATCAGGTTCTCGAATTCGAGGGTTTCCATCAGATCGGAATTCCACACCAGGCTGCGGTCCGTGACCTTGATGTCGGCCTTCTCGGCCCAGACTTTCGACACGCGCTCGCAGCCCTGCTTGAGGGTCGGGCCGTCGCGGAACACGGCGACGTCCTCCTGCATCGCGCGCTGCATCTTCAGACGCAGCTCGGCGGTCGGCGTCGCGCCGTTGGCGTTGCGGACCTTGTCCAGCCGCGAGAGGATCAGCTCATCCTGCTTGGCGCTCGCCGCCGGGATCGCCGCCTTGCGGTCGAGCACCTGCCCGGCGCGGATCGAGGCCGCGCGGCCGAACACCACGAGGTCGATCAGCGAGTTCGAGCCGAGGCGGTTCGCGCCATGCACCGAGGCGCAACCGGCTTCGCCGACGGCCATCAGGCCCGGCACGACGGCATCCTCGTTCTTCGCAGTCGGGTTCAGCACCTCGCCCCAGTAGTTCGTGGGGATGCCGCCCATGTTGTAGTGGACGGTCGGGATCACCGGGATCGGCTCTTTGGTGAGGTCGACGCCCGCGAAGATCTTCGCGCTTTCCGAAATGCCCGGCAGGCGGGCGTGCAGCACCGCGGGATCGAGATGATCGAGGTGCAGGAAGATGTGGTCGCTGTTCTTGCCGACGCCGCGACCCTCGCGGATTTCCATCGTCATGCAGCGCGAGACGAAGTCGCGCGGCGCGAGGTCCTTGTAGGTGGGGGCATAGCGCTCCATGAAGCGCTCGCCGGCGGAATTGGTGAGATAGCCGCCCTCACCACGTGCGCCTTCCGTAATCAGGCAGCCGGCGCCGTAGATGCCGGTGGGGTGGAATTGCACGAATTCCATATCCTGAAGCGGCAGGCCGGCGCGCGCCACGAGACCGCCGCCATCGCCGGTGCAGGTGTGCGCCGAGGTCGCGGAGAAATAGGCGCGGCCGTAACCGCCGGTCGCCAGCACGACGAGCTTGGAGCGGAAGCGGTGGATCGTGCCGTCGTCGAGCTTCCACGCCATCACGCCCTGGCAGGCGCCGTCCTCGCCCATGATCAGGTCGAGCGCGAAATACTCGACGAAGAACTCGGCCTTGTTACGCACCGACTGGCCGTAGAGCGTGTGCAGGATGGCGTGACCGGTGCGGTCCGCCGCCGCGCAGGTGCGCTGCACCGGCGGGCCCTCGCCGTATTCGGTGGTGTGGCCGCCGAACGGACGCTGGTAGATCTTGCCTTCCTCGGTGCGCGAGAACGGCACGCCGTAATGCTCCAGCTCATAGACCGCCGCCGGAGCCTCGCGCGCGAGGTATTCCATGGCGTCGTTGTCGCCGAGCCAGTCCGACCCCTTGACGGTGTCGAACATGTGCCACTGCCACGAATCCGGCCCCATGTTGGCGAGCGAGGCGGCGATGCCGCCCTGCGCCGCGACCGTATGCGAGCGGGTCGGGAACACCTTAGTGATGCAGGCGGTGCGCAGCCCCTGCTCGGCCATGCCGAGGGTCGCGCGCAGGCCCGCACCGCCGGCACCGACGACGACGACGTCATAGGCGTGATCGATGATCGGATAGGCCCTGCCGCCGATCGAAACGGTATTTGCAGCCGAAGTGCTGGAACTTGCCATGTCTACTTACTCCCGATCAGCCCGCGAAGCCGATCCTGAGGATCGCATAGGCCGAGGCGAGCCCCACCGCGACCGCGAAGAAGGTGTTGAGCATCAGGAGCACGATCTTCGTGCCTTCCGAATGCACGTAATCCTCGATGATCACCTGCATGCCGAGCCGCATGTGGATCGCGGCCGAGGTGATGAAGGCCATCAGCAGGATCGCCGCCAGCGGATGGCCGACGATCTTCATCGCCCCGGCATAATCCGCCTTGGCGAGCATCATCACGATGATGACGAAGGGCACGGTGAGGATCACGTTGGCGACCGCGGTGACGCGGCTCTTCCAGAAATGGTCGGTGCCGGATTTGGTGGAGCCCAACCCGCGCACGCGGGACATCGGGGTGCGGATGGAATGCGCGTTGTTCTTCATCGTTCCGCCCTCAGCCCATCAGATAGAAGAACCAGACGACGACCGTCAGCCCCAGCGAGCCTACCAGCGTCGCCCAAGCGAGCTTGAACCGCGTCTCGCGTTCGAGGCCGGCAGCCGTGTCCCACACGAAATGGCGGATGCCGCCGAACATGTGGTGGAACAGCGCCCAAGTATAGCCGAACAGAACCAGCTTGCCGAGGAATGAGCCGTAAATCGCCTGCACGGTCGCATAGCTGGTCTTCCCCGAAGCGAGCGCCAGCAACGCAACCACCAGCAGCAGCGTCCCGAAAAACAGGGCCGCGCCGGTGATGCGATGCAGGATCGACATCATCATCGTCACGGAGGGCTTGTAGATCTGGAGATGGGGAGAAAGCGGTCGTTCCGCCGGGCCTGTGCGCGCCATGCTTCACCTTGTTCGAGAACTTGGAACGGATCCAATGAACGATGAGCCGTCCCTAAACCTTTTTGCCCGGTTTCGCAATGCAACGGAATTGCGACCTTTTGCCAAAAAAGCAGGCCCCGCCACCTGCGGCGCAAGATCGCCTCAGCCCCCCGTCCCGCATAGGATTAGAAGGCGCATTTCGATCGCGCCGGCATCGCCCGCGATCTCCAGCGCCTTGATGCGCGACTTGCCTCCGCCGACGAGGGAAATCGCGCTGCGTCGGACATCGAGCGCTTTCGCGAGAAGTGCGATCAGCGCCTCGTTGGCGGCGCCGTTTTCGGGAACGGCGCGCACGCGTGCAGCGAGAACCGCCTTGCCGTCATCGCCGACGGTGACGCCGTCGATGCCGTCGCGACCGCCTTTCGGCGTCAGGCGGACATGGAGAATCACGCCCGCGCCGCCACGCCGGAACGGCAGCGTCGTCACTTCTTCGCCGCTTCGTGGATTTTCTTGCCCGAGAAAGTGAAGTCGAGCCCCTTCTGGGGGAGATGGCAGGCGTAGCACGTATCGAGCTTGACCGGATTGGGCGAGCCGTCGGCCTTGAAGGCCGCATATTCCCAGTCGCCATTATCCTTGTCGGACGGAAAGGCGTTGGTGTCGCCCCACATCAGTTCCTTCGCCATCACGGCGATGCCTTTGACACGGCCCGTCGGCTGAAGCCGGCC
>JAVTWI010000169.1:0-2193 GCA_032229845.1 Rhabdaerophilum sp.
CGTCGGGATGGCGCAGGGACGCATCGTTTTCGACGATGCGCCGGAAGCGCTCACCGAGGCCGCAGCCCGCGAACTCTACGGGCTCGAAGCCCACGAGGCGATGACCCTTCTGCCGCCCGAGCCGGTCCGGGCGGCCGGTCTCGCTGCGGTCGCGTAAGTTCACCAACCCGAAAAATTCGACTCCCAACAGGCAATTTCCCAACAGGAAGGACAAAACCGATGTCTCTCACGCGTCGTCTCGTGCTTGGCGCCAGCCTTGCCGTCGGCCTTGCCGCTCCCGCGCTCGCGCAGGACTGGAAGGCCAAGTATCCCGAACTCGTCCTCGCGATCATCCCCGCCGAGAACGCCTCGGGCGTGACCGAGCGCTACAAGCCGTTCATCGACTATCTCGCCAAGGAACTCGGCACCAAGGTGACGCTGCGTATCGCCTCGGACTATGCGGCGGTGATCGAGGGTCAGCGCGCCGGCAACATCCATATCGGCATGTATGGCCCGGCCTCCTATGCCCGCGCGGTCATCACCGGCGCCAAGATCGAGCCGTTCGCGATCGAGACCAACCTCGACGGCACCAAGGGCTACCACTCGGTGCTCTGGGTGAAGGCGGGCTCGCCCTACCAGAAGATCGAAGATCTGAAGGGCAAGAACCTGTGCCTCGTCGACCCGAACTCGACCTCGGGCAACAACGTGCCGCGCTTCGCGATGAACAAGATGGGTATCGACCCGGAGAAGTTCTTCGGCAAGGTCACCTTTGCCGGCAGCCACGAGAACGCGGTGCTTGGCGTGCAGCAGGGCACCTGCGACGCCGCCTTCAACTGGTGGAACGACGAGGCCGAATCCAACCTCCAGCGCATGGCGCGCAAGAAGATGGTCAAGGCGGAAGATTTCCGCATGATCTTCAAGTCCGACCAGATCGTGAACTCGCCGATGGCTTATCTTTCCAGCCTTCCGGCCGACCTCAAGGCGAAGATCAAGGACGCGGTTCTCAATGTCCACGCCAAGGACAAGGCCGCCTTCGACAAGATCTACGAAGGCAAGCAGGGCCCGCTCGTGGCGGTCTCGCATGACGCCTATCTGCCGGTCATCGAGCTTGTGAAGTTCGTCGATACGCTTCGCAAGAAGGGTTCGTGATCCTCGTACCCCCTGGGCGCCGGAGCAAACCCCACCTCCGGCGCCTTTTTCATGTCTGCAAGGGCATTTTCGGTGAATTCACATTCACCTCGTATGCCCTATCTTATTGTTTCATAGCATTTTCGCTTGCGCGGACCTTCGGTTCTTCACGCGAACCGGAATCCACTTCGCTTGAAAATGCCCTAGAAGCGAGGCCCCGATGAGCGCGGCTCTGACCCGTCTGCCAGCCCATCAGATCGCGCCGCTGCTGGATGGCTACGGCCGGGAGATCGCGCGGCGCCGGCGTGCGAGCGCGATGGGCCTCGTCGTCTTCGCGCTCTGCGTTCTCGCTGCCGGCTGGGTCGCCGAAGTCGAGCCCCGGAAATTCGTCGAAAACCTGCCGAAATTCACCAGCTATATCGGCCGGCTGTTCGTGCTGGACGATGGCCGCCTGGTGCTGGCCGATCCGCTGGAATGGTATTGGGGGCTTGGCAAGTGGCTGGCCAAGCTCGGGGATACGCTGCTCATCGCCTATCTCGGTACGCTGATCGGCGGGATCGGCGCGTTCCTTTCCTGCTTCGGCGCCTCGGCCAATCTGGCGACCGGGCCGGTGATGCGGTTCGTGACGCGCCGCGTGCTGGAATTCTGCCGCACGGTGCCGGAACTCGTCTTCGCGCTGCTGTTCGTCGTCGCCTTCGGGCTCGGGCCGGTGCCGGGTGTCCTCGCGATCGCGATCCATACCTACGGCGCGCTGGGCAAGCTGTTTTTCGAGGTCGTCGAGAATATCGACATGAAGCCGGTCGAGGGCGCCATCGCGAGCGGCGCCTCGCGCTGGCAGGCGATCCGTTACGCGGCGGTGCCGCAGGTTCTTTCCAATTTCGCCTCCTACGCGCTGCTGCGCTTCGAGATCAACGTGCGCGGCGCCGCCGTAATGGGGTTCGTCGGCGCCGGCGGTATCGGGCAGGACCTCATCGAGGCCGTGCGCAAGTTCTATTATTCCGACGTGTCCGCGATCCTCTGTCTCGTGATCGCGACCGTCATGCTGATCGATCTCGGCACGGAACGGCTGCGCCATCGGCTGATCGC
>JAVTWI010000169.1:2293-9781 GCA_032229845.1 Rhabdaerophilum sp.
CCGCCGGATCCCGGCGGCAAGGCGATGTTGTTCCTGAAGGCGCTCGGCGAGACGGTCGCCATCGCCTTTCTCGGCACGCTGCTGGCGGCGACGCTCGCGTTTCCGCTCGGCTTCCTTGCGGCGCGCGGGGTCCTCAGGGGCTGGCTGCTGCGCGCGCTGACCCGGCGCTTCTCGGATTCGCTCCGGGGGGTCGATACGCTGATCTGGGCCCTCATCTGGATCAACGTCGTCGGGCTCGGCCCCTTCGCCGGCGTTCTCGCCATCATGACGAGCGATATCGGGGCCTTTACGAAGCTGTTCTCGGAAGCCATCGAGGCGGCCGACCCCCGGCCGGCGGAAGGGGTGGCGTCGACGGGCGGCACCAAGCTGCACGAGGTGCGGTTCGGGCTGCTGCCGCAGGTGCTGCCGGTCTTCCTCAGCCAGGTTCTCTACTATTTCGAATCGAACACCCGCTCGGCGACCATCATCGGCATCGTCGGCGCCGGCGGCATCGGCCTGCATCTGGCAGAGATGATCCGCACTTTCGAATGGGACCGGGTCTCGTTCATCATCCTGATCGTGCTGGCGGCTGTCGCGGTGATTGACTTCGCCTCGACACGCGTCCGCCTCGCGATGATCGGCGACAAGGCTTCACAGAAGTGAAGTGAAACTGTCATCGCTGCGTCATGGGTCCGTGCGACCGGGGGCGCATGGAAACCCTGATGGCATCACCCCCCCTTGCGGACCTTTCCCGGCGCGACATGCTCGGCATCGCCGCCCGCGCGAACCGCTGCGAACTTGAAAATCCGATCCGTGACGCCTGGCCGGACCTCGCCGTCGTCGATGTCCGCCCGGCGGAGAGCGGACTCGTCATGCTGCGTGGCCGGATCGGCGGCGACGGCGCGCCGTTCAACCTCGGCGAGGCGAGCCTGAGCCGCGCCGCGGTTGCGCTCCCGACCGGCGAGATCGGCCATGGCCATGTTCTGGGAAGAGACCGGGCGCTGGCGCGGCTTGTCGCCATCGCCGATGCGCTCTGGCAGCGTCCCGGCGACCGCGCGCGCCTCGAACGCGATGTGCTGGCGCCGATCCGGCGGCGGATCGAGGCCGAGCGGGCCGCCGAGCAAGCGAAGACCGCGGCGACGCGGGTCGATTTCTTCACGCTGGTGCGGGGGGAAGACTGATGGGCGCGCATCCGCAAACCGCGATCCGGCCCGGCTTCGCCGATCCTGTCGCTGAGGCGCAAGACGCCTTCCGGGCCGCGATGGATGCGCTGGCGCGTCCGGCGCAGCCGCTTGCTTTCGCGCCGACCCTCGGCGCGCCGTTCGAACCGGCCATGGCCGCGTTGGCCCTGAGCCTTCTCGATTTCGAGGTGACGTTCTGGCTTGCTCCCTCGCTCGACCGGAATGTAGCGGTCGGTGATTACCTCCGGTTCCACACCGGAAGCCGGCAGGTCGCCTCTCCCTTCGAGGCCGGTTTCGCGCTGGTCGATCTCACGGCGGGCGACAGGCTCGATCTCGGCACCTTCGCACAAGGCACCGCCGAGTATCCGGACCGCTCGACCACCGTGATCGTCCGCTGTGACGGGTTCGCGCCGCAGCCCGGTCTGACGGCGGATGGTCCCGGCATCGCCGGCCGGGCTCCCTTCGGCTTCTCGCCGATGCCGGCCGGGTTTGCTGGCGACTGGGCGCGCAATCGTGCCGGGTTTCCGCTCGGCGTCGATCTTCTCTTCGTCGCGGGCGGGCGCCTGATGGGCCTGCCGCGATCCACCCGCATCCATACCGGAGGCTAGGCCATGTATGTCGCCGTGAAGGGTGGGGAGCGCGCGATTGCGGCTGCGCATGGTCTCCTCGCGGAGAAGCGCCGGGGCGATCCACAGGTTCCCGAACTTGCCGTCGAGCAGATCGAGGAACAACTCTCGCTGGCCGTCGATCGCGTGATGAGCGAGGGGTCGCTCTACGATCGCCGGCTCGCCGCGCTCGCGATCAAGCAGGCGCGGGGCGATCTCGTCGAGGCGATCTTCCTGCTCCGGGCCTACCGCACGACCCTGCCGCGCTACGGCTATTCCGAGCCGCTCGAAACCGGCGCGATGCAGGTTCGCCGCCGCATCTCGGCGACCTACAAGGACCTGCCGGGCGGGCAGGTGCTCGGCCCGACCTTCGATTACACGCATCGCCTCATCGATTTCGCGCTGGAAGCGGAAGGCGATGTGCCGCCGGCCCGCACGGCGCCGGTCGGCGACGGGGCGATGCCCCGCGTCACCGACATCATCGGCGGCGATGACCTCATCGAGCGCAACCCGTCGGGGGATCCGTCCCGCCCGGTCGCGGACCTGACGCGCGAACCGCTCACCTTTCCGGCCGACCGCGACCTGCGGCTCCAGAACCTCGCGCGCGGCGACGAGGGTTTCCTGCTGGCGCTCGGCTATTCGACGCAGCGCGGCTACGGCCGCACGCACCCCTTCGTCGGCGAGATCCGCATGGGTGAGGTCGAGGTCGAGTTCTTCGTCGAGGAGCTGGGTTTCGCGGTGCCGCTCGGCGAGATCACGCTGACCGAATGCCAGATGGTCAACCAGTTCGCGGGTTCGAAAACCGAGCCGGCCCGCTTCACGCGCGGCTATGGCCTGTCTTTCGGGCATTGCGAGCGCCGCGCGATGTCGATGTCGCTGGTCGATCGCTCCCTGCGGGCTGAGGAGTTCGGCGAGGAGCGCAAGGGGCCGGCGCAGGACGAGGAATTCGTGCTCTCCCATTCCGACAACGTGCAGGCGACCGGCTTCGTCGAGCATCTGAAACTGCCGCATTACGTCGATTTCCAGGCCGAGCTGGCGCTGCTGCGGCAGATGCGGAACGACCTTGCGGCGCAAGCCCACCCCGCGCAGGAGGCCGCCGAATGACGCACGCAGCAACGCGGGGAGCCTATAATTTCGCTTACCTCGACGAGCAGACCAAGCGCATGATCCGCCGGGCGATCCTGAAGGCGATCGCCATTCCCGGCTATCAGGTACCCTTCGCCAGCCGCGAAATGCCGATGCCCTACGGCTGGGGCACGGGCGGGGTGCAGGTGACGGCCTCGATCCTCGGCGCGAAGGACGTGCTCAAGGTCATCGATCAGGGTGCGGACGATACCACCAACGCGGTCTCGATCCGGCAGTTCTTCGAGAAGACGGCCGGTGTGGAGACCACGACCCAAACCGTGAAAGCCACGGTGATCCAGACCCGGCACCGCATTCCGGAGACGGCGCTGCAGGCGCATCAGGTGCTCGTCTATCAGGTGCCGATCCCCGAGCCCTTGCGCTTTCTTGAACCGCGCGAGACCGAGACGCGCAAGATGCACGCGCTTGCCGAATACGGGCTCATGCACGTCAAGCTCTACGAGGACATCGCCCGACACGGGCATATCGCCACCACCTACGCCTATCCGGTGCTGGTGGCGGGACGCTATGTTATGGACCCCTCGCCGACGCCGAAGTTCGACAACCCGAAGATGGACGATTGCGCCGCGCTCCAGTTGTTTGGCGCGGGGCGCGAGAAGCGCATCTACGCCATTCCGCCGCATACCCGGGTCGTCAGCCTCGATTTCGACGATCATCCGTTCGAGGTGACCAGGTTCCATCAGCCCTGCGCGCTGTGCGGCGCCAATGGCAGCTACCTCGACGAGGTGGTGATGGACGACCGCGGCACGCGCATGTTCGTCTGCTCCGATACCGACTACTGCGAGACCCGCCAGGCCGAAGGCCATCGCGGCGTCATGAATCAGGAGGCCGCGGAATGAACGCGCCGCTGCTTGTCGCCGAAAACCTGACCCGTTTCTACGGCGGCCATGTCGGTTGCCGCGACGTTTCCTTCACGCTCGACGCCGGCGAGGTGCTGGCGATCGTCGGCGAATCCGGCTCGGGCAAGACGACGCTGCTGAACCTGCTCTCCGGGCGGCTGGCGCCGGATACCGGCCGCGTTCTCTATGCGATGCGCGATGGCGAGACCCGCGATCTTCTCTCGCTCTCCGAAGCCGAGCGGCGCCAGCTCGCGCGCACCGACTGGGGTTTCGTGCATCAGGACGCGCGCGAAGGCCTGCGCATGAATGTCTCGGTCGGCGGCAATATCGGCGAGCGGCTGATGGGCATTGGCGACCGCCATTACGGCAATATCTGCGAGACCGCGCGCGGCTGGCTCGCGCGCGTGGAGATCGACGAGCTGCGCCTCGACGACCGGCCGACGACCTTTTCCGGCGGCATGCGCCAGCGCCTCCAGATCGCGCGCAACCTCGTCACTGCGCCGCGCCTCGTCTTCATGGACGAGCCGACCGGCGGGCTCGAC
This sequence comes from Rhabdaerophilum sp., assembly GCA_032229845.1. Classification (GTDB taxonomy): domain Bacteria; phylum Pseudomonadota; class Alphaproteobacteria; order Rhizobiales; family Beijerinckiaceae; genus Rhabdaerophilum. The sequence goes on from JAVTWI010000169.1 coordinate 6,583, forward strand.
GTCTCGGTGCAGGCGCGATTGCTCGACCTGATCCGCTCGCTCGTCGCCGATCTCGGGCTGGCCGTGGTGCTCGTGACGCACGATCTCGCGGTCGCCCGCCTGCTTTCGCACCGGATCATGGTGATGAAATCCGGTACGGTGATCGAATCGGGGCTCACGGACCGCGTGCTCGACGATCCGCAGGCGCCCTACACGCAGCTTCTCGTTTCCTCGGTGCTCGCAGCATGACCAACGCGCCTGTCCTCTCCGTTTCCGGTCTCGGCAAGAGCTTCACGCTGCACCTGCACAAGGGCGCGCGCCTGCCGGTCGTCGCCGATGTCAGCTTCGAGGTCCATGCCGGCGAATGCGTCGTGCTCGGCGGGCCATCCGGTGCGGGCAAATCCTCGATTCTGAAGATGATCTACGGCAATTATCTCGCGAATGCCGGGACGATCCGGCTGTGCCATCGCGGCGAGGCGATCGACCTCGTGGATGCACCGCCGCGCGTGGTGATCGAGGTGCGGCGCTTCACGATGGGCTATGTCAGCCAGTTCCTGCGCGTCATTCCGCGCGTGCCGGCGATCGAGATCGTCGCGGCCGCCGCGCGCGAAGCCGGCGCCCCCGCCGAGCTGGCACGCGAACGGGCCGCGGTTCTTCTGGAGACGCTCAACCTGCCCGAACGCCTCTGGGAGCTGCCGCCCGCGACCTTCTCGGGTGGCGAGCAGCAGCGCGTCAACATCGCCCGTGGCTTCGCCGGCGGGCATCCGGTGATGATTCTCGACGAGCCGACGGCCTCGCTCGATGCCAGGAACCGCGAGGCCGTGATCGGGCTGATCGACGCGCGCAAGGCCGCTGGCACCGCCTTCCTCGGCATCTTCCACGACGAGGACGTGCGCACGCGCGTCGCCGACCGGATCGTCGATGTCACAGCATTTGCCGCTTCGAGGGACGCCGCATGACCGCTGAACCCGCCCCCGCCCGCGCGACGCGGCTTTCGGAGGCCCCGCTCGTCCACCCGAGCGCGAAGGTCCAAAACACCAGGCTCGGGCGCTATACCGAGATCGACGAGCGCTGCCAGATCATCGACAGCGAGATCGGGGACTATTCCTACGTGATCCGCGAGGGCGAGATCTGGGCGGCGAAGATCGGCAAGTTCGCCAATATCGCCTCGCATGTGCGGATCAACGCCACCAACCATCCGACATGGCGGGCGAGCCTGCACCATTTCACCTACCGCTCGAACGATTACTGGCCCGATGCCGAGCGTGAAGAGGACTTCTTCGCTTGGCGCCGCGAAAATGCCGTGACGATCGGTCACGATGTCTGGATCGGCCATGGCGTGACGATCCTGCCCGGCGTCACCATCGGCGATGGCGCTGTGATCGGTTCCGGCGCGGTCGTGACGAAGGATGTCGCGCCCTATCTGATCGTCGCCGGCGTTCCGGCGAAGCCGGTCCGGGAGCGCTTTCCGGCGTCGGTGGCCGAGCGGCTGCAACGTCTTGCGTGGTGGGATTGGTCGCATGCGCGGCTCCGCGTTGCGCTCGAGGATTTCCGCACCCTTTCCGTCGAGGATTTCCTCGCAAAACATGAGGTTCAACCGTGAGCGACAGTTTCGTTCTGACGAATGCCTGCGTGGTAACGCCCGACGAGACCTTCCCGGGCTACGTCGCGGTCGCCGACGGGCGGATCGTGGAAATCGGCGAGGGGAGTGGGCCTGAAAAAGGCATCGACCTCGGCGGCGACTACCTGATCCCCGGCCTTGTCGAGTTGCACACCGATCATCTCGAGGTGCATTTCATGCCGCGCCCGAAGGTCGAATGGCCGGCGCCGAGCGCGGTTCTCGCGCATGACGCGCAGGTGATCGGCTCCGGCATCACCACCGTGTTCGATGCCCTGCGCGTCGGCAACGACTACGACGACGAGAAGTTCGGCGCGCGCATGAAGAAGCTCGCTTCGGCCATCGCCGCGGCGAAGGAAGCGGGTGTCACCCGTGCCGAGCACTTCCTGCATCTGCGCTGCGAACTCGGCTGCGGCGACGTGGTCGAGGAAATGGAGCCATTCCTGACCGACGAGAACCTGAAGCTGGTCTCGGTGATGGACCACACGCCCGGCCAGCGCCAGTTCACAGACGTCTCGAAGTGGAAGCAGTATTACGGCGGCAAGAAGAACGCGACGGACGCACAGCTCGACGCCACCATCGTCCGCCGCCAGGAAATCCACGCCCGCTACGCCGTGCAGAACCGGGCCGACATCGTGCGCCGCTGCCAGCTCGCGGGGGTCGCGCTGGCGAGCCACGATGACGCGACGATCGAGCATGTCGAGGAGGCGGTGCGCGATGGCATGCATATCGCCGAGTTTCCGACGACGATCGAGGCCGCCGAGGCCTCGCACAATGCCGGCCTGAAGGTGCTGATGGGTGCGCCGAACATCGTGCGCGGCGGCTCGCATTCGGGCAATGTCAGCGCGCGGAGCCTCGCGGAAGCCGGGCTGCTCGACGTGCTCTCGTCCGATTATGTGCCGAACAGCCTGCTGATGGGCGCTTTCGCCCTGCGCGATGTGAAGGCTGTGGGCGGCCTCTCGGGCGCTATCCGTCTTGTGACACAGAACCCGGCGGAAGCCGCCGGTCTCGGTGATCGCGGTGCGATCCGCCGGGGCTTGCGGGCCGATCTTGCCCGCGTTCATCTCCGCGACCAGCATCCGATCGTCCGCGAGATCTGGCGCGAAGGGCGCAGGGTCGCCTGATGAATGCCGCCGCGCCGGCCGGGTCGCGTCCGGGCACGCTGATCGCTGTCGTCGGCCCCTCGGGCGCGGGCAAGGACACGGTGATGCGGCTCGCACGGGAGGAGCTTGCCGGCGCGCCGGATGTCGTCTTCGCGACGCGCGTCATCACGCGTCCGCCGCATCCGTCCGAAGCGCATGAGGCGATCGACGAGCAGCAGTTCGCACAGCGCGAGGCGGCGGGCGAGTTCCTGATCGCCTGGCGCGCGAACGGCCTCGCCTATGCCCTGCCCGCGAGCCTGCAGGACGCGCTTGCCGCCGGAAAGACAATCGTTGCCAATCTTTCGCGCGGCGCCGTCGCGACGGCCCGCCAGAACGGAATCCGGGTCCTCGCGGTGGAGGTCACTGCGGAGCGTCAGCTTCTCGCGAGCCGCATCGCGCAGCGGGGACGGGAAAATCCGGCGATGCGCGAAGCACGGATGGCGCGCAATGCCGCCTATGC
>JAVTWI010000170.1:0-9768 GCA_032229845.1 Rhabdaerophilum sp.
GCGGCGACGTGAAGGGGCTCGCCAAGGCGCTGATCGCCCGGTTCGGCACCTTTGCTGAGGTGGTCGCCGCACCGCCGGAACTGCTGATGGAAATCAGGGGCGTCGGCCCCGCCGTCGTCCACGATCTTAAGCTGGTCGAGCAGGCCTCGCGCCGGGTCGCGATCGGCGCCGTGCGTAACCGGCAGGTGCTCGGTTCCTATGCCAGTGTGGTGGAATATTGCCGAACGGCGATGGCCTTCGCCGAGCGCGAGGAATTTCGTCTCCTGTTCCTCGACAAGAAGAACGGCCTCATCGGCGACGAGGTGATGCACAGAGGCACGGTCGATCACACGCCGGTCTACCCGCGCGAGATCGTCCGCCGCGCGCTCCAGCTCAACGCCTCCGCGGTGATCCTCGTCCACAATCACCCATCGGGCGATCCCGCGCCGTCACGTGCGGATATCGAGATGACGAACGAGATCGTCGCTCTCGCTGAGCCGCTGGGGATCACTGTTCACGATCACCTGATCGTCGGTCGCAAGGGCCATTCGAGCTTCCGCGCGCTGGGCCTGATCTGAACTGGGTTATCCGGCGGCGAGGTTCGTCTCCCGCCTCTTGCCGGTTGAAACAGCAGGACTTCCCGGCTCGCTCGCGCGCTTTTGAAACCAGCTATCAACTTTCTTGGTTCACCATGATGGCTACCGAGTATTGCGTCAAAGAGTGCCAGAATGCAGATTGTGCCGGCCCGAGCCAAAAAAGCGCAGGGCGCCTCACTCTCCGTTATTCCGATTTTCCTTCTGGTGCTCAGCGTCATGGCATCGATGGCGCTCGTCGCGCAGCGCGCCGCCACGCGCCAGGAGCAGTTTGAACTGGCGCGAGAAAAACATCAGCTTTCCCAGTATCTTAATCTCGAAGCCGAAAACCTTCTCGCCAATGTCGCCCGCGACGATTCCCTGGGAGCCCTTTTTCAGAACCAGCGAAATCCGGCGCTGGTCGAAGAGCGCCTGGGAGCCCTCAACAGCCGCACGACGCTCGACTTCTCGGCTCTGATCGACAAGACAACCGGACAGGTTGTCGCCGAGGCCGGCGATGCCGATGCGATCGCGCAGCGCAAGGCCCTGGTCGCCGAACTGATCGAAAGCGCGCGGCTGCGCGGCGTCAATCAGGCCACGCTCGGCATCGGCCGCGAGGCCCGCATCCTGCACGACGGGAATTCAATCCTTTCCCTTGTCGCGGTCCCGATCGGTCGGAACATGATCGTTGTGGGCCTCAAGGCGTTCACGCCACTCATGCTGCGGCGCCTGTCCGTTGTCCTTTCCGTGCCAAACCTGCGCGTGTTCAGGGGGCTATTGCTGCAGGACTCGAGCTTTACAGTGCAATCGCTCGGCACCCAGCCGCCGCTCAGTCTCGTCTGGACCCCCAGCCGCAAGGTCTCGGAAATGCTCGCCGACCTCGCCTTCTTCGGGCTGATCGCGTCGCTGGCGGTCGCCGCCATCGCGGTGCTCGTGTTCAAGCGGTTCCGCGCCTCGACAGAGGCGATCCTGATGCGCGAGGCCAAAGCCAGTCACGATGCCCGGCATGATCCGCTCTCCGGCCTGCCGAACCGCGCCGTCTTCTGCGAAATGCTGGCCGACAACATCGAGGATGTGCCCCACCGCGATTCCTCGATCGCCGTGCTGCTGCTCGACCTCGACAAGTTCAAGGACGTCAACGACACCTACGGCCACGCCGCGGGCGACAAGGTGATCGTCGATTTCGGCAACCGCGTCCGCTCGCTGCTGCGCCAGACCGATGTGATCGCCCGCCTCGGCGGCGACGAATTCGCCGTCATGCAGACGGGCATCCACACGCATATGGAGACGACCCGGCTCGCGCAGACCATCATCGACGCCGCGAACCGACCTTTCACGATGGACGGCGCGACGATGCGCATCGGCGTCACGGTCGGCATCTCCCTCGCGCCGGACGACGGCATGGATGTCGCCACGATCCTGCGCGCGGCGGATACGGCGCTCTACCGGGCCAAGAACGAGGGCCGGAACCGTTTCGCGCTCTACGAGCACCGCATGACCGAGGCCGAGCGCATCCGCAAGCTGGTCGACGATGAACTGCGCGGCGCGATCGAGCGCGAGGAACTGACGCTCGTCTACCAGCCGCAGGTCTTCGCCGATTCAGGCAGGATCGCCAGCATCGAGGCGCTGGTCCGCTGGCGTCACCCCGTGCACGGGCTCATTTCGCCCGCCACGTTCATTTCCGCCGCCGAAGAGCGCGGGCTCATCGTGCCGCTCGGCGATTGGGTGATGCGCCGCGCCTGCCGCGATGCCGCCCGCTGGCCGGGGCTCCGCGTCGGCGTCAACGTGTCGGCGATCCAGTTCCGGCAGTCGCATTTCCCGGAGAACGTCGCCCAGATCATCCGGGAGGCCAACCTCGAACCGCACCGCCTCGAACTCGAACTGACGGAAGGCGTTCTCGTCGAGGACGCCGATCAGGCCGAGGAGGCGATGATGCAGCTGCGCGCCATCGGCGTGAAACTGGCGCTCGACGATTTCGGCACCGGCTATTCCTCGCTGATCTATCTGCGGCGTTTCGCCTTCGACAAGATCAAGATCGACAAGTCGTTCCTCGATTCGATGGAAGCGACCGGCGAAAGCGCGATCCTCGTCCATTCGGTGGTTCATCTCGGCCGCGCGCTGGGCCTGGAGGTGACGGCGGAAGGTGTCGAGAACGAAGATCAGCGCCGCTTCCTGCAGGCGGTCGGCTGCCACTACCTGCAAGGCTTCCTGTTCTCGAAGCCGGTCTCGGCGGAAACCATCGACGAAATGCTGCGGGCAGAGCGCGAGCAGCTCATCGCCTCCCCGCAGGATGCGGCATAAATCGGCCTAGCCCATACCGAGGATCGAGGCAAAGAAGCCGAACACCGGCTTGAGGATGGCGTAGGTCAGGCCGACCGTGAACGTCAGCGCGAACACTGTCGCCACCAGCCCCGCGATCGTGAAGACGCCGTCCCGCTCGGCAAGGGCAAGCCCGAACAGGATCACCGCGATACCCGGCAGGATGCCGCCGAAGAACGGAATGGGCGACATCAGCGCCAGCGCCAGCAGCAGCAGCAAGGCACCGAGCACGCGCTGGGCGGGCATGCCCGTCAGGACCAGCAGCCGCGGCCGCATGATGCGTTCAAACCACCGCAGCGTGCCTTCCGAGCGTTCGAGGACCCGCTGAAGATTCTTGCGGCTCACGCGCCGCTCGCCGAGCCACGCCGGCAGGACCAGGCTTTCCTTGCCGAGCAGCATCTGCAGCGCCACCACGCCGACGACGACGCCGCACAGGATCGGCAGGCCGGGAACCGGCAACAGGTTGGGCAGCCCGAAAAGGACAAGGACGATGCCGAACGAGCGCTTTCCCAGCAATGCGACGACTTCGCCAAGCCGGGGAAAGGGGTCGTCCGTCTCACCGCGCTCGCGAACCGACTCGGCAAGGACATCGGCGATACGTGCCGAAAAAGGCTTCATTGAGTGATGCGATCCTCTTCGGCGGCGTCGGGCCAAGGGGCCCCCAGGGCCGGGCTCTAGATAACGCATGCCCCCCGGCGAGGAAAGAGTAAGACGAAAGAAATAGGAAACGCGCCGCCGGCTCAATCTCCGGTTGGTGGAACAGGAATCCATTCCGACCTTCCATGAAAAAGAGGAACGAGGTCCGTCGAGAGACCTTGGTCTCGGGGTGGGTGGCGTGAGTACGCAGTGTCGGGCAGGACATTGGCGTCGGAACGGGCTGGCGGCCGTCGGGCTCCTGGTCGCCGGTTGTTTTTTGTCTCCTGCGCTCGCCGGCGACACACCCAACGAGGTCGCCGTTCCCGCCGGAGCCGCGGCCCTGCTCGTCGATGCCCTTCCCTGGCCACGCCCCGGCCGGACTTTCGACCGGCGGCAGGGCGAAATGACCGCCTTCTTCGAAGGTTCGACCCCCGCGGAGCCGGCCGTTCCGCTGTTCGGGCGCGGACGGCGCTCGCACGACATCTGGTTCACGCCGCTGCCGCTGCGGAACGTGTTCTTCGCCGGATACGACATTTCCGGCGCCGACCACTTCGCCTCGGTCGGCCTCAAGCGAGCGCTCGGTTCGACGCTCGACATCCCCGGCTACCGGTTTCTCGGCAGCCTCGGGGTCAAGATCGGCTCTCGGGATGCCATCACAGGGGACCGGGTGACGCGTCTGCATGCAGTCCGGGCCAGTCTCGGGCGCGAATTCCATCTCGGTGACACCGCGATCACGCTCTATGCCGGCACGAGCTTCGTCATGAACCCCGACGGCGCGGTGCTGGCCGGCACGCGGCGCGGCCGGTTCGGCCCGGTGACGATGCTCGATCTCTGGCACAACTGGCCGGATGGCGTTTTCGGCTCGCGCTATTCCTCGGCCTTCGTCATGGCGGATCAGGCGAGCCGGAGCTTCTACCTCCGCCTGCGCCATGGTTTCGTCATCGGCGACCAGCCCTGGCGGATCGGTCCCGAGGCCAGCCTTTCGAGCGGCAGAACCCTGCGCAGCAAGGGCATCCGGGTTCAGGATGGCTGGAACCGCAAGCGGCTCGGGCTCCATGTCAGCGAAATCCCACTCTGGGATGCGCGGCTTTCGGTTTCCGCCGGCGGCGAATGGCGGGAACGCGGCGGAACGGCGTTCTACGCTCAGGCTGGCCTCTATTTCCGCTACTGATCCGTTGAAGCATTTTCAAGCGAGGTGGATGCCGGTTCGCGTCAAGAACCAAAGGTCCGGGCCGGCAAAAATGCGAAAAAAAGGATATTGAAAGCGAGGACAAATCCGATCAGATCGAATTCAGTTCGAATGCTTCGCGCGTATCAAAATCGGCAAGCACGCCCGGATCGTCCACCGGCACCTCGCGCAGAACCTCGCGCGAGGCTTCGAGCAGCTTGCGTGCGCCCTGATCGCCGTGAAGCTGCATCAGCGAGGGAAAGAGCGCGCGACGCACCAGCACAGGATTGCCCCATCGCCCCTCGAAAACCGGCACGAAAGCCAGCGACGGGTCTTCGCGGCTAGCTGCGACAAGGCGCTGCAGCGTTTCCGGGCGGACGCGCGGCATGTCGCCAAGCATGATCAACGCCGCGCCGGTCCCCTCCGGCAATGCGGCGAGCCCGGCGCGGATCGAGGTCGAAAGCCCGAGCCGATAATCCGGGTTTCCGATCACCCTCGCCTCGCCCGCAAGGGCGCGCACCGCCTCCGCCTCATGACCGGTGACGAGGAGGCGGCTCGACAGTCCGGCAGCTTCGGCGATGCTCAGCACATGGGTCAGCATCGGCATGCCATGGAAATCGGCGAGGAGCTTGTTGGCATCGCCGAACCGCGTCGAACGCCCGGCCGCGAGAACCAGCGCGGCCACCTCCCCGGCTCCCTCGGGCGAGACCTCGCCACCGGCGCGCGGCTGCGGCCGCGAGACGATTTCCATCAGCAGTCCGCCGACGCCCAGCTCCTGGATATCAGCGGCGCGGACCGGCAGATCGGCGCAGAGCCGTGCCAGCACCCAGTCGAACCCGTTCTCGCGCGGGCTGCGCGCGCACCCCGGTGCGCCGATCACCGGCTTGCCCCGCCATTCGGCAACCAGCAGCAGGTTGCCCGGGTCGACCGGCATCCCGAAATGCTCGACGCGCCCACCGGCAACCTCGATCGCGGCGGGAATGATATCGCGCCGGTCGGCGATGGCGGCGGCGCCGAAAATCACCAGAAGATCGAATTGTGCCGGATCGAGCGCGGCCAGCGCGGCCTCAAGCGTCGCCTGCCGATGATCGAGCCGCTTTTCGAGAACGAGTGTGCTCCCGAGCGCGGCTAGCCGAGCCTCCATCACCTTCGCGGTCTTGTCGACGACGCTTTCCTTGAGGCCGGGCAGCCGCAACGACAGCATCGCGACGCGTTTTTGCCGGAACGGCGCGATCCGCAAGGCGCCGGACAGCGCCGCGAGGCCCGCATCGAGCATGGCGCCAGGCACCGCGAACGGAATGATCTTCACCGTCGCGACCATTTCGCCCGGCTCGACCCGTTTGAAGGCCGGCAGGGTCGCGAGCGTCATCGCCGGATCGAGCGCGTTGAAACGGCCGACCGCCGCACGATCCGCCACAAGCAGCCCCGCGACATTCGAGAACAGGTTCGCGCGCCCGGTGAAAGCCGGGTCGGCGCGTAGCGAGGGATCGGCAAGAGCATCCGCGAGCCGGCGCGCCGCTTCGTCTTCCCCGACATCGCCCGGTTCAAGGCAGGCGATCGTCACCGTTTCGAGGCCCGCTTTCGCCAGCGCCGTGCAGTCCGCCGCCGAAAGCACATGGCTCTTGCGGAAGGCAACATCCCCCGCCCTTACCTGATGGGCAAGGATGCCGCCCGCCGCTTCGGCGACCGGAACGGCGCCGAACTTCATGAGCGCCTCTTCTCGCGCATGGTGGCGATGATCTCGCCAAGGATCGACACCGCGATCTCCGCCGGGCTCACCGCGCCGATATCGAGCCCGATCGGCGCATGGATCGCCTCCAGCGCGGCATCCACCACCCCGGCCGAGGCGAGGCGTTCGAGCCGCTTCGCGTGGGTTTTCCGGCTGCCGAGCGCACCGATGTAAAAGCAGCCCTTGGACAGCGCGTGCAGGATCGCCGGATCGTCGATCTTCGGATCGTGGGTCAGCGCGACGAAGGCGGTGTAGCGGTCGAGCTTCAGGGGCGGCAGCGCCGCGTCCGGCCATTCGGCGATCACGCGCGTGTTGGGAAATCGTTCCGGCGTTGCGAAGGCCGTGCGCGGATCGACGATCACGCCGTCGAGCCCGGCGATGCGCGCGATCTCCGCCAGCGCCTGCGAAATATGCACCGCACCGATGATGACGAGCTTCACCGGCGGCACATGCACGTTGATGAACGCCTTGCCGGCGGGCGTTTCCACCGCCCCGCTCTTGCCGGTGCGGAAGGCCTCGGCAAGCTCCACCGCCATCGGGTCATGTGCCGCCGCCTCGGGCGTCACCAGCCGGGCGCTGGCGGTCGCGAGATCGGTGACGAGCGCGATCGCCTCGCGCCCGGCGCGGGCCGCGTTGAGGCGGGGGAGGAGCGCAAGATCCAGATCAGTTCCTTTAGAGCGCGAGCCGGGGGCCGAGCCCAGCGAGGATCGTGCCGCCCGTCCAGCGGATCGCGGTTTGCGCGCGGTTGCTGCGGCGCAAGCCGGAGGCGACACGCGACGCCAGCAGCACGGTGATGATATCGGCGAGCGAGAACGCGCAGTTCACGATCACGCCGAGGATCAGGAACTGCGCCCAGACCGGCAGGCTCGCCGCCGGATCGACGAATTGCGGCAGGAAGGCGATGAAGAAGATCGCGACCTTCGGGTTCGTGAGTTCCACGACGATCGATTCGATGAAGGCCCGTTTCGCGCTTCTGCGCTCGACCTCCGGCAGCGTTCCTGTCGCGAGCTTCGCGCGGATCATGCCGATGCCGAGCCAGACAAGATAGATCGCGCCGGCGATCTTGAGCGCGGCATAGGCCTCCGGCACGTGCTTCAGCATCGCCGAAAGCCCGAAAACGGCAGCGAACACATGGACATAACAGCCGAGATGAATACCGAGAACGGCCATGAATCCGGCGCGGCGCCCGCGCACCAGCGTCTGCGCGGCGGTGTAGAGAATCGCCGGGCCCGGAAAGGCTGCGAAGGTCAGCGTCGCCAGCGCGAAGGCGAGAAGAACGTCCCAGTTCGCCATCACATCACCGGCACGACATGCACGGCGATCTTTCCGCCGCAGGAAAGCCCGACGCGCCAGGCCGTCTCGTCCGCGACGCCGAATTCAAGCAGCTTCGCCTTGCCCGAACCGATGACCTCGATCGCTTCCGAAACCACCGCGCCCTCGACGCAGCCGCCCGAGACCGAGCCGAGGAAATTCCCCTCTTCATCAATCACGAGGTGCGAGCCGACCGGGCGCGGCGCCGAGCCCCAGGTCTCGACCACGGTCGCGATGGCGACGCCCCTCCCCGCGCGCTTCCAGGCCTCGGCCTCGCGGAGGATGTCGGTGTCGGTCGAAAGCGAAGCGCTCATGGCGAAACCTCCTTGAGAAAAAGGCGTGGCGTGGCCTCGTCGGCCCGGCCGGCGGCCAGTGCCGCGCAAAGATCGGCGATGGAATTCAAGCTATGCAGCGAACGGAATTCGTCAACATGCGGCAGCATCGCGCGGATGCCGGCGGCCTTGGCCTCGAACCCCTCGAACCGCAGCAGCGGGTTCAGCCAGATCAGCCGCCGTGACGACCGCCGCAGCCGCGAGAGTTCACGCGCGAGATCGGGCCGCACGTCGCGCTCCAGCCCGTCGGTGATCAGCAGCACCACCGCGCCGCCCGCCAGCACCCGCCGCGCCCACTGCTTGTTGAAGCGCTCCAGCGTCGCGCCGATGCGCGTGCCGCCGTCCCAGTCACGGACGAGTTTCGAGGCGCCGCGCAGGGCAATGTCCGGGTCCCTCGTCGAGCGCAGGGTGCGGGTGACATTGGTGAGTTCGGTGGCGAAGGTGAAGGCATGGACCTTCCTCCCCGTCTGCGCCAGCGCGTGCAGGAAATGCAGGAAAACCCGCGAGTACTGGCTCATCGAGCCGGAAATATCGCAGAGCGCGACCAGCGGCGGCACCTTTTCGGCGCGCGAACGGAAACGAATCTCGAAGGCGTCGCCCCCGGCCCGCAGGCTCGCCCGCATCGCCGCGCGTGGATCGGCCCTGTGCCCATGCGGATCGGGCACGAAACGGCGCGTCTTCACATGCTGAAGCGGCATCACCAGTTTGGCAATCGCCGCCTTGGCTTCCGCGAGTTCGGCCGCGCTCATGCCGTCGAAATCGCGGTTGCGGAACACCTCGATATCCGAAACCGTGAGACGGCTGTCGAGATCGACGCGCTCCTTCTCGGGCGCATCCTCCGGCTTGCGCTCGTTGAAGAGGCTCTCGGTGATGCGCCGCAGCGCTTCCTCGCGCCGGTCGTCCGGATTCCCGGGGGCGACGGGCATCATCGTCGCCATCATCTTTTCAAGGAGCGCCCGCCGCCGCCAGAACAGCCGGAACGCCTGATCGAACATCTCCGCGTCCTGCCGGCGCTTGACGAACACGGCTTCGAGCGCCGCTCGGAACTCGTCCTTGTGGCCGATGCCGATGGTCTCGACCGCCTCGACCGCATCGAGCATCGCGCCGGGTCCGACGCTCATCCCCGCCGTGCGCAACGCTCGCCCGAAATAGGCGATGTTCTCGGCGAGATGGCCGCCAACTGGCGAGGACGCGGCAGGTTCCATCACAACCCCGCCTTCACCTCGTCGAGGATTTCCTTGGCGCGGCTGCCCTGCATCTTCAGGATATCGTCCTGATATTTGAGCAGCACGCCGAGCGTATCGGAAACGAGGCTCGGATCGAGCGCCACTGCGTCGAGTTCGACCAGTGCTGTGGCCCAATCGAGTGTCTCGGCGACACCGGGAACCTTGAACAGGTCCTCCTTCCGGATCGCCTGCACGTAGGCGATGATCTGCTTCGAGAGCTTCGCCGGGGTTTTGGGCCGTTTCTCCTTGAGGATCGAGAGTTCGCGGCCCGCATCCGGGTAATCGACCCAATGGTAGAGGCAGCGGCGCTTCAAGGCATCGTGCACCTCGCGCGTACGGTTCGAGGTGATGATGACGATCGGAGGCGCCGGCGCCTTCACCGTGCCGAGTTCGGGGATCGTCGCCTGAAAATCGGAGAGGATTTCGAGGAGGAAGGCTTCGAACGCCTCGTCCGTGCGATCGAGCTCGTCGATCAGCAGCACCGGCGGGCCGGCCG
>JAVTWI010000171.1:0-6338 GCA_032229845.1 Rhabdaerophilum sp.
GGCCATCACGCCGTCGCGCCGGTAGTCGTCGAAGGCGTGCGCGGCATCCTCGGCCCCGACATTGCGCCAGGAGATGCAGAAGACCGTGAACCCCTGCGATACCAGATAGCGAATAAGCGAGTTCGCCGGTGAAAGATCGAGGATGTAGTATTTCATGATCCAGGCCGGCACGATGAGGATCGGCTCGGCCTTCACGGTTTCCGTGGCCGGGGCGTATTGGATCAGCTCCATGAGCGCGTTGCGGTAAACCACTTTGCCCGGCGTTATCGCAAGATCGCGCCCGACCACGAAGGTGTCGTCGGGAGACGTGTGCGGCCCGCCGAGGCGTTCGAGCATATCCTCGCCGAAATGGCGCAAGCCGTCCTGCAGCGATTGCCCTCCGCTCGCGCGCGCCGCTTCGATCGCGACCGGATTGGTCGCCAGAAAATTGGCCGGCGAGAACCCGTCGAGCCACTGCCGGGTGAGAAACTCGACCAGCATGCGGTCGTGCGGGGCAATGCCCGGAACGTCGGCGGTCGAGCCCATCCACCAGGCCTCGGCGGCAAGGAAGGCCTGCTGAAACGCAGCGAACGGCATGTCTTGCCAGGACGGGTCCGCGAAGCGCTGGTCGCCCGGCGGCGGGGAATATGGCGGAGCCGCCTTTCCGCTGTGCCCCGCCTCAGCAAAGAAAGCGCCGAGTTGCAGGCCGGTGCGTGCGGCGTCGAGCGCAAGTTCCATGCGACGCCCAGGCGCCAGTGCGAGATGCCAGGCCCAGTCCAGCGCAGCGAGCGACGCGGCGACCGGCGAAAGACCGCCGGACAACCGCACAGCGCCCGCCATCGTCATCCGATCGAGCCGGCGCAATGTTGTATCGGAAAACAGTTGAGTGCCCGAACCAGCTTCGGATGCCGCCACTGTCTCGCGCGATAGCCCGGGCATGCCATTCTCCATCCGCCGCCTTTCCCGGAACTCATAGGATCGGCATATGACAACGCTGCAACAACCGTGCCATTCGAACGGGGGGCGGATCGCGTCGGACAAGCGCGCCGGCGCCGGCCGGTCATCAGGCCGATTGGAGGCCCCGCAGCGCCGCCAGACGGACCAGGAGCGCTTCCGGGATGATGGTCCTGATGCCGACCTCGCCGGCATGAACGTCGCCGGTATTCCCGTCGAGCGTCAGCCAGTCGCCCTCGGAAAAACCGCGGTCGCCGAACATCACCCGTCCCGCCTGTTCGTCGATCCGCATCGCTTCGCAGCCGACGAGACACACCTTGCCGAGTTGGCGCGCGACGACGGCGGCATGCGATGTGCGGGCGCCGCGCTGGGTCAGGAGCCCGGCGGCGAGATCGAGCGCGGCGATGTCGCGCGTCTCCGCGTCGCGCCGGACCAGGATCACCGCTTTGCCTGCCCCGCAGAATTGCCGGGCACGGCTTTCGTCAAGCGCGACCACACCGCTGACGACGCCGCTGGCCGCCGATGCCGCATGCGCGAGCGGCACCGGGGATTGCTCGCCCGCATTCGCCAGAACCGTGACAGCAAGTGCTTCGGGGGCGATGCCGGCGGTGCGTTGCCGCGCGGTTTCGGGATCGATCAGCCCCTCGTCGGCCATGTCGAGCGCGATGCGCGCCGCCGCCAGCGGCGTCCGCTTGCCGTCACGGGTCTGAAGCAGAAAAAGCCGCCCGTTCTCGACCGTGAACTCGAAGTCCTGCATGTCGCGCAATTCGCGCTCGAGAATGGCCGCAGCCGCCACCAGTTCGTCCCAGACGCGCGGGGCCACGGCGGCCAGTGCCGCATGCCCTTCCGCGCTGCGCCGGCCGCTGACGACGTCCTCGCCCTGGGCGTTGAACAGGAAATCGACCCACGGGTGCGGATCGCCGTCGCCGGGATTGCGGGTGAACCCGACCCCGGCACCGGAAAGCCCGCCGGCATTGCCGAACACCATCCGCTGCACTGTCACCGCCGTGCCCATGTCATGCGGCAAATGGCGTAGATCCCGGTAGGCACGGGCCTTCTCGCTGTTCCAGGATGCGAAGACGGCGCGGATCGCCGATTGAAGCTGAACCAGGGGGTCTTGCGGAAACGGCGCCCCCGCGCAACGCTCGTAGGTCGCGAGATGGCGGCGGGCCAGTGCCCGCAGCGCCTCGAAATCTAGGTCGCGCTCGGCCTCGCCGCCGGTAACCGCCGCAAGATTGGCTTCGAAAGCTTGCACCTCGATGCCGGCGACCACTTCGCCATACCCCGCGATCAGACGCCGATAGGCGTCCCAGGCCAGACGCGGGTGCCCGGTCTGGCGAATGAAACCCGGCAGGGTCGCATCGGTCAGGCCGATGTTGAGAAGCGTCTCCATCATGCCGGGCATCGAGACCGGCGCGCCGGACCGCACGGACAGCAGCAGCGGACGTTTCGGGTCACCGAAAACCTCGCCCGTCGCGGCTTCGAGCGCCCGCAGGGACGGCCGCCACACCTCGGGCGCAAGACCGGCAGCCGCGTCGCAGAAGCCCGTGCCCAGAACAAAGGCCGGCGGCACATTGAGTCCGATGGCCGCCATCCTCGCCAGATTATAGGCCTTGAAGCCGAGGAATTCCGGGTTCCAGTCCGGGTCGAGCGGCGTTTGCCGCGTGATGAGCGCGACGCGCGCGTAACAGTGGCTTGCGCGATTCTCAGGCATCGGCGCCGGCCCCGTTCACGGCCCCGAAACGCTTGAAGGCGATCTCGCGCATGGCATAGCCCGTGCGTAGCAGCGCATCGGTCGTACTTTCGATCGCGGCGACGAAATCCGTCGTGAGGCTCAGGGTCGCGGCATCGTCGATCTCGCGCACCAGCAGCCTTCGCAGGGTCCTCGCCAAGGTGTCGCATTGCCGTTCGGCATTCACGACCCGCCAGCAGGTGGACAGAAATTCTTCCTGATCGTCCGCATTGCTGGCGCCGGTCAGCGTCGAGGCAATGGCCAGAACCCGCACATGGTCCTGTGTCGCCCGCAGGGTCGTATCGGCGAGCTGCTGGAGACCGGCGCGGATCTCGCCGTTCCAGCCCCGGTGATGGTTCTCGGCGATGAGAGAGAGCAGGAAGGCGGCGTCTTCCAGCGCGTCGGCCGCGTCGTCCGCGCGTTCGATCAGGTGGAGATAGGTCTGCCAGCGGGTCGCGCGTTCGGCGCGTTCCCGCACCGCGATGACCAGCTGGTCCGCCTTGCGTTCCCAGACCTTCGCTCTCTCGGCGAAGCGAGCCGCAGCCTTTTCGTCGCCCTCCGCCTGATGGGCGAGCGCGTCCCGCAGGCCTTCGGCCAGAGCATGGCAGAACGCGGCATGTTCGGTCAGAGCTGCAAATTCGCTGCGGTGGCAGGCAACCTGCCGCGCCAGGCTCAGCCGCACCTCGTCCGCGATCTGCGCGGTGGATCGGCGCACATCCAACCCCTGCTTCGCAAGCGCCATGGCGTCGAGAAGAAAGGTCTCGGCACCGGCTGAGCCGAGAACATCGTCCAGCCTGTCGCCGATGCGGAATGAATCGGCGCCGAGCGCTTCCATCGCCGAAAAGACGAGACCGTCGCCGCCCGCCAGCAGCCAGCCCATATGGCCGACCTCACGTTTCGCGGCGATTTCGAGAACGCGCAGCGCAACGGCCTTGCGCACCAGCCTGCCGAGCCGTTTCCGGGCGCGATTCCAGTCGATGAGAAAGACGATCCTCGCCGCCAGCTCCTCAAGCGCATGATGGAGCGCGGCTTCGTCCGCGCATTCAAACCGGGCGATGCCGACGATGTAATCGGCGCCGGCATTGAGGCCGGATGTGTTGCGCGCCTGCGATTCCGACCAGATCGCCCCGATTTCCGTCAGCATGGTCTGGAAAAAGGCAAATCGGCGATCGTGCAAATCCGAATAAGTCAGTGTGATTGTCCGGCCTTCGACCTGGATGACCAGCACATGGGCATCGTTGGTGCCGATGTCGTTCTGGATCAGCAACCGCTCTCCGTCGCGGGTCGCCGCCGTATCGAGGCCGGGGTGATCGAACTTCAGTCCCCTCGTCCGGTTCAGCCCCCACATAAAGGCGGCGATGCGCGGCCGGTCCGCCTCGTCCAGTTGCCAGACATGCGCGCCATCGATGTCCTCGTCGGAGAACGCGGCGGCGAGGCGGTTGAGGCTCTTGTGAAGGTCCATCACAAGGATGTGGAAGGTATCGGCGCCACCTCGCTTCCCGCCGGTAAGCGCCGCCATCTGCCCAGAGGAAAGATGTTCGGGTTCGAGCCCGTCAAGCCAGGAACACCAGTGCTCGACCCGCTTCTGGAGCTCGGCCTCGTCCAGCGGCCGGGCCATGATACGCAGATCGTCCCGCGGCAGCGCCGCGATGCGCGGCAGATGATCGAGGTGCATCAACCGGTCTTCGAGATAGGCCGCGCCGGCCACTTCGAGGAGCCAGGGCGCGTTCATATTCGCTGCGGCGTATTCCCGCCGCAGATCGACATGGGCCGTTTCCGGCACCGCAGCATGGGTCCAGGCGGTCTGCAAAAGGGTCAGTATAAATTTCAGGCGATCGTTGGCGGCCAGCGCCGCCCGGACCCGCGCGGGTCCCAAGAGTTTCGTCTGGCCCAGAGCCTGGACCACACCGGCCTTTTCCATCGCGCACCCATGCCTGAACGCTATCGCTGCAGGGCCGCCTAGGCTGCCTGGATGACATTTGCATGAAGGTCGGACCGTACTTTTGCCGGACCACCCCTGTGATTCAGTGCGCTGCGACGAAAGCGATCGTCAGCCGATCCTGCAGCCGCCGCGTCCTGGCCATAGCGTGCCGCCGACCCGTCGTTCGGGCCGCGCAGTATTTCGGGCGAGGATCATGCCGCAAGCCAGCGCGACAAATCCTCCGACTTGGGCAGGCCGCCGGCATGGACAACCTTGCCGTCAACGACGATGCCCGGCGTCGAGGCGATGCCGTAACCGGCGATCGCGGCATAGTCGGTCACCTTCTCGATCGAGACCTCCACACCGAGTTTCGCGGCTTCCGCGCGCACCATCTGCGCGGTCGTCTCGCAGCGCGCGCAACCGGGGCCCAGCACCTTCACATCCTTCATGGCGTCTCTCCTTCAGGCGAACAGCAGGTTGAACAGGAAGCCTACGGCGAGGATGCCGCAGCCGACGACCGCGATGAACACCGCGATCAGCTTCATGGTCAGCACCTTGCGCAGGATGATCATTTCGGGAAGCGAGAGCGCGATCACGCTCATCATGAAGGCCAGCACGGTGCCGAGCGCCGCGCCCTTGCCGATCAACGCCTCGACCACCGGGACGATCCCGGCCGCGTTCGAGTACATCGGAATGCCGAGCAGCACCGCCGCCGGCACCGACCACCACGCATCCTTGCCCATGATCGAGGCAAGAAGGTCGGACGGCACGTAGCCGTGGATGAAGGCGCCTGCCGCGATACCGGCGACGATCCAGATCCAGACCTTGCCGACGATGTCCTTCACCGCCTCGACGCCGGCCTTGATCCGATCGACGATCGTGATCGTCTCCGACGGCAGTTCAACCGCACCCGACCGGACGTTACGCACCCAGTCCTCGAGCCAGGGCTCGAGCTTGAGCCGTCCGATAACCCAGCCGGCGACGATGGCGACGGCAAGCCCGAAGGCGAGATAGGTCAGCGCCACCTTCCAGCCGAGCAGGGCGAACAGCAGGCCCAGCGCCACTTCGTTCACCATCGGCGCGGCGATCAGGAACGAGAAGGTCACGCCAAGGGGAATGCCGACCGAAACGAAGCCGATAAAAAGTGGCACCGCCGAGCAAGAACAGAACGGAGTCACGATGCCGAGGCCGGCCGCCGCGACATTGCCCGCCCCCTCCCGGCGTCCGGCAAGCAGCGCGCGCGTGCGCTCCGGCGAAAAGAACGAGCGCACCACACCCATGATGAAAACCACCAGCGTCAGCAGCAGCAGCACCTTCGGCGTATCGTAGACGAAGAATTTCACCGCCTCGTAGGCGTGGCTCCCGCGGTCAAGCGGCAGAAGGCCCACGGCCCATTCGGAGAAGGGTACGAGCTGGCTGTAGATCGCCGCCCATAGCGGGAGCGCCAGCGCCGTCGCGCCAAGCCATCGCAACTGGCTCTCGCGCCCCGTCGGTTCGGCAGCCGCGTTCATGCTCATGCCGCGCTCCTGTCGTCCCGGACTATCTCCGGTCGAGTGCCATCCGCAGGTTCGGCCACCAGGACAGCGCGAACGATCTGTTCGGCCGCCGCGTCGATATGCGGATTGAGACGATAACGCACCCATTGCGCATCGCGCCGGTCCCTGACGAAGCCTGCTTCCTTGAGCGTCGTCATGTGCCGCGACATCGTCGATTGGCCGACATCCAGCCGCGCCATGAACTCGCAAAGGCACA
>JAVTWI010000171.1:6348-9681 GCA_032229845.1 Rhabdaerophilum sp.
AGTTCAGCGTGCTGCTGCAGCAGGCGCAACGCCGACCGGCGTGTCGGATGGGCGAGAGCGGCGAGGAGCATATCAAGGTCGGGCATGTCCGCTTATCGCGCCGGTCGCATATGCCGACGTTGACATGCGTCAAAATCGCTTCACGCTGCGATGCGAAAGGCCGGGCCGCAGCGCCGCCGAACCAATCCTGTTATAGTAATGGTCTGCGTGTGGTTCCGCACAGCCGGGTGCGCCCGAACCGCTAGAACCTCGCATGAAAGTGAAAGGCCACGCCAAGAAAGCCCGAACCGAGAAAGCCCGAACCGAGAAAGCCCGAACCATGAAACGACATCGCCTGCTTGCCCTGCTGCTCGCCGCCGCCGCCATCGGTTCGGGCTCGATCGTCCACGCCCAGGCCGCCCGTCCCTCAGCGGAAGCCCAGAAGGAATACGATCAGTTTATCCCCAAGTTCCGCGCCGCGCTGAAGGCCAACAACAGCGCCGCCGTCGCCGAACTGACCAAGTTTCCCTTTCAGGGCGACAAGGCGCAGGATGCGCAGCTGTTTCAGAAGAAGACTTACGGCGAACTGTTCCCCGCCAAGGTCCGCAACTGCATCGCGCGCGGCAAGGCGACCTACGATCGCAGCCCGAACGGCGAGGAGAACTTCATCATCTTCTGCAACGAGACGCTGTTCATGTTCACCCGGACGCCGGATGGAATCCGCTTCGCGGACGTCAGCCCGAACGACTAGGACAGGTCACGGCAGCACGCTTATCGGCGCCGGCGATACCAGAGCCAGCCGCCGAACAGCAGTGCGAGCGTCCCGACAGCCAGGGTGCCGAGCCCGTCGATCCAGCGGTCGGAGGCGGTGTCCATCCGGCAGGCGCGCAGATCGGCCCCGTCCTTCAGGCAGGTGACCTGGACCGGCTGGCCGATCTGCCAGACATTGTTCTTCGTGACGTAGGCGATCCGCGCGGTCCCGCCGCCATCGAGCGCGACATCCAGCGCCGGGCGATTGATCGCGATGACCTTTCCGGTCAACGCCACGCCGTTCCAGCTGTGCATCCACTGACCGACGGTCGCATGGGTCCCCGCAGCGATCAGCAGCAGCCCAGCGACCGGCGCGAGAAAGCGGGCGATCCGCATCCCCCGCAACTCGGGCTTCGTCTCGCCGGCAAAAGCATCCGCCAGTTTCCGCGGCCCGTCACGGGCCGGCTCGTCGTCGGTCTCGCTTCCGGTTCCCACATCGATCGGAAAGGTCTCGCGGTAGTGCAATCCCGCCATCGGCGCCGAAATCGACAGGGTCCAGAAAATCGCCTGCCCGGGAACGGACGGCCCGTTGCGGTTGGGCAACGCATCCGCCGGAATCCGGAATTCGAACGGAATTCCCGCGCTCGACCGGATGGCGGCGGAAGCCGTCGTCGAAACCTCCCAGACAGGCACGCGATGCTTGCTGCTGGGAAGGCTCTCATCGCCATGGCTGACCGACTGGCTCTCGCACAGCAGGCGGATCGTGTAGGGTCCGGTCACGTCCAGCGCGCGATCGGTCCGGATCCTGCCGCGATAGACCTGCCCCGCCACGGCCGGCCGCGCTTCGAGCGTCGAAGCGCCGTATTTGCCGTGGCGCGCCGAGGCGAGGAGACCTCGGCCGAGATGGAGCGTGCCGAACGCGGCAAGCGCGAAAGCAAAAAAGTCCGGCGCCGGCATGAAGTCAGGCGACCCCGGATCGAACATGGCGGGAATTCCGAGCCAGAACACCCCCGTGCCAAGAATCGCGAGCGCGGCCATCCACAGGGCGACACCGATGCGTATGGATTGGCGCGCCCGGTCCCTTGTGCCAGCCCTTGTCGTTGCGACGTCGCTCATCACAGGCTCTCCTGCGGCATCTCGGGTCCGGCAAGACGGAACCGCGACCTTCAGCCTACCACAGGTCCGGGCCCTAACGCTCCGGCCATTGCCACACCGGACGGTCGAGAAGCCCCGTGCCAGCGATCCGGGTTTCGCCGAACTGCTTTTCGAGCTCGATCGTCGAACTGTCCGGCCCCGCCTGAAGTCCTTCGATCAGCCGCCGGGCATGCGAGACGACAATGACCTGCGAGCGTTGCGCCGCGACAAGGATAAGGCGCGCCAATGCCGGCAGAAGATCCGGATGCAGACTTGTTTCCGGCTCGTTCAGGATCAGCAATTCAGGAGGCCGGGGCGACATCAGCGCGGTCGCCAGCAGGAGATAGCGCAACGTGCCGTCGGAAAGTTCGGCTGCCCCGAGCGGGCGAAGCAGCCCGTGCTGGTGCATTTCCACCGAAAAGCGGCCACCTTCCACCGCGATACAGACACTGGACCGCGGAAAGGCGTCGTCGATGGCGGCGGCGAAGGCGCGATTGTCGCCGATCTCGAAAATGGTCTGGATAGCGGCGGCGAGATCGCTTCCATCGTCAGCGAGAACCGGTGTCCGCGTGCCGATCTGCACCTGTCTCGCCGGAGAACCGGCGTCGGTTCGGAAATGATCATAGAAGCGCCACGCCCGGATACGCTCCCGCAGGCTCAGGACCTCAGGTGCCGAACGCGGGTCGGCATAGTGCGTCATGACGCTTTCGAAGGGCGCAAGGTGGGTCGGGCGATCGATCCACTTCCCATTTGCGTCGCGTACGCGAAGTGCGGGCCCGTGCCGGTCGAGCAGCATGGAGGCCGGCCGCGCCTTCTCGCCGGCGAACAGGACTTCGCGCTTGATCTCGGGATCCAGCCCGAAGACGGTCGCCGAGGGGATTGGAACGCCGAGATCGATGAGATAACCAAAATCGTCGGATGCAAAGCCCAGCCGCAATTGGATCGGCTTCGAGCGTGAGGTGCCCTCGACAGCAAATTCGCCGGACAGCACCTTGCGTCCGAACGATTCCGGCCCGGCCCAGAGCGTCGAGGGCAATCCGCCTTCCATTGCCAACGACGGTATAACGCGGCCCTGCGCAGTCTGGGCGAGGAGCCGCAGTGCCCGGTAGATGCTCGATTTGCCAGCGCCGTTCGGCCCCGTAATGACCGTCAACCGATCGAGCGGCAGGACAAGGTCGCGTAGTGAGCGGTAATTGGCGATGGCAAGGGTGAGAATCATGAGGAATGAGGTTGCGTGAGAACCCCGTCACCGTCCAGTTCGCAAGGCCGTCGCCCTGAGCGCTTTGCCGGCCGGTATTGGTTCCTTGCCCCGCAGGCCTACAGGTGAATGCCGCCGGAAACCTCGATCCGCCCGCCGTCGCAGATCAGCGGTAACAGCGCCTGGGTGAGGAAGAACGGCCCCTTGAGATGCGCGGCAGGCGGAAACCTGAGGAGCAACCCGCGTCCCCATCCGGCGCAGCGCTTTACGCC
>JAVTWI010000172.1:0-9639 GCA_032229845.1 Rhabdaerophilum sp.
GTTCCTTCGCCATCACGGCGATGCCTTTGACACGGCCCGTCGGCTGAAGCCGGCCAGCGGCATCGACAATCGGCTTGCCGGCCGTATCGAGCGCGACCTCGCGATCCTCCATCACGATCACGGTTCCGTTCGGGAACGGCGCATCGGCGGAGACGTTCGCGAGCGCGTCGCGGTTGACATAGAGAAAACGGACGATCTTGCGTTCGGCCTTGTCCACCGTGTCGTAGAGGCGGAACGACTTGGCGTAGTCCGCCGGCAGTTTCACACGCGTCGCCGTGGTATCGGGTGTCGCGCCCTGCGAAAACGCGGCGCCTGCCGCCAGCAAGGCCGCACCGATCGCTCCTGAAAGCATGAATGCACGCATCAATTCGCCCTCCCTTCCGTTCTTCTCCGGATTGGAGGACAGCGCCATGCGGGCGTCAAGTCACGAAGGCGCGCGGCCTTCGTTATCAGAACGAGCGGATGAGATAGCGCTCGGTCACCACGAGGAACTGGAGCCCGAGCAGCAGGATCACCGGCGAAATGTCGATCGGCCCGAGATTGGGCAGACGGCGGCGGATCGGCGCCAGCAACGGCTCGGTGATGCGATAGAGGAACTCGCCGACCGCCGCGACGATCGGCTGGCGCGAATTCACGATGCCGAAATTGATGAGCACCGTGAGGATCACGTAGACCAGCAGCAGGAACGAGTAGATCTCGATCACTTTCTCGAAAAGCCAGACAATCGGGTTCATGTCGTCTCCATCGCGTCGCAGCGGGCGGAACATAGCCGAGCCGGGGCTTTTCCCGCAAGCATCGTTCGAATTGCGGAGTGCCCCGGTTTGAAATTTCTGCGCGCCAAAAAACCTCGCCGAAAACCGTTGACTTCCCGCGCCGGATCGGTCAATGAACCCGCCTCCGGTTCCGGGGCTGTAGCTCAGTTGGGAGAGCGCGTCGTTCGCAATGACGAGGTCAGCGGTTCGATCCCGCTCAGCTCCACCATTCACAACTCGATTTTTCTGGCCTGTCAGCGTCAGTAGCCGGCCTGCGGCGCGAACCCCAGCGCCGCGAGCCGTTCCGCGCTTTCCGTGAGAGAGACGCGGAAAGCGTCGATCATGTCCGGCCGCGCCGGGTTGGCCGCGACAGCGAAATCGTAAAACTCATCCGCGAGCGGCAAGAACCCGAGCCCGGCGGTGTCGGCCAGCGGCTTGATCGCAACGCCCCAGTCCGCCCGCCCCTGCGCGACCGATGCGACGACCGCGTGGTGCGAGCGCGGCTGGTTCCAGTAACCCTGCGGCTTCGCGCCGGCGAGCAGCCCCTCGATCAGCGTGCGCGTGCCCGCGCCCTGATTGCGGTTGACCATCAAACAATCCGGATCGGCGACCGCGGCTGCAACGGCCGCCACGACATCGCGCCCCTCAAAGCGGGCATCGCCCTTCCGGAACACCAGCCCCTGAAGCCGTCGCCAGCCGGGAATCAGCGTCATGCCCGGCCGCAGGAAGGAGCGGTTGTATTCGCCGGTCGCGGGATCGAGGAGGTGGATCGGCGCGACATCGCATTCGCCGCGCGCCAGCGCCGAGAGCCCACCGAGACTGCCGAGCGCAAGGACGCGCGCCGAAAGCCCGCGCGCCTCGAACGGACCCAGCGCCGCATCGAGCCCGGTGCAATGACTGCCCATGATGACGAGATCGGGCAGGCGCAACTGCGGCGTGAAAAGCTGCACCCGTGCCGGCTCGCCTGCCGCCAGCAAATCCGAGAGCGCATCGATCGCCAGGAACCCGTCGGCCTGCGAAAAGGCGGTGACGGCACCTGATCCCTTGCCGATCGGATGCGCGACAAGCCCATCCGCCCCTTGCGCAAGCGCGACCATCACGAATTCGGTCCGCCCGAGATCGGACGGGATGCGCACCGGCACCCGCGCCTCGACGCTTCCCGCCGTCTCGGCCGGAAGGCCCGCCATCCGCCGGAAGAACGGCGCGACGATATCGTGGAAGGTGAACATCGCCGAGGTCGGAAAGCCCGGCAGCACGACCACCGGCTTGCCCTCGCACACGGCGAGGCAGAGCGGCTTGCCGGGCTTGAGCGCGACGCCATGCGTGACGATGCCCGGCGGGCCGAACCGCGAGAGGATGCGATAGGTGAAATCGCCCGCGCCCTTGGAGGTCCCGCCGGAGAGGACGACGCCGTCCGCCTCGCGCAAGGCGGCGCGGATCGCGGCTTCGAGCAGCGCCTCCTCGTCGCGAATCGCGCCACGACGCAAGGCGATGCAGCCGTTCTCCTCCAGCGCGGCGGCGACGATCGGGCCGTTGGAATCGTAGACCTGCGCCGGCTGAAGCGCCTCGCCCGGCAGCGCCAGTTCATCCCCGGTCGAGAGCACGGCGACGCGCGGCTTGCGGTAGACCTCCGCCGCGCCGAGCCCGACGGCGGCCAGCATCGCGATCTCGCGCGAGCCGATCAGGGCGCCCTGCCGCAGCACCACCTGCCCAAACGCGATATCGGAGCCGGCGAAGGCCATGTTCTGCCCCGGCGCCAGCGCACGGGTGACCCGCACGCCACCATCTACCGGGTCGGTATGCTCGATCATCACCACCGCATCCGCCCCGCGCGGCATCGGCCCGCCGGTGGAAATCGGCGTCGCCGTTCCGGCCGCGACCGCGCGGCGCGGCACGACCCCGCAGGCGATCAACTCGTCGTTGAGCCGCAGAAAAACCGGGTTGCCGGGCGAGGCCTCGGCGAGATCGGCCGCCTGCACGGCGAACCCGTCGACGACCGAACGGTCGAAGGGTGGCGCATCGACGCCAGCCTCGACATCGCACGCCAGCACACGTCCGGCGAGTTTTTCGAGCGCCAGCTTCTCCGTCCCGACCGGGCGCGGGCGCAGCGCCGCCTCGAAGGCGGCGATCGCCTCCTCCCGCGAGAGGATTTTGAGGAACTGGGTCTGTTCGAGACCCGCTCTATCGCGCTTGCTCATGCTCGTTCTTGATCATTCCTGCGGCATCGGCCCGAATTCGAAGGGCGACGCGAGCGATATCGCGCCAACCGCAGCGCTGGCGTCAACCCCTTCCTGCTCGGGGGAGACAGCGAGGAAATGGCTGGCGCGGATCAGGGCCCGCAACGGCGCATCACCGACCGAAAGCGGCACAAATACGTTATCCTCCATCGAGAGCAGCGCGAGATCGCGGATCCCGATCGCGGAAGCAACCTTGCCCGAAAGCGGGAGAAGCTTTTCCCGCAAGGACGCGCCGAACAGCCGCGCGAGCACCGGCAGGGCGGCCAGGCAGAACACCCCGAGCGCACCGTCGAAGCGGCCCGGCACCTCGACCACGAGCTCGCCGTTACGGGCTTCGATCCACCCCGCATCGCCGGGACGAATGGCAAGGCGCGGCACCGCGCCTGCGGCATCGACGAAGCGTAGCGCGGCCGGCGCATCCGCCCCGACGACCCGGCACCCGAGACGCCGCGCCATAACCTCGAACCACCCGGCGATGTCCGCATCGGACAGGCTGACGGCCACGCGCGGCACGCGAACCTCCACCTCGCTCACCCCGGCGATGCGGCAAGCGAGCACGAAAGCTGCATCGACCTGCCCGCCCGCCGGCGCGAAGACCTCGCCCGCCGCAAGGTCATGCCCGGGAAGACGCACGTGGCTTCCCGGTGCCATGGATTCGATGATCTCCACATAGGGGTCGATCGCGACCGCCAGATCCGGATCGAGAACGCAATCGCAGCCCGAGGGAAGGGCCTCGCCCGCCCGGACCAGGGGCGGCATCGCGCTGAAGATGACAGGCGATGACGGTGAAGCGCCGACGAGATCGGCGGCGCGCATGGCGAACCCATCGCGAAGTGCCACCGCCCGGAGAGGGACCGGCTGACCGGTCCTGACGGCCGACGCGAGAACCATCCCGAGCGCGTCCGCCGGCATCCGCCGTTCGACCGGCACTGGCCGGCATGCCGCGAGGATCGGTTCGAGAAGACTGTCGAGCGCCTGCAGCCGCATCGTCAGGCTCTCCTGCCCGCAGGATTGTGTCCGGACATCGTCAAGATCGAGGATCGGTCCACGTTTTTCCTGTTTGGCAACGGACGTGCCGTGGATCTTGCGCGGCCAGCAGCGAAAGGCAACCCGCTGGCGGTCATCCGCTGGCTCGGCTAGGAGGAAAACGGCGAAGAATCGAGGATGCCATGGATTGGGATGCAACACGCCCGGGGGAAATCGAAACACCCCTGCCGGAGAAAACCGATGCCGGGGTCTATTTCATCGGCCGCATCCGCACGCCCTACCCCACGCGCAACGAATGCCCGCGCCAGGGGACGGGCGAGGGACCGATCTGCCGCGTCGAGATCGACGCGCGCTGGCGTCCCGCTCTCAGGGGGCTCGAGAATTACCGTCGCGTCGAGCTGCTCTACTGGATGCATCAGGCCAGGCGCGATCTTCTCCTGCAGAGCCCGCATTCGGACAAGGGCGCGCGTGGCACCTTCGCCCTGCGTTCACCCGTACGTCCGAACCCGATCGCAACCTCGCTGGTCGATCTTGTTGCCGTCGAGCCGGATGCACTGCTGGTCCGCAGCCTCGATTGCGTCGACGGAACGCCGCTGATCGACATCAAGCCCGACCGCTGTTCCTACTCGCCGCCATCCCCGTCCAGAGACTAGAACCCGCCAGGAAAAAGGGCGGCCGAAGCCGCCCTTGCGCTCAGGCGACGGCCGCGGCTCTTCGCACCTGCATCCGCCGGATCAGCCACGGCAGGATGACAATCGCCGCCGCCATGATCCAGAGGATGATCGAAAGGGCCGAGGAAAACAGGATGCTGATTTCGCCGCCCGAAATCGCCAGCGCGTTGCGCAGGTTCACCTCCATCACCCTGCCGAGCACGAAGCCGAGAATGATCGGCGCCATGTCGAAGCCGAGCTTGCGCAGAACGTAGCCGCCGACGCCGATCCCGAACATCAGGAGCACGCTCATCACGCTCGAATACGCGGAGTAGACGCCGAGGATCGAGAGCGCCGTGATGCCCGGAATGAGAATCCAGTTCGGCAGCAACAGCATCCGCGCAAACACCTGCACCAGCGGCAGATTGAGGATCAGCAGCAGGATATTGCCGATATACATTGAGGCGATGAGACCGCCGACCAGCTTGGGCTGTTCGGTGAAGAGCTGGGGTCCCGGCTGGATGTTGTAGAGCATCAGCGCGCCGAGCATCACCGCCGTGGTGCCGGAACCCGGCACGCCAAGCGTGAGCATCGGCACGAAGGCGCCGGTCGCCGCCGCGTTGTTGGCCGCTTCCGGCGCGGCGAGGCCGCGGATATCGCCCTTGCCGAACGTCCCCTCGCGATCGTTGAGCCGCTTCTCGGTCGTATACGAGACCGCGCTGGCAACCGAAGCCCCGGTGCCCGGCAGCACGCCGACCACGAAGCCGATCACTGTCGCCCGGATCGAGGGCCACCAGATATAGCGGATATCCGCGAGCGTCGGATACTTGCCGGAAACCGCCAGCGGCTTGAGCGTGCCCTTCATCTGGTGCTCGAGCATCAGCAGCACCTCGGAGATCGAGAACAGGCCGATGACGAGAATGATGAACTCGATGCCGTCATAAAGCTCCGGCTGCTCGAAGGTGAAGCGGTAGGCGCCCGAGGTCGCGTCGATGCCGATCGTCGTCAGCATCAGCCCGAGCACGCAGCCGATCAGCGTCTTGACCGGCTCGTGCCCGACCATCGAGCCGAGGGTCGCGAAAGCGAACACCATCAGCACGAAATATTCCGCCGGGCCGAACTTGATGGCGAGCAGCCCGAACAGCGGCGCGAGGAACGTGATCGCCAGCACCGCCAGCATCCCGCCGATGAAGGAGGAAATGCCGGAAATCGCCAGCGCCTTGGTGGCCTCGCCCTTGCGCGCCATCGGATAACCGTCGATCGCGGTCATCACCGCGCCGGCATCGCCCGGCACGTTGATCAGGATCGAGGAAATGCGTCCGCCATATTCCGCGCCGTAATAAATGCCGGCGAGCAGGATCAGCGTCGATTCCGCCGGCAGGCCGGAGGTATAGGCGATGGGCAGCAGCAGCGCGATGCCGTTGATGGGGCCAATGGCCGGCAGCGCGCCGATCATGGTGCCGAGAAAGCAGCCGATGAAGCCGATCAGGAGATTGGACGGCAGCAGCGCGACGCCGAACCCCTGCCAGAGATAATCGAGGGACATGGTTGGAATCCTCAGGAAGAGAGGGAGGGCAGGGATCAGAAGCCGAGCGGACCCTTGGGCAGGTTGCCGCCGAGCACGGGCCCGAACAGCGCCCACCAGAGCAGCGTCTGGGCCACGCCGCTGACAAGAGCCAGCAGCCAGGTCGCACCGAACAGGCGGGCGATGCCGACCATCAGGATGGCCATTGCCGGGATGAAGCCGATATGGTCCATCCCGATCACGCACAGCACGGCGAGGCCGAGAAAGAACAGCGCCGCATTGCGGCCATCACGCTCCGGCCAGGCCTCCGCTTCGCCCGGACGGATGAGATAGAATGCGCCGAAAAGCGCGAGCGCGATCGCCAGCGCGACCGGAAAACCGCGCGGCCCGATCGGATCGGACGAGAACGAATATTCGACCGTCGCGCCGAAATAGCCGTAAACGAGCGCGAACAGGATCAGGATTGCCGCCGCGACGCGGCCGGACCGTTGCTGAAGATGGGACGGAGCCGACATCGTGTTCCCCCGACTTTTCTTGTTGTTCGATTTCTATTGCCGTGAAAGCGCCGCGACGCATCCGCCGCGGCGCCATTGATCAGCGGTTGCCGCTCAGAGGCCAGCTTCCTTGGCGAGCGTCTTGAAGCGCTCGACATCCGCCTTCACGCGCTTTTCGTAGGCCGCACCGATCGAATCGAACGCGAAGAGCCCGCGCGCATCGCGCTCCTTCTGGAATTCCGGCGTCTTGACCAGCTTGCCGAGCGTATCAACCCACCAGTTGTATTCGGCATCCGAGACTTTCGGGCCGACGTACACACCGCGCCAGATCGGCCAGTCGATGGCATAACCCTGCTCGAACGTCGTCGGAATGTCCTTGAACTTGCCGGGCAGGCGCTTGTCGGACATCACAGCGAGGATGCGCAGCTTGCCCTGCTCGTGCAGTCCGATCATCTCCGAGGCATCGCCCGAGGCGATCTTGACGTGGCCGCCCTGAAGCGCCGTGGTCACCGCGCCGCCGCCCTCGAGCGCGGCATAGCGCATCTTGCGGGCATCGACCTTCGCTTCCTTGGCGATCAGCGCCATCTTCATCCAGTCCTGGCTGCCGACGGCACCGCCGCCGCCGACCGGGAACGCGCCCGGATCCTTGCCGAAAGCGGCCACAAGATCCTTGAGGGACTTGATCGGACTGTCGGCCGCCACCGCGAGCACGCCGAAATCCGCGCCGAGCGCGCCGACCCAGCGCACCGAATCCGCCGTCTGCTTGCCGAACTTGCCCTGCGCGAGCAGCAGCGCCGAGCCTGACGACGCGGCGACGATCAGCCCCGGATCATTCGCGCGGCTGCCGACGACATGGTTCATCGCGACAGCGCCGACGCCACCTTCCATATAGGAGACCGCCATCGGGTCCTTGATGAGCTTGGCCGCGTGCAGCGCCGTGCCGGCGAGGCGGCAGGTGAGATCGAAGCCGCCGCCGGGCTTGGCGCCGGCGAGACATTCCGTTTTAGCCGGCTGGGCGTCGGCCGAAATCGTGAGGCCGGCCAGAACGGCGGCAATCGCAAAAAAATGGGGGCGCAAGATATGGGGACGCATGATGTTTCCTCGCTCCTTATGACGTTCCGAACATCGCGGGAAGCGTGGTGGAACCGGCCAAATGGCCCGGTCCGCTCCTCCCTGACGTTGTTTCCTTCACCCACTTGGCGGGGTGATGGTGAACCGATACGGTCCCAACCTGTCGTGAACCTGACGCGAGAAAAGAAGAACAGGATGCGGGTTCTGGTGGTGGAGGATATCGCCGATGTCGGCGAGGCGATCGTGGCGAGCCTCGAGCGCATGGGGCATCGCGTCGACTGGGAGCGCGACGGCCGCAGCGCTGATGAGCTTGCCCGCGTCCAGACCTACGACCTGCTGGTGCTCGACGTGATGCTGCCGCACCTCGACGGCTTTTCGATCCTGCGTCGTCTCCGCGAACGCAAGGACCGCACGCCGGTGCTGGTTCTGACCGCGCGTTCGCAGATCGAGGATCGCGTCTCGGCCCTCGACCTCGGTGCGGACGATTACCTCGTCAAGCCCTTCGATTTCCGCGAGCTGGAAGCCCGTGTCCGCGCCCTGCTGCGCCGTCAGACCGGCAGCGCGACGAATGTCGTTCGCTGCGGCCTGCTGACGATCGACCGCGCCGGACGGGTCGCGGAACTCGACGGCAGGCCGCTCGATCTCACCCGGCGGGAACTCACCCTGCTCGAAATCCTCGCCACGCGGCCGGGCCGCGTCTTCCCCAAGGACGAACTGATCGACCAGCTTTTCGGCCTCGACGACGAGCCGAGCGAGAACGCCGTCGAGCAGCACATGGCCCGGCTCCGCCGCAAGATCGCGGGGGCCGGCGTCGAAATCCGCACGTTACGCGGCCTCGGCTACCAGATGGTGACGGATTGAGCCGCGTCCCCTCGCTCTTCGGCCGCCTCATCGGCCTCATTGCGCTGGTGCTGGCCGGCGGACTGGTGGTGCTGGGCTGGGCGTCCTGGGCCTATGCGCGCATCGCCGCCGACGAGGCCTATGACCGTCTGCTGGTCGGCGCCGCGCTCCAGATCGCCGAAAGCGTCTCGACCGAGCCGGGCCGCATCACCGTCGATCCGCCGATCTCGGCCTTCGAGACGCTGGCGATGGCCGTAAGCGACCGGGTTTTCTATCGGGTTGTCGATCCGGCCGGCGAAACCCTCACCGGGCAGACCGATCTCGACAGCGCCCGCCGCAACGGCGGCCCGCGCCGCGAAGCCTCGATTTCCGACGGCATCTATCGTGGTTTTCCCGTGCGCGTCGCCACGCTGGGACGCTACGTTACCGGCCCGGATGTGGCCGGCTGGATCGAGGTCACGGTCGCGCAGACGATCGCCGCCCGGCTCGACCTCGCCCGCGACCTGACGCTGAAAGCGATGCTGCTCGTGCTCGGGGTCTCGGGCATCGCGATGCTGGCCGTGGTCGTCGCGGTGCGGCAGGGCCTCCGCCCGCTCGGTCGGGTGGAGGCGGTTCTCGCCGCGCGCGATCCGAAGGACCTCAGCCCCGTCGTCGTCGAAACACCGCGCGAAATCCGGCCGCTCGTCGCGGCCATCAACCATTTCCTCCAGCGCCTCGCCGAGCGCATCGCCGGCATGGAGCGCTTCGTCGCCGATGCCGCCCATCAGATCCGCACGCCTTTGACCGCGCTGACCGCGCAGGTCGAGCTTCTCTCCTCCGAGCCGCGCGCCGAGCGCCGCCGGACGCAGATCGCCCGCGTACGTGAGCGGACCGACCAGCTCGGCCGCCTCACCAACCAGCTGCTGAGCCACGCGATGGTGATCCATCGCCGCGAGGTGGTGCCGCTCGAACCGGTCGATCTCGTCGCCATCACCCGCGCCGCGCTCGCCGAAACCGTGCCGCTTTCGCTCGACCGCGAGGTCCGTATCGGCTTCGAGAGCGCGTGCACGGCCATGCCCGTGCTCGGCGACCGCGTCTCGATCC
>JAVTWI010000173.1:0-9616 GCA_032229845.1 Rhabdaerophilum sp.
ACGCGGTTGATGCCCTTGACCTCGTTGATGATGCGCGTCGCGACGCGGCCCAGGAAATTCATGTCGTAGGGGAAGAAATCCGCCGTCA
Organism: Rhabdaerophilum sp.; assembly: GCA_032229845.1. Taxonomy (GTDB): domain Bacteria; phylum Pseudomonadota; class Alphaproteobacteria; order Rhizobiales; family Beijerinckiaceae; genus Rhabdaerophilum. Next base: position 89 of record JAVTWI010000173.1, read on the forward strand.
TGCCGTCGGTCGAGGTGACGGCGCGCAGCGCGCAGACGTGATCGTAGGTGCGGTAATCGCCCATCACGCCGACCGTGCGCACAGGGAGGAGAACGGCAAACGCCTGCCAGATGGCGTCGTAAAGCCCGGCCTTGCGGATCTCTTCAAGGTAGATCGCATCGGCCTCGCGCAGGATGTCGGCCTTCTCGCGGGTGATCTCGCCGGGAATGCGGATCGCGAGGCCCGGTCCGGGGAAGGGGTGGCGGCCAACGAAGGTCTCCGGCAGGCCAAGCTCGCGGCCGAGTGCACGCACCTCGTCCTTGAAAAGTTCGCGTAAGGGTTCGACAAGCTTGAGGTTCATGCGTTCGGGCAAGCCGCCGACATTGTGGTGGCTCTTGATGGTGACGCTCGGCCCGCCCGAGAACGAGACACTCTCGATCACATCCGGGTAGAGCGTGCCCTGCGCCAAGAACTCCGCACCACCGATCTTCCGGGCCTCGGCCTCGAACACATCGATGAACAGCTTGCCGATGGTCTTGCGCTTGGTTTCTGGGTCCGACACGCCGGCGAGCGCGCCGAGGAAGGTCTCGGACGCATCCACGTGCACCAGCGGAATGTTGTAGTGCCCGCGGAACAGGTCCACGACCTGCTGGCTCTCGCCCTTGCGCATCAGCCCGTGATCGACATAGACGCAGGTGAGCTGGTCGCCCACCGCCTCGTGGATCAGCACGGCCGCGACGGAACTGTCCACGCCGCCGGACAGCCCGCAGATCACCTTGCCCCTGCCGACCTGTGCGCGGATCTTGGCGATCATTTCGGCGCGATAGGCGCCCATGGTCCAGTCGGATTTCAGCCCCACGATGTTATGGACGAAATTCGCGATCAGCTTCGCGCCATCGGGCGTATGCACCACTTCCGGGTGGAACATGGTGGTGTAGATGCGGCGCTTCTCGTCCGAGGCGATGGCGAAGGGCGCGTTCTCGCTCGTCGCCTTCACGGTGAAACCCTCAGGGAGCTTCGTCACGCGGTCGCCGTGGCTCATCCACACGGGGTAGCGCTGGCCGACCGCCCAAAGCTTGTCGAACAGGGCGGAGGCTTCCTTGATCTCGATGTCGGCGCGGCCGAACTCCGCCGCATGTCCGCCCTCGACCTCGCCGCCGAGTTGCACGGCCGTCGTCTGCTGGCCGTAGCAGATCGCGAAGATCGGCAGGCCGGACTTGAACACGGCCTCCGGCGCACGAGGCGAACCGTCGCGCGTCACGCTGTCCGGCCCGCCGGAAAGGATGATGCCGCGCGGCTTGAGCCTGGCGAAGGCTTCATCCGCTTTCTGGTAGGGGTGGATTTCGCAATAGACGCCCGTTTCGCGCACCCGGCGCGCGATGAGCTGCGTCACCTGCGAACCGAAATCGATGATGAGGATGGAATCGTGCAACATGCGGATGTCTCGTCAGGTTGAGCGGTTCAGGACGGCGATAAAGAACCCGTCCGTGTTGGTGCGGCGCGGGGTAAGAAGCAGGCCGAGCCTGCGGCAATCGGCAAAGGTCGCGAGCGCGGGCAAGGATCGTGCCTCGGCATTCGCGGCCGGATCCGAGACTGAAAAATCCGGGTGGCGCTCGAGAAAAGCCGAGACCTGCCCGCCGTTTTCCTCGTCGAGCAGCGAGCAGGTGATGTAGACGAGCCGTCCGCCGGGCTTCACGTAACGGGCGGCATGGTCGAGCACCTCGCGCTGTTCGCCGGTGCGAAGGTCGAGCGAATTGGGGCGCATCCGCCATTTGGCGTCGGGGTGGCGGCGCCAGGTGCCGGTGCCGGTGCAGGGCGCATCGACCAGCACGAGGTCCATCATTCCGGAAAGGTCCTTGAGGTCCATGACCCCGTTTTTCGGCGTGCGAACCTGCACGTTGCGCACGCCGGCGCGGGTCAGGCGGTCGTGGATCGGCGCGAGACGGCGCTGATCGGAGTCGGTCGCGAAGATCTGGCCCTTGTTGTTCATCTCGCCGGCCATCGCCAGCGTCTTGCCGCCGCCGCCGGCGCAGAGATCGAGCACCTGCATCCCCGGTGCGGCACCGGACAGCAGGCTCACGAGCTGGCTGCCTTCGTCCTGCACCTCGACCGCCCCCTTGAGAAACGCCGGCTCGGATTGCACATGCGGCACGCGCCCCTCGCTGTTCGGCCGGATGCGTAGGCCATGGGGCGAGAGCGGCGTCTCCTCAGGGTCGAGATGGCCGAGCGCTTCAAGCGCCTTGAGGCGGATGATCTTGAGCGGATTGACGCGCAGATCGACCGGCGCGCGCGCCGCCATCGCCGCAAGCTCCGCGACCTTCTCCGCGCCGAACGCCTGCTCGAAAGCATCGTCCAGCCATTCGGGGTAGTCGCCGCGCACGAAGGCCGGCGCATCGGCGAGGTTGTCGGCGGCGAGCGCCGCGCGTTCCGCATCCGAGAGCGGGGCAGGGGCGAAGCGCTCGCCGGAAAAGAGTTTGCCGATCTCATCGACGCTCATGTCGCGAAGGCCGCGCAGCATGCCGAGCAGGATAGAGCGCGGCGCCGGTTCGGCGTCGTGGTCGCCTGCACGCCAGGCAGCGGATGCCTTCACGCGCAGACTGTCGTGGACGAGATTGCCAACCGCGTTGCGGTCCCCGGACCCCGCATAGCGGTTCGCGACGCCCCATTCCTTCAGGAGAGTGGCGAGCGGGCGCTTCTGGGTCTGCAGGGCTTCGAGAATGCCGATGGCGGCGCTGAGGCGGGCAGCGGGAGTCATGGCTTGCCTTGCGGGAATTGGGGCGGCGATGTCAAGCGCGGCACGAGGCGATCCCGGAAAATATCGCAATGCCTGCAACGAATTCCCGTTTTCACCGGCTGTGATGGAACCCGCGCCACGCTTGCGCCACAATTGGGGCAGAGGCGAACCCGGTTCTCTTTTTCCGCTTCAGGAGCTTTCCATGTCCCGCATCATCCGTGGCGCGCTCGCCGCCGCTCTTCTTGTTGCCGTCGCTGCCTGCGCCACCGCGCCGCAGCAGGCCGGCGATCCGGGCCCGGCCCCGACCCGCAAGCTCGACGCCAAGACCATGCTGGAATGCGGCAAGCGCTGCTGAATGCAACGCCGACCCGGCGCTAGGCGCCCTTGTGATCCCCCGGTTCCGGGGGATTTTTTTTGCCTGCCCGGCCGGTGACGACAAACGGCAGCAACGCGGCGATGACGAACGGGATCGCCAGCAGCTTGGCTTCAAACGCCCGGTTCGTCAGGAGGCTGGCCGCGAAAGAAACGGCGGCGAGATAGGCGATCGTCGAGAGCAGGGGGCGGTAGCCCATCGCGCGGAACCGCAACCAGACCAGCGCCGCCCCGCCAACCACAAACACCGCGCCGGCCGCGACGACGGCCACCGCCAGCACGACCATCGAATCGAAGGGCAGGGCGATCACGTAACCGAAGGCAACGAGCCCCGCCGAGGCGCCAACCAGCAAGGCCGCCGAGCGCAGGAACATCCACCGATCGGTCGGGGCGAGGCTGGCGAGGATGCGGCGCATGACGATCTCCCGGAAGGCGAATGGGCCCTGATCTCGGGCGCCTCTACCTTGCCACGAGCCGCGGCAAGGTGCGCCACCTCACGCCGCGTGCTTATACGCGGGTCGGGTAGTTCGGGCTTTCGCGCGTGATCGTCACGTCATGCGCATGGCTCTCGCGCAGGCCGGCGGAGGAAATGCGCACGAACTCGACCTTCTCCTGCAGTTCGGGAATGGTCTTGGCGCCGACATAGCCCATCGCCGCCTTGAGGCCGCCGGCGAGCTGGTGGATGACGTTAGCGGTCGGCCCCTTGTAGGGAACCTGCCCCTCGATGCCTTCCGGCACCAGCTTCATCGTATCCTTGATCTCGGCTTGGAAGTAGCGGTCGGCGGAGCCGCGCGCCATCGCGCCGAGCGAGCCCATGCCGCGATAGGCCTTGTAGGAGCGGCCCTGATAGAGGAACACTTCGCCGGGGCTCTCGTCGGTGCCGGCGAGCAGCGAGCCGATCATGGCGCAGGACGCGCCGGCCGCGAGCGCCTTGGCGAGGTCGCCCGAATACTTGATGCCGCCGTCGGCGATCACGGGAATGCCGGCCTTCGCGGCTTCCTCGGCCGATTCCATGATGGCGGTGAGCTGCGGCACGCCGACGCCGGCGACGATGCGCGTGGTGCAGATCGAGCCCGGCCCGATGCCGACCTTGATCGCATCCGCGCCGGCATCGATCAGTGCGCGCGTGCCGGCGGCGGTCGCGACGTTGCCGGCGATCACCTGCACCGCGTTGGAGCGCTTCTTGATGCGCATCACGGCGTCCAGAACCTTCTGCGAGTGCCCATGCGCGGTGTCGACGACGATGAGATCGACCCCGGCGTCGATCAGGAGTTCAGAGCGCAGGAAGCCGTCCTCACCCGTGGTGGTGGCGGCGGCGACGCGCAGGCGGCCCTGCTCGTCCTTGCAGGCGTTGGGGTTGAGCTTGGCCTTGTCGATGTCCTTCACCGTGAGCAGGCCGACGCAGTTGTAATCGCCATCGACGACAACCAGCTTCTCGATCCGGTGGCGGTGGAAGAGCCTGCGCGCTTCCTCCTGCGTCACGTCCTCGCGCACGGTGACGAGCTTCTCGTGCCCGGTCATCAGTTCGCGGACCGGCTGCTCCATGTTCTCGGCGAAGCGCACATCGCGATGGGTGAGGATGCCGGCGACCTTGCTGCGCCCGCCCGGTCCTGCCGCAACGACCGGCAACCCGTTGATGCCCTTGGCCTTCATCAGCGCGAGCGCCTCGCCAAGCGTCGCATCCGGCGAGACCGTCCAGGGGTTCATGACGATGCCGCTCTCGAAGCGCTTCACCTGCCGCACTTCATCCGCCTGTTCCTCGGGCGTCAGGTTGCGGTGGATGACGCCCATGCCGCCCGCCTGCGCCATGGCAATGGCGAGCCGCGCCTCGGTCACCGTATCCATCGCCGAAGAGAGGAGGGGTAGATTGACCGTGATCGACTTCGTGACCTGGCTGCGCAGGTCGGTATCGGCCGGCAGCACCTCGGAATGGCCGGGGCGCATCAGCACGTCGTCGAAGGTAAGGGCTTCGGGAATGATGCGGGGGGCGGTGCGCGGCATGTCAAGGGCTCCAGCAGGAAGGATATGCGTAAGACCCGCCGCGCGTGACCAAATGATGACGGGCACGCCGGAAAGGGAAAGACGCTGGGTGGATTTCCGTTGACGAGGGCGCTTAACACGCCGCCTGCCGGAAAGGGAAGAGGCTATTGCCGCATAAAGGTGGAAATCCGCACCTTGCGCGCAATCAGCTTGCGATCGGAGGTATGCTGGCAGCCTTCAACCCGCGTTTCGGCGAAGAACAGCAGCGCCTCGTCGCCGATATTGTCGAAGTTGCGACCCTCGGCGGATTCGTCGATCAGCACCGGGTAATTGCGGATGACGCCGGCGCCACAGGCATCGTCGTAGTAGCTTTTGGTCGGCAACACGAGCGTGGGCGCGGTCCAGTCGGTCAGGTTGGCCGAGGCTGCGAGATAGAAGCCGGATTGGGTCAGCTTGCCGCCGTAGCCATCGGCAGCGCCTGCTGCGGCCTGATAGATCGCCAGAAACTTTCCGCTCGGGCGATGACGGACAACCGCGCCGACAGGGGCCGGGAAGGGGGTCAGCGTCTTGCATGTCTGTCCGGCCGGCGGCCGGCCGGCGTAAGGGTCGGGGAAGCGGGCGGCAAAGCCGGCGCCGGTCCAGCCGCGCCAGTCGCCCTTGTCCGGGTCGGCGCTGCGGAACAGGCACACGCCGCCGGGCTGGCCATTCCAGCCGGTGGTGCCGACGAGCACATAATAGGCGCCGTCCTTCGCGACGATATTCGAGGGGTTGAAGAAGCCGCGGTGCCGGCCCTGATCCTCTTCCTGCGGGAAGGGTGTCGCCATCACCACCGACGGCGTCGCACGCGTGAAATGCTGTCCGCTATCTGTCGAGCGGAGGCCGAGAACGCTGTTCCACCAGCACTTCATGTACTCGCTGAAGCGGCAGCGCCCCTTATGGTTGTTGGCCTGAAATTCGTGGTGCGCGAGCGCGCTGAGGGCGGTGCCATCCTTTGTCCAGGTCGCGGCGATCCAGATGCGATCATCATATTTGCGCGGATCGCCGTTGCCGGTGCCACGAAAGGCGACCGAACATTGGACCTTGAGCAACAGCGGCGATTTTCCGCTCAGGCGCCGGTTCTCATAGTGCAGCGCGAAGGCGTGGATCAGCCCGTCGTTTCCACGCCAGGCGCGCAGCGGCACATCGGCGACGTCATGCCCGTCGCAGGCATCGCGTTGCGGATCGAAGACCACGACCGGGGGACCGACAGGCGTGGCGACGAAGGCAGTCTCCGCCGCGCGCGCCGCCCCAAATCCCGGCAGACCCTGTGCCAGAAAAGCGCAAAAGAGCGCGGCAGCGGCACGCCGACACTGGAAGCTTGAGCCGATTTGTCCTAGTTCTCGCCTCATCACGGGATCGCCTTCTCTCAGTATGGCCGGTTCCGCAAGTTTCGCGCCAAAAGACAGGAAAACGGACATGTCATCGCTGCTGCCGCTCGTGCTGGGTCTTGTGCTGTTCTTCGGCGGCCATGTCCTCTCCCGGATGGGAACGCTGCGCGCCGACCTGATCGCGCGGCTCGGCATGGGCGGCTATCGCGGGCTCTATTCCGCGCTGGCGCTCGCCGGGCTGGCGCTTATCGTCTACGGCTTCGGGCATTATCGGGCGGCGGGGATGATCCCGGTCTGGGCGAGCCCGCGCTGGATGGCGCATCTCGTCATTCCGCTGATGTGGGCGAGCCTTGTCCTGCTCTCCGCCACCTATCTGCCGGGCACGATCAAGACGAAAGCGAAGCACCCGATGCTCGCGGCGGTGAAGATCTGGGCTTTCGCGCATCTTCTCGCCAACGGCGACCTCGGCTCGATCCTGCTGTTCGGATCGTTCCTGGCCTGGGCCGTCATGGCTCGGATTGCGCTGAAGCGGTCGGGCGGTGCCGAGACGCTGCCCGGCGCGGGCGCGTTCGCGGGCTCCCGCCGCAACGATATTCTCGCGGTTCTCGCCGGCACCGGCCTGACGCTGGCGTTCATCACCGGGCTGCACCGCTTCCTGATCGGTGTGCCGATCCTGTCCTGAAACGGCCGGTTTGCCGGTTCCGGGACGATTTTTCGGAGAACCGGGTATCCACTTCGCTTGAAAATGCTTTATACGGCACCGAGCAACGTGCCAGCCGCCTGAAGGGGCCCCGATGAGCGACATTTTCCGCGAGGTGGACGAGGAAGTCCGCCGCGACAAGGCAACCGAATTCTGGAGCAAGCACGCCAGCAAGCTCATCATGGGTGCGCTGGCCATCGTGCTCGCGGTCGGCGGCTGGCGCTTCTACCGCGACTACCAGTTCAAGGAACGCGCCGCGCTCGGCGCCCAGTTCGAGGCTGCGGTCGCGGAAGCCGAGGCCGGCAAGACCGACGCGCTCGCTTCCGTCGCCGGGCTGAAGTCCGGCACCTATCCCGTGCTGGCCCGCTTCCGCCTCGCCAGCGAACTCGCCGCCAAAGCCAAGGACGAGGCCGGGCGCAAGGATGCCGTCTCCGCCTTCGACACATTGGCGAACGATGCGGCGCTCCCCGCCGAATGGCGCGATATCGCCCGGCTGCGCGCCGGCATGGTGCTGGTCGATGCCGGCAGCTACGACGAGGTCGAGAAGCGCCTGACGCCGCTTTCCGCCCCGGGCCAGACCTTCGCCAACGCCGCCCGCGAAGCGATCGCGCTCGCGGCCTACCGCGTCGGCAAGTTCGACAAGGCGCTCGATGCGCTTCAGGCGATCGTGCTCGATGCCGACGCGCCCGCCAATCTCCGCCAGCGCGCCGAAGCCCTGCTCGCCGTCGTCCGCTCCGGGCCCGCCGGCGCCAAGAAGTAACGGGCACGCCATGCCCTTCACGCTCGCGCTGGTCGGCCGCCCCAATGTCGGCAAATCGACGATGTTCAACCGGCTCGTCGGCAAGAAGCTGGCGCTGGTGGACGACCAGCCGGGCGTGACGCGCGACCGTCGCGAGGGCGACGCCAAGCTCGCCGATATTTCCTTCAAAGTCATCGATACCGCCGGGCTGGAGGAAGCGCGCGAGGGTTCGCTGACCGCGCGGATGCGGGAGCAAACAGAGGCCGCCATCCACGATGCAGATTGCGTGCTGTTCATGATCGACGCCCGCGCCGGCCTCACGCCTGACGACCGCTTCTTCGCCGAGATCGTTCGCCGCAGCGAGACGCCGGTAATCGTCAGTGCCAACAAGGCCGAAGGGAAGGGCGCTTCCGCCGGCATCATCGAAGCCTACGAGCTTGGCTTCGGCGACCCCGTCGCCGTCTCGGCCGAGCATGGCGAGGGCATGGGCGAACTTTACGACGCGCTCCGCCCGCTGGTCGATGCCTTCGAGGAGGACGAGGCCGCGATCCGCGAGGCCGCCGCGCGGGAAGCCGCCGAAGCCGCGCGAGGGGACGCGGATGGTGAGGAGGAGGGTGACGACCCTTCGCGCCCGGTGCGCATCGCCATCGTCGGCCGGCCGAACGCGGGCAAATCGACGCTCATCAACGCGATGCTCGGCGAAGAGCGCCTGCTCACCGGGCCGGAAGCCGGCATCACCCGCGATTCCATCGGTCTCGATTGGGAATGGCGCGGGCGGCCGGTGAAGGTGTTCGACACGGCCGGCCTCCGCAAGCGCGCGCGCATCGAGGACAAGGTTGAGAAACTCGCTGCCGCCGACGCAATCCGCGCGGTGAAGTTCGCCGAGGTCGTCGTGATCCTGCTGGACGCCACGATCCCCTTCGAGAAGCAGGATCTGACTATCATCGACCTCTGCGAGCGCGAGGGCCGCGCCGTAGTGATCGGCCTCAACAAATGGGACCTGATCGAGACGCGCGGCGCGACGCTCTCGGCGCTGAAAGAAGAAGCCTCGCGGCTGCTGCCCCAGGTGCGCGGTTGTCCCGTGGTGCCGCTCTCCGGCCTTTCGGGGCAGGGCATCGACCGGCTGATGGAAGGCGTGATGCAGATGCACAGCGTCTGGAACCGCCGTGTGCCGACCGCGCGCATCAACCGCTGGCTCGAAAGCGTCAAGGCGAACCACCCGCCGCCCGCCGTCTCGGGTCGCCGCATCAAGCTGCGCTACATGACGCAGACCAAGACGCGTCCGCCGCAGTTCTCGCTGTTCGGCAACCAGCTCGACGCCTTGCCGGAAAGCTACAAGCGCTATCTCGTCAATTCGATCCGCGAGACCTTCGATTTGCCCGGCGTGCCGATCCGCCTCGCGCTACGCACGTCCGAAAACCCCTTCGACAAGGGGAAGAAGTAAAACTATCGCCTAATAAATATTGCAACAGCAACCGCCGTAACTGTAGTCCAAATCCACTTCCAGTGCTCTAAATAGAAATCGACAATCGTGTGGGCAATTCGTGAAGACCAATGGCGATCAGTATAAATTCCTAGAATCCAGTCATTGTTATACGCCTTAGTTTCTCCATCCCACCATTTTTTTATCGCCGCCCACACAGAGAAGGTTGCTCCT
>JAVTWI010000174.1:0-9608 GCA_032229845.1 Rhabdaerophilum sp.
CCGGGCAGGACGACCGCGCCCTGCACATGGCGGGAGACGGCGCGCATCAGCCGGGCGGTGGCCGCGACGGAGCCGGTCGAACCGATCACCAGCACCGGGCCGCCCGCGCCGCCTTCGATCCGCTTTGCTTCTGCCTCGATGCTTTCGAGCCGGACGTCCATCTCGTCGCGCGCGCCGATCTCGGCCAGGTGTTCCGGCCAGGCGCGCGCGGCGATACGCAGGAATTCGCGCGACTTCGCCCAATAGGCGTCGTGTCGCGCCTCGTCGTAGCCCGGCGGCGCGGTCGATTCGAGCGCGGCAAGCGGCACCCCGGCGATCCGCATCTCGTCGATCAGCCGACCGAGCTCATCCGCGAGCACGAGTTCCTCGCGCAGCTCCGTGCCCGCATCGCCGTGAGAAAACTCACCGGCATCGATGCGGATGCCGCGCAGCCAGGCCTTCACCATCGGCAGCAGGAGGAAGCGTCGCTCGAGCGGCGCGACGATTCTTGTGGCAGCGAGGGCTTCAAGCGGCAGCCCCCCGTTTTCCGCCTCCGTTTCCTCTGGCGCGAGCAACGGATCGCCCGGCTCCGCAAGCGGGCGGATGCGCGGCAGGATCGCCGGGCGCGGCGCCAGCGCCCGGATGAATTCCTCCTCGACGAGTTTGCGCACGCGTTGCGTCGGAACATGGATGGTGAGATCGGCGAGGCGATGCGGCTCCTCGCCGAAGGGGACGCCGATCAGGCGCCCGGCGAGCAGCGCGTCAACCACCAGCCGCACGAAGGGTAGGCCGGGCGCGATCGCGAAGACATTCGGCACCGCGCGCGCCATCGCCGCACTACCTGTCGTAGAGGCTGAGCGCCCGCTCGGCCTCCTCCAGCGCGGCGGGCGTGCCGACATGCATGAACAACCCGTCGAGCCGCAGCCCGTAGAGCCGGCCGGCCCTGTGGGCCTCGTCGAAGATGCGGTTCAGCGAAAAGACCTCCGGCTTGCCGGCGAAGGACTGCGGCTTGAGGATCGCCGCGCCGGTATAGGCGAAGGGCGCGACCTCGCCCGGCCTCGGCCGGCGCAGGCGGCCATCCTGTTCGAGGACGAAATCGCCGCGGTTGCCCCAGCCGATCGTGGTCACCGCCGGCGCAACCAGCAGCAGCACGTCCATCGTCTCGGGGACGAAATAATCGCGCATGCGCTCGAGGTTGTGCCGCGGCCCGTCAAGCCAGATCGTGTCGGCATTGAGGGAGAAAAAGGGCCGGTCGCCAAAAAAGGAGATCACCTTGCCGATGCCGCCGCCGGAATCGAGAATGCGGTCGCGCTCGTCCGAGATGGTGATGCGCGGCGCCTTGCGTCCCTTCACATGTGCGATGATCTGCTCGGGCAGGTAATGCACGTTGACCACCGCCTCGCGCACGCCGCTGGCGGCCAGTTGGTCTAGGTTATGATCGAGCAGCGTCCGGCCGCCCGCCTTCACCAGCGGCTTCGGCAGATTGTCCGTCAGCGGGCGCATCCGCGTGCCGAGCCCCGCCGCCAGCACCATCGCCTTGTCGATCACCAATGCCTGCCCCATTCCCCGAATCCGCCGCGAAACCTGCCAGATTGGTTTGATACCAGCCGGCGAGCTTTGCCAAGACCGGATGCGCGAGGCAGCGCTTGAGATAGGCCTCGATGCGGGGAATGTGCTTCAGGTACGCCGGCTTGCCGTCGCGCCGGTCGAGGCGGACGAAGATGCCGAGCACCTTCGTCGCCCGCTGCGCGCCGAGGATGGCGTAAGCCGCGGCGAAGGCCTGCATGTCGAAATCGGGGTCGCGCGCGCGCCGCCCCTTGGCATAGCGGGCAAGCAGCGAGAGTTCGAGCGGTTCCGGCACCGTGACCCGCGCATCCTGGAGCAGCGACACGACGTCATAGGCCGGGTGACCGATGACGCAATCCTGATAGTCGATCAGCCCTATCTTCCTGAGACCCTCGCGCTGCGGCAGCCAGATCAGGTTCGGCGAATGGTAGTCGCGCAAGGTCCATGTCCGCTCGCCGTTGACCACGGTTTCCAGTGTCGAGACCCATTGATCGACAAAGCCGAGCCGCATGCCGGCATTCGGCGTGCGCTTGTTGGCATAGGGCAGATACCAATCGAGCAGCAGCTCCGCCTCGATCGTCAGCGCCTCGAGATCGTAACGGTGAAGCCGGTGCATCTGCAGACCATCAACCGGGAGTTCGCCCGGCAGGTTGCGGGCGTGCAGATCGGCGAGCACATCGACCGCCAGCGCGTAGCGCTCGGGGATCGGCCCGTTGGCATCGACAACCCCTTCGGTGCCGAGATCCTCGATCAGCAGCAACCCCGCGTCGAGATCGGCAGCGTAGAGTTCCGGCGCGGAAAGGCCGAGATCGCGCAGGCCCTTCGTCATCGCCACGAAGGCGTGGACGGATTCGGCGAGGTGGACGAGCTGCGAATAGCTCTTGCCGAGGCGGATCGGCGGGCCGTCCGGCCGGCGCGGCGCGATCATCAGAATGGCCTGACGGCCGGTGGCGGGGTCGCGGATGCGCTCGTAGGCGCGCACCGAGGCGTCGCCCTGCATAAATTCCCGTGCCGGATCGGGGAACCCGCCCTTGCGGAACAGGCTATCGATCGCCTTCGCGCGTTCGAGGCGCGGCGCAAGCCGGCCGTGGCCGGTGAGGGTCAGGATGCGACCCTCGCCGCCGGGCGGGATATCGAAGCGGGCGTCCAGCCGGTCCTCGGCAAGGATGTCGCCGGCCTTGTCGGCCCATTCGCACAGGACGATCGCGTTCTCGGCCGCATCTTCCCAGCCGAGTTCGACGAGTTCGCCGACATCGGCGACGCGGTAGAGATCGGCATGGACGATGCGAAAATCCGGCGCGTCGTAGGTCTGCATCAGCGTGTAGGTCGGGCTCGGGACCTCCAGCGCCGGATCGCGCGTCAGCACGCGGATCATCGCCCGGGCGAAGGTTGTCTTGCCGGCGCCGAGATCGCCGGCCAGCGTCACGAGGTCGCCGGGCCTGAGTTCGGCACCGACCTGCTCCGCGGCGCGCTGGGTCGCGGCCTCGTCCGGCAGTTCGATGCGCCAGAGAACCGGGCTTCCGGCTTCCGTCATGCTCCGGCTCCGTTACGCATCGGGTAGAATGACGGTAGTGGTATGTCCGCCCTTGCCGTCATCGCTGACGATGAGGCGGCCGCCGTGCAGCTTGGTGAGCGCCTTGGCGAGCGAGAAGCGAAGGCCATGCCCGCGCTCGACGCCCGGCGCATTCCCGTCGTCCGGCGAGGCCGCCAGACCTGCCTCCCGGCCCGGATCGGTGACGTCGATCGCGATGCCGCCCTCGTCGCGGCGGACGGCGAGCCGCACCGTGTCGCCCGGCCCGGAATAGGCGACGGCGTTGGCGAGCAGGTTGAAGACGATGTGCCGGAAGCGCTTGGCATCGGCCCGGATGGTCGGAATGCCGTTCGGCAGATTGATCGAGAGCCGGACCTTGGCGTCGCCGAAGCGGTCCTTCAGCCCCTCCATCGCCTCGCTGATCGCGCCGGCGGGATCGACATCCGTCTTGTCGATCTCGATGCCGGCACCGGCTTCGACATCGGCAAGGTCGAGAATGTCGGTGGTGATCGTGAGCACCGCGTCGGCAGCGCGTGAAAGGTCCTGTGTATACGAGAGCTGTTTGGGATTGAGTTCGCCGGCGACACCACCGGCCAGCGCCTGCGCCAGCCCCACCACCGAGGTCAGCGGCGAGCGCAGCTCGAACGAGACACTCTTGATGAAATCCGTGCGCAGCCGGGCGGCCTGACGCAGCGCCTCGTTGTGCTCGCGCAGGCGCTTCTCGGCCTCGACCGTGTCGGTGACATCGGCGACCGTGACGAGCGTCGCGCGTTCGGGCAGGGGTGTCGTCGTCACATGGAGGATGCGCCCGTCCCGCGCGGCGATTTCGAACTGCTTGTCGTCGCGCGCCTCGGCGAGCAGGCAGACAACGGCGATGATCGAGCGCCAGCATTCCGCCGGGGCCTTGGTCGAGGCTGCGGACACCTCCTCGACATGCGGTGAACCGTGCAGCTTCTCCGGGTCGATGCCGAACAGATCGGCGAAAGCGGGGTTCGAAAGCTGGAGACACCCATCCGATCCGAACACGCCGACGCCTTCGGAAAGCGCCATCAGCGTTTCCCACTGGGTGTTCTTCAGGCGGTCGTAGGAGGTCTCGAGGGTGAAACGCTCGGTCTCGTCCTCGAAGAGGTAGGTCAGCCCGCCTTGCGGGTTCGGCGTCGTCACGACACGCAGCGAACGGCCGTTCGGCAGGCGCCAGCCGTGCTCGGCCTGCTCCGCCGCGCCGAACTGCGCAAGGAGATGCGTTTTCCACTCGCGGTAGTTCGAGGCCTCGGGCAGCCGGCCCTTGGCTCTCAGATGATCCAGCAATTCGGCATTGCTCGGCGCGCTGGCAAGAAAGCCGGCATCGAGCGCGAAAAGATCGGCGAAGGCGCGGTTGGAATAGGTAAGGCGCTGGGCCCGATCGAAGATCGCCACGGCGTTCGGCAATTCGTCGAGCGTGCGCACATGCGCTTCCATCTGCCGCTCGAGCGCCTGACGGGTTGCCTCCAGTTCGCTCATGTCGAGCGCGAAACCGCCGCCGCCTTCCGGCCCCGCGACCTCGACGACATCGACCTTGCGGCGCTCGCCGGCGAAGATCGCCGTGACGAGGCCGTGGTAGCGCCCGCCGTCGGCCTGCCGGCGACGGATGGCGGCACGATCGTCGCTGTCGAGAATTTCGGTCTGCGTCCGGAGCACAACCTCGGGGCCCGGCGCGTCGACGGCCTGCGCGTAGGCGGAATTCACCCAGCCGAGCTTGCCAGCGCGATCCCGCAACCAGACCGGCTGGGGAATGGCCTCGACGACCGAGCGAAGCTGGTTCTGCGCCAGTTCGAGCGCGTTTTTCTCGTCCATCAGGCGCGCGAGCGCGAGACGTTCGCCGGTTGCGATGCGGATCGACATCACGGCCCGCCCCGCGATCGGACGGCCCTCGATCTCGACGTGGTCCCCGCGCAACGAGCGAAGCTGCTCGGAAAAAGCGACGCCGGAGGCACGGAGCGCCATCAGCCGATGATCGACCCGGCGCGCATCCTCGTCCGGCAGCCAGTCTCCGAAGGCGAGCACGCGCTGCGGCGCCGTCGTCTCGAGGATGATGCCGGGGTCGCCCTCGAATTCCGGCTCACCCGTCTGTCCGTTCCAGGCGATCAGAAGCTGGCGGTCGGAGGCCAGGAACAGATGCGACCGCTCGACCTGCGCCTGCGCATCCTGATTGGCGCGGTTCTGTTCCTCGAAATGCTCGTTCCAGATCCGCCGGGCACGGACATGGAGGATAGAGATCGTCGCAGCATAGAGCGTCACCGCAAGCAGCGCGATCGACAGCGGAATAGTGGCGCCGACGACCTCGAAACCGTTCATGACCTGCGCGGGCAGGCGCAGTTCGAACCCTTCGCTCGCCTGCGCGAGGGCCTCGCCGCAAGCGGCAAGACCGGTCAGCACCGGCATCGCCCGCGCCGCCAGCCATGTCACGAACGAGGGTCGCGGTGATCTCAAGCCGGCGCCCTGCGCGATCTCTTGCCCGAGATCGCGCGCCGGACCTGCCCCCGGACCCACGTTGTCCTCCATCCCCTGGCCTCCTCGCGCATCGCCGCCATTTCCGCGCGAAATCTGCTGCCTCGTCACGCCGCGAATCACCGCCGCGAAACGCGCGGGTGCACTTTAATCGTCGAGTGACTCCCGCAGGAAGTGGTTAACAAACAAATAACGCGCCCGATTTGCCGGGCGCGCTGGATTATCGCGAACAGAACAGGAATATCCGGCGCAGCGCGCCGGACATCTCAGTAGCGGTAGGTTTCGGGCTTGAACGGGCCGGCTTCCGGCACGCCGATATAGCCAGCCTGCTTCGGCGAGAGCTTCGTGAGCTTGGCGCCGACCTTCTCGAGGTGGAGCGCGGCGACCTTCTCGTCGAGATGCTTGGGAAGGGTGTAGACCTTGTTCTCGTAGTTGGCGTGGTGGTTCCAGAGTTCGATCTGCGCCAGCGTCTGGTTCGAGAACGAGCAGGACATCACGAACGACGGGTGCCCGGTCGCATTGCCGAGGTTCACGAGACGGCCTTCCGAGAGCAGGATGATGCGCTTGCCATCGGGGAACTCGACCTCGTCGACCTGCGGCTTGACGTTGTCCCACTTGAAGTTCTTCAGGCCCGCGACCTGAATCTCGCTGTCGAAATGGCCGATGTTGCAGACAATGGCGCGGTGCTTCATCGCCCGCATGTGCTCGACGGTGATGACATCGACGTTGCCGGTCGAGGTCACGAAGATATCGGCGCGCGGCGCGGCGTCTTCCATTGTGGTAACCTCGTAGCCTTCCATCGCGGCCTGAAGCGCGCAGATCGGATCGATCTCCGAGACGAGAACGCGGCAGCCGGCCTGACGGAGCGAAGCGGCCGAACCCTTGCCGACATCGCCGTAGCCGGCGACGACGGCGACCTTGCCGGCCATCTTGACGTCGGTGCCGCGGCGCAGGGCGTCGACCAGCGACTCGCGGCAGCCGTAAAGGTTGTCGAACTTCGACTTCGTCACCGAGTCGTTGACGTTGATCGCCGGGAACGGAAGGCGATGCGCCTTGGCGAGTTCGTAAAGGCGATGCACGCCGGTGGTGGTCTCTTCCGAGACGCCCTTGATCGCGCCACGCACGCGCGTGAACCAGCCCGGATTGGACTTCATCACCTTCTTGATCAGCGCGAAGAAGATCGTTTCTTCCTCGTTGCCGGGCTTGTCGAGGAAGGCGGTATCACCGTTCTCGGCCTCGGCACCGAGGATGATGAACATGGTGAGGTCGCCGCCGTCATCGAGGATCATGTTCGGCGTGCCGCCGTCACCCCATTGCGCGGTGCGATAGACATATTCCCAGTAATCCTCGAGCGTCTCGCCCTTGATCGCGAACACCGGCGTGCCGGTCTTGGCGATTGCGGCGGCGGCGTGGTCCTGTGTCGAATAGATGTTGCAGGACGACCAGCGGACATCGGCGCCGAGCACCTTGAGCGTCTCGATCAGCACCGCGGTCTGGATCGTCATGTGCAGGCAGCCGGCGACACGCGCGCCCTTGAGCGGCTGCTGGCCCTTGTATTCCTCGCGGACGGCCATGAGACCCGGCATCTCGGTCTCGGCCATGTTGATTTCCTTGCGACCCCAATCCGCGAGGCCGATATCCTTGACGACGTAATCCATGAAATCCTCGATGCTCACATGCCCGCGCTTCGGGCGGGCCGGCGCGCGCATGCGCCAGAAAGCCGGCCTCTTCGCAGGGCCTGCGGCGGCTTCCTAGCAAAGATCGACATCTGAGGCAATAACGATATAAAGATTTCTTTATGTCGTATCAGCCGGCGCTGTTTCCGGCACCGGCCGAGACTTGATCATTCACGCCCGGCAGCGGGCTTTCCTCACTCCGCCTGCAACTGGCGGAGCGCGCCGGCCCAATCCTCGACGTGAAAGACGCGGACGATCTTGCCGCCGACGACCTCGTGGATATCGATCGACATCAGCGTGAAGGATTTTCCCTTGCCGTCGACCCCGAACAACGGCCCCTTCGGCGTCCCGGACGCGCGCGAGCGAACCACATAGCGATTGCCGCATTCGAGGATCTCCTCGATCTTCCAGTTGAGATCCGGCATGAACTTGGCGAATCCCGCCAGCTGTCCGGCGAGTTCTTCCCGGCTTTTGGCCTTACCGGAATAGTCGCCGATGCTCTGGAAATCCGGGGCGAGCAGGCGCTGGGCTTCCGCCATCTTGTCCTGCGCGCCCGACGGGTTGATCAACCGGGTATAGAAGGCTTCGACGATGGCGCAATCGGCGCTCATTGTTCCGCTGGAAGTCATGGGTCTTCTGCTCCTTTCGGGCTGTTTTGGTGGAAGGCCCCGGACATGGCCGCGCCTTCCCGAACATTGCGCGAGGGAGTCTTATTGCTTTAGTATGAATTAGGAAGTAGGCACTTTTTTGTAACTAAAAGAGACCAGAACGAGGATGCCATGACGCGCGAGGATCGGGGGGCGCCGGAGAACTGTCCGGTGCGGGAAGTGATCGCCGGGGTGAGCGACAAATGGAGCGTTCTGGTGCTTCTGCATCTTTCGCATGGCGATCTGCGGTTCAGCGCACTCCGGCGGGCCATTCCCGATATTTCGCAGCGGGTGCTGACAGTCACGCTCCGTGGCCTTGAGCGCGACGGGCTCGTCTGGCGGGATGTGCAGCCGACGATCCCGCCCGCCGTGACCTACGGCGTCACGACGCTCGGGCATTCGCTGATCGGGCATTTCAGAGCGCTGGCGGACTGGGCGAAAGGCAATCGCGTCCGGATCGACGACGCGCGCCGGCAATTCGACGCACGACCCGGCTGACGGGAGCTGAAAATGCTCTATTCGTCCTCGCCGAAGCGGTTGGAGAGCAGGGCCTCGAGCGCGTCGAGCGCCTCCTTCGCCTGCGCGCCGGTGGCAGCGACCGAAACGCTCGTGCCCTGCGCGGCCGCCAGCGTCAGCAGCCCCATGATCGAGGTGCCGCCCACCGTCTCGCCGCAGCGGGTGACGCGGATATCGGCCGTGAAATTCTCGCAGCACTGCACGAACTTGGCCGAAGCGCGGGCGTGCAGCCCCTTGCGGTTGATGATGGGAAGTTCGCGGACCAGGGCGCCTTCGCTCAGCGGCGGCGGCGGGGGACAGGGTTCGTCCGACATGGTAACGGCCTCAGCGACCCGCCAGGATGTGACTGGCGACGTTGATGTATTTCTTGCCCGCATCCTGCGCCTGCGTGACGGCTTCGGCAAGCGGGATCGATTCGCGCACCTTGGCGAGCTTGACCAGCATCGGCAGGTTGATACCGGCGATCACCTCGACGTGGGCACCGTCCATCGCCGAAATGGCGAGGTTCGACGGCGTGCCGCCAAACATATCCGTGAGCACCACAACGCCATCGCCGCTATCGACCGTCTTGATGGCGGTCACGATTTCGCCACGCCGGGCATCCATATCGTCTTCCGGGCCGATGCAGACAGTCGCCACCTGCGCCTGCCGCCCCACCACGTGTTCCATCGCCAAGCGAAACTCGGTTGCGAGCTGGCCGTGGCTGACCAATACCATTCCGATCATCGACGGATACCGTGACCTTTCAGTTCCCGATCGCTCTCACGATCATGCCGCGCGGCGCCCCGCCCGCGCGATCAGGACGGGCATTTTGTCGAGCCAACTCGACTTGGCAAGCAAAACCCGTCGCATTTGTTTCTTTTTTCGCACATGCGAAACTAACCGAACAGCCAGAATAGCACCAGAGCCGCCTGATCGCCTCCGGAAAGTTCGCTCAGAACGCGAAGCCGCGGCAGTTCGACACCTTCAAGCCGAACCCGGGTTTCAGCGGGGTCAGGCAAGCGCGCCGTCTCGCCGACGAGATCGACGACATGGCTGACAACAGCCGGCGACAGGGTTCCACTCGCACAAAGGCCGAGCCCACGGCGCTCGATCAGCCCGGCGACCCCCCCAGGGCCGGCGGCGACGAGCCGGCCGCCCCGCGAGGCAAGCGCGATGCGATCGTCGCCGACAAGGCCCGTGAAGCGCCCCTCCGCGCGGCCGGCA
>JAVTWI010000175.1:0-9603 GCA_032229845.1 Rhabdaerophilum sp.
TCGATATCGTCGCCCGGTTCGGCGGCGAGGAATTCGTGATCGCGATGCCGGATACCGAGCCGTTCGCGGCCCAGCGCGTCGCCGAACGCATCCGCGCCTCGTTCGAGCGCAAGCCGTTCGCGATCGAGCGTGGCGGGCGGACGATCCGCGTGACGATTTCGATCGGCGTCGCCACGGCCTACGGCAAGGGCATCTCCGCCGATGCCCTGTTCAAACAGGCCGATGCCGCGCTCTACGAAGCCAAACGCGGCGGCCGCAACTGCGTTCGCGCGGCGGCCTGACTGTTCCTCCTGATCGCTTCCGCGGCGCCGGCCAAGACAGCGCTTGCGAATCGCCGCCTTTTGCTTAGCCTGAATTCTCTGACGGGTTCCGCCGGGGTTGCCCCGCGCATGAATGCCTCGAGGGATGTTCAGGTCCGCCGCATCTCCTGAAGCCCACGAGGTTCGGCCGGTCCGGCGCCATGGAGGTTGCCTCCTCCCTCGCGCGCCGGGCCGGCCACCCCTTCTTTTTCAAAGCCGGAAAACAAAAAAGCGCGAAAAACAAAAAAAGCGCCCCTGAGGGCGCTTTCGAAACGTCGTCCGGAAAAACCGATCTTACTTGATCTTGGTTTCCTTGAACTCGACGTGCTTCTTCGCGACCGGGTCGTACTTCTTGAACGACAGCTTTTCGGTCGCGGTGCGGGCGTTCTTCTTGGTGACGTAGAAATACCCGGTATCCGCCGTCGAGAGCAGCTTGATCTTGATCGTCGTGGCCTTGGCCATAGTCAATCCTCCGGCGAAATCCGCGGCAGACAGGAAGCGCCGTTTTCGCGTAAAACAAATAGCCGAGCGAGTTCCGCCCGGCGTGAGGCGCCCCTAATGCGCAAAAGCTCGCTTCAAGTCAAGGCGGGAATTGGCTCGATGCCGGTTTTTTGCCCGCGTTGGCGGCTTTGGCCAGGCGCATCATCACCAGCACGGCATAGGCGAGGAAGCCGATGGTGAGCGCGACCGGCAGGCCGAACCGGCCCCCGAGTTCCATGCCGACCCCGACAAGCGGAGGACCCACCATCAAGCCGACCGAATAGAGCATCACGAACACGGCGTTGGCCGAGGCGAGGTCCGCGCCCTGAAAACGGCTGCCGAGATGGGCGAGGCCCGTGTTGTAGATCGCGCCGGAAATGCCGCCGAGGCCGAACAGCGCCAGCGCGAACGGCCAGAAGCCGAGACTTTGGGCGGCGAGGATCGCGCCCGCTATCAGCGTCGAGATTACGCCGAGCGCGGCGAGCAGGCGACGCCGGTCCATCCGGTCCGAAATGTAGCCGATCGGGATCTGGAACAGCACGTTGCCGAGCGCGAAGGCCGAGAGCAGCATCGCGGCCTCGCGTTCCGGAAAGCCGAGACGGACGTTGTGGACCGGCAGCAGCGTGATGACCGAGGTTTCGATCGCGCCGAACATCAGCGCCGCGAAGGTCGCGCTCGGAGCCGCGAGCACGAAGCGCAGCACCGGCGCCGAGGCCTGCTCGTCGATCCGGGGTGCATCGCACGCGGCGAGAACAAGCGGCCCGAAACCGCAAAGGATTATCACGGCGGTCGCGAGGTAGGGCAGGGCGCCGGTGGTGCCCAGTGTCGAGAGCAGCAGCGGGCCGGCGGCGAAGCCGGCGTAAAGCGCTGTCGCGTAGATCGCCATCACGAGGCCGCGCCGCGCGGGCGGTGCGGCGGCAGCGATCCAGTATTCCGACAGCGAGAAGATGACGCCGATCGTCGCGCCGAGCACGAAACGGAAGAGCGTCCACCACAGGATGCCCGGAAACAGCAGGAACGCAGCCATCGCCAGCGCGGAAACGGCGAGAGCGGCGCCGAGCAGGAGCGGCACGCCCAGCCGCAGCGCGAGCCGGGGCACCAGCGGCGCGGCCAGCACGGTGCCGATGCCCGCCGCCGTGATCGTCATGCCGGAGATCGTCGCGGAGATGCCCCAGCGCTCCATTTCGAGCGCGAGCAGCGGCGCGGAAACCGACAGCGATAGGCCGACGAGCGTGGACAGCGCAATGGCGGCGGCGAGAACGCGGAGCTGTTTGGAAATCATGACGTCCGAATTCTTTGCACCGGCCCGTTGGCGTGTCCGTGATAGGCTCCCTAGCACGAATCAGCATCAAGAGCCGGAAAACCGCCCGAAATGATCCGCCGAAAGCCATTGAGCCGGGTGTGCCTTGCAGGGCTTGTTCTTTTTGGACCGGCCGGGCTCCTTGCCGCGCAAGATGGTGCGCCGAGGCTGTTCGGCAAGGCCGATTTCGAAATGGAATGGCGGCTGTTCCCGCAGAACAACACCTTGCGGGTGCTTTATGACGCCGCGCGGCAGCGGCTCAGGATCGAGGCACTCGACGGATCCGATCAGGTGATGATCCGCGATCTTGTGACCGGCAAGGTCGCGGTGCTGGTCGCGGGCGGCAAGCGCGGCGCCTACGGCACCACGGCGAAGCCGCTCGGTGCTTTCCGGCCCGAGGCGATCGGCGAAATCCGCTCGGTCGCGGGGCAGGAGTGCCGCGATTTCGCCTTCGAGGGACGCAGGATGTGCGTCACCGACGACGGCATCCCGGTCGAGGTCGATCTCGGCGAGGGCAAGCTGGTCGCGACGCGGCTGATGCGCAGGGCCCAGCATCCGGCGCTGTTCGACGTGCCAAAGGACGTCACGCTGAAGCCGATCCCTGGTGCCAATCCCGGCGCGCTGCCGGGGGTGCCGTTCTGAAAAGCTCCGCTCCGAAGGGGATCAAGTGAGCAGTTCGCGCTGGAAGATCTCGCGGCGGCGATAATAGAACGGAACCGGCATCGCCTTGTCCGGCCAGCCGGCATCGAGCGCCGCGTGCAATTCGCCGAGAATGACGCGGGTGATGACAGGAAGCGGCAGCTTCTCGCTCTCTTCGATCGAGAGCCAGGCGAGTTCCGTCAGTTCCGAATCCGGCCCGACGACATCGCCGGCCTTGTGGCGGATCGCATCGGCTTCGACGACGAAGAAACGCGTATCGAAACGCTTTGTCCGCCCCGGCGGGGTGATGGCGCGGGCGAGAAAGCGGATCGAGGCGAGATCGGGCAGATAGCCGGTCGAGAGGAAGTCCGCCCAGGGGCCTTGCCCCGAAGTTCCCGGGCCGTTCGCCCCCGCCGCTCCGGGCAGGCCGATGACGAGGCCGGTCTCCTCGAAGGTCTCGCGGATGGCGGCGAGCGCGAGGCGGCGGGCCCGCGCGGCGGTTGCGCGCGGACAGCGCGCCATCAACGCGGTTTCGATCGTGGGGAGAAGTTCGGAGGCCACGGGGATCGCGGCATCGCTGCGCTCGGCGCGGCCGCCCGGAAACACGAACATGCCGGGCATGAACTTGTGGCCTTCATGACGCTTGCCCATCAGTACGCGCGGCGCGGAGCCTGAGCGGTCCACCACGATCAGCGTCGCGGCGTCGCGCGGGCGGAGATAGGGCAGACGGGCTTTGGCGCCCGCGCCGCCGTGGACCTTGCTGGCCTCGGCCGTCAGGGCCGCGCGAAGCGGGAAATCGCTCATCGGGAAGACGTTCCTTCGCTGATGGGAACAGCGTGGATGTCGCCGTCGGGGTCGAAGCCGTGCATCCGGAGCGCCCATTGATAGGCGATCAGCGCCCCCTTCACCGGTTGCATAATGGCGAGGGTCATGATGACGGTCAGCGTCGGCCACAGCGCCATGTGCCACCACATCGGCCATTCGGCGGCGCGTTCGAGGGCGAGATTGAGACCGACAATGATATGTCCGACGATCATGATGGTGATGTAGGGCGGCATGTCGTCGGCGCGGTGGCCATCGAGCCGCTCGCCGCAGGTCTCGCAGGCGGGGCTCACCTTGAGGAAGCTCGTGAACATGCGGCCCTCGCCACAGTTCGGGCAGCGGCAGCGGAAACCGCGCTTGATCGCCTGCTTCCAGTCGCGGGGCGGCAGGGCGGCGGTGCCGCGAGCCGTTTCAGGGGCGTTCGACCATTCCTGCATGCTCATTCCTCGTCAAACCGGTGCGGCCGGCGATGGCCTCGCTGCGACATTTCGCTTTTCTTGAATGTATCCCGTCTTGAACCATTGCCGGGGGAGGATGGCAAGCGCGTTCTGCCGCCGCGGATAGGCTTGACCTTCACGTAGCGGCCTTCGCTCAGCATCTCGAAGCGCAGGGCGCCCGCCATCGGCAATGCCTCGACAAGACGGACGTTGACGCCGTCACCGAGCCGGTAGCTCTCGCCGGTGCGCGAGCCCGTGAGGGCATGGCCGGCCTCGTCATGCCGGAAATAATCGTCGCCGAGGGTCGAGGCGGGGATGAACCCGTCGGCGCCGGTGACATCGAGCTTCACGAACAGGCCGGCGCGCGTGACGCCGGAGATGCGGGCGCGGAAGCTCGCGCCGATCCGGTCGGCGAGGAAGATCGCGATCAGCCGATCGGTCGTCTCACGTTCGGCGGCCATCGCGCGGCGTTCGGCAGCGGAAATGCGGGCGCCGATCTCGCGCATCTGGTCGGGCGTCGTATCGGGCAGGCCATCGGCGCCAAGACCGAGCGCACGGATCAGCCCGCGATGGACGATCAGGTCCGAATAGCGGCGGATCGGCGAGGTGAAATGCGCGTAGCGCCGCAGATTGAGACCAAAATGGCCGATGTTGTCGGGCGAATATTCGGCCTGCGCCTGCGACCGCAGGATCACCTCGTTGCAGAGGGTGGAGTTCGGCGTGTCCTTCACGCGGGCGAGGATGCGGTTGAAGAGTTCGGGCCGCACCGAGCCCTGCTTGGGCAGCGAAATGCCGATGGTGTCGAGGAAATCGCGCAGCCCCTGCATCTTTTCGAGGCTCGGGTTGTCGTGGATGCGGTAGAGCAGCGGCACGCGCGCCTTTTCCAGCGTCTCGGCGGCCGCCACATTCGAGAGCACCATGAATTCCTCGATGAGCCGGTGCGCATCGAGCCGTTCCGGCACGATCACATCCTCGACATGGCCTTGCTTGTCGAGGATGAGCTTGCGTTCCGGCAGGTCGAGATCGAGCGGCTCGCGCTTGTCGCGTGCCGTTTTAAGCGCGGCATAGGCATCCCAGAGCGGGCGCAGGATCGGCTGGAGCAGTGGCTGCGTGGTCTCGTCGGTCTTGCCGTCGATGGCGGCCTGTGCCTGCTGGTAGGCGAGTTTCGCCGCCGAGCGGATCAGCACGCGGTGGAAGGAGTGGCCCTGCTTCTCGCCGCGCGCCGAGATCACCATCCGGAGGCCGATGGCGGCGCGGTTGACGCCGGGCTTGAGCGAGCAAAGGTCGTTGGAGATGCGCTCGGGCAGCATCGGCACGACGCGATCCGGGAAATAGACCGAGTTGCCACGTTCCAGTGCTTCGCCATCGAGCGCCGAACCGGGGCGGACATAGGCCGCCACGTCGGCGATGGCGACATGGAGGATGAACCCGCCGGGATTGTTCGGGTCGGGGTCATATTCTGCCTGCACGGCGTCGTCGTGATCCTTGGCGTCCGCCGGGTCGATGGTGATGAGCGGGATGTTCCGCCAGTCCTCGCGGCCCTTGAGCGTTGCCTCCTCGGCGGCCGCGGCCGGCGTCAGCGCGGCCGCGGGGGAAAAGTTGGGGGTTTGGTGGGTGTGGTGCGCGGTCAGCGAGATCGCGCGCTCGGAGGTCGTCGAGCCGAGCCGTTCGCGGACGCGACCGGTCTTGAGCCCGAAGCGATGGTCGCGCGTCAGTTCCACCGAGACGAGATCGCCGTCTTTCGCATCGCCCGTCGCGCCGTCGGGCACGGCGATTTCCTGCCCCTTCGCCTTCTTGTCGATCGGGACGATGCGGCCGCCGCCCTCCTTGCCGGCGCGGAACACGCCGACGGCGCGCTTCGCCTGATGCGAAAGCACCTTGATGACCTTGCCGGAATAGGCGGGCTCGTCCTCCTCCGCATCCTCGATCGCCTCGACGCGGACGAGCACCCGGTCGTTGAGGCCGGGCATCGGCATGCCCTCGCGGGCGCGGCGCGGCGTATCGAGGACGACGAGCGGCGCCGGGCCGCGCGCCTCGTCCCATTCGGCCGGCACCGCGATCAGGTCGCCGTGTGTGTCGCGGCGCAGAACGTCGGCTACGATCACCGGGGGCAGGGTGCCCGTATTGAGGAGCGCGCCGCGTTTGCGTTCGAGCGCGCCTTCCTCCTGCATCTCGCGCAGCAGGCGCTTAAGCATGATCTTGCTGGAGGCGTTCAGCCCGAAATGGCGGGCGATCTCGCGCTTGCCGATCTTGCCCTTGGCGGAGGCGACGAAGGCGAGAATCTCGTCCTTCGTCGGCGCAAGGCGGGCATCGGGCGATTTCGGCGTCCGGCGGGGGTGTTGGGCGGCTTTGGCCGAACGGGAGTTACGAGACATGGTATTCCTTGTTGCACAAGGAGATGGGGTGGCCAAGGCGGCTTACAAGAACAGGTAGAGCAGCAGCGGAACGAGGATTGCGGTCATCAGCCCGTTGAGCGCCATGCCGAGGGCGGCGTAGGCGCCCGCGCGTTCGTTGACCTGAAGGGCTCTTGCCGTGCCAATGCCATGCGCGGAAATGCCGGCTGCGAACCCGCGCGCGGCGTAATCGTTGATGCGCAAGAGGTTCATCAGCGGCGTGACGATGATCGCGCCGAGCACGCCGGTCGCGATGACGATTACGGCCGTGAGCGGCGGATTGCCGCCGACCTGCTCGGAAATGCCCATGGCAATCGCCGCCGTCACCGATTTCGGCGCGAGCGAGGCCAGCGTCGAGGTGGAAAGGCCAAGCAGTTTCGCGAACAGAAGCGTCGAGGCGATGCCGGTCAGCGCGCCGATCAGGAGCGCGAGGGCGATGGTGCGCCATTGCTTCGCGATCAGCGTGCGGTTGCGGAACACGGGCAGCGCCAGCGCCACCGTCGCCGGGCCGAGCAGCACGTGGATGAAGCGCGCGCCTTCGAAATAGCGCTGATGCGGCGTGCCGGAAAGCAGCAGGACCGCGCCGACGAGGATGATGGCGATCAACACCGGGTTGGCGATCGGGTTGCGCCCGGTCGCGGCGGCGATGCGATCACCGATCAGATAGGCGCCGAGCGTCAGCGCGAGGAAAAACAGCGGCTGCTCGGCGAGGTAGATCCAGAACTGGCCGGGATCGAGCGAACGCAGCCCCATCACGCATCCTCCTTCATCCGGCGGGAGAGAAAGCGGAAGGCGAGGGCAGTCACCGCCATCGTCACGGCGGTCGAGGCGATGAGCACGACGAGAAGGCGCGGGCCTTCGTTGATGAGCCGATCCCCGAAGGCGATCAACCCGACACCGGCCGGCACGAACAGCAGCGAGAGATGTTTCAGGATCGCGTCGCCGGCGATCTCGATCTGCGGCGGAATGGCGCCGCGCCAGAGCGCATAGCCGGCGAGCAGGCCGAGGCCGATCACCGGGCCGGGAACCGGAGCGCGCGTCACACCGGCGATGATCTCGCCGATGAACTGGAGAACGATCAGGATCGTCAGGCCTTCGAGCATCGCGAACCTCTCCCTTTCACGGGAGCATAAGGAGATTCGCGGAAGCGCGCGGGCTTATTTCGCGGCCTTCTTCGGTGCCGCTTTGGGCTTTGTCGCGGTCTTGGGCTTTGCCGCGGCTTTCGGCTTCGCCGTGCCCTTGCGTCCGCCCTTGGTGCCCGTGGCCTCCATGCGCGCGGCGAGAAGGCCGAGCGCGGCCTCGAGCGAAAGTTCGTCCTTGTTTGCGCCCTTGGGGATGGTGGCGTTGACCTTGCCCCATTTCACGTATGGCCCGAAACGCCCGTCAAGCAGCGTGATTTCGCCGCCATCGGGGTGCTGACCGACAACGCGGCCGGCGGGGGCGCCGCCGTCCTTGCCGAACCGGCGCTTGCCGCCCGCTTCCTTGGTGGCGATGAGATCGACGGCACGGTTCATGCCGATGGTGAAGACATCGTCCGAGGCTTCGAGGTTGGCGTAGGTCTTGCCATGCTGGACGTAAGGTCCGTAGCGACCGATGCCGGCGAGGATCGGCTCGCCGCTTTCAGGGTGCTTGCCCACTTCGCGCGGAAGCGAGAGCAGCGCCAAAGCCTTCTCGAGATCCATATTCTTCGCGGTCTGGCCCTTGGCGAGCGAGGCGCGCTTGGGCTTCTCGCCCTCGCCAAGCTGCACGTAGGGGCCGAAGCGGCCGTCGCGCACGGTAACGTCGAGCCCGGTTTCAGGGTCCTTGCCCAGCACGTGATGGCCGGCGCCGCCTTCCGCCTCACCGGCTTCGCCGTTCGGCAGCGACAGGGGCCGTGTGAAGCGGCATTCGGGGTAGTTCGAGCAGCCGACGAAGGGGCCGAGCTTGCCGAGCTTCAGCGAAAGCTGGCCCGAGCCGCACTTCGGGCAGGCGCGCGGATCGACCCCGTCGCCCTTGTCCTTGAATATCATCGGCGCGAGGTGCTCGTTGAGTCCCTCGAGCACCTCGGCGGTGCGGCGCTCCTTGGCGCTGTCGACTGCGGCGCGGAAATCGTTCCAGAAATCGCGCAGGATCGTGCGCCAGTCGACCTCGGCGTTCGAGATTCGGTCAAGATCGTTTTCGAGGTCGGCGGTGAAATCGTATTCGACGTATTTCTGGAAGAAGCTCTCCAGGAACGCCGTGACGATGCGGCCCTTGTCCTCCGGCACCAGCCGCTTCTTGTCGATGCGGACGTATTCGCGGTCGCGTAGCACGGCGAGCGTCGCGGCATAGGTCGAGGGGCGGCCGATGCCAAGCTCTTCCATCCGCTTGATGAGGCTCGCCTCGGAATAGCGCGGCGGCGGCTCGGTGAAGTGCTGGCTGGCCTCGATCGCCTTGCGGTCGAGGTTCTCGCCGGTGCTCATGGCAGGGAGGCGCTTGTTGTCCTCGTCCTCCTCGTCATCGACGCTCTCGGTGTAGAGCGCGAGGAAGCCGTCGAAGGTCACGACCTGCCCGGTCGCGCGGAGGTCGAGCTTGCGGCCCGCCGCCTCGCCCAGAATATCGACACTGGTGCGTTCGAGCTGCGCCGATTCCATTTGCGAGGCGATGCTGCGCTTCCAGATCAGCTCGTAAAGGCGGTATTCGTCCTGGCTGAGGTGCGATTTCACGGCCGCCGGAATGCGGAAGGCGTCCGTGGGGCGGATGCACTCGTGTGCTTCCTGCGCGTTCTTTGCCTTGGTGGTGTAGGCGCGCGGAACCTCGGGCAGATACTTCTTGTCGTAGCTCTTGCCGATATAGGCGCGCACCTGCGCCCGCGCCTCCGGGGCGATGTCGACGCCGTCGGTCCGCATATAGGTGATGAGGCCGGTGGTCTCGCCACCGAGTTCGACGCCCTCGTAGAGCTTCTGCGCGAGGCGCATGGTGATCGCCGGCGCGAAGCCGAGCTTGCGCGAGGCTTCCTGCTGGAGGGTCGAGGTGGTGAAGGGCGGGTAGGGGTGGCGTTTCGCCGGCTTGGCTTCGACGTTCGCCACGCGGAAGGTCGCGGAAAGCAGCGCCTTCTTGAAGGCCTCGGCCTCGGCACCCGAGCCGATATCAAGGCGCGTGATCTTCTTGCCGTCCGCACCGACGAGGCGGGCGGAGAAGCTGTCGCCACGCGGCGTCGCCAGCGTGGCGACGAGGCGCCAGTATTACTTCGCGACAAACTTCTCGTTCTCCGA
>JAVTWI010000176.1:0-9518 GCA_032229845.1 Rhabdaerophilum sp.
GCGCAGGATGGCGCCGTCCGCGCCGATCAGGAAGGTGGTGCGCTCCACGCCCATGTACTTCCGGCCGTACATGCTCTTCTCGGTCCAGACGCCATAGGCCTCCAGCATGGCCTTGCTCTCGTCGGAGGCGAGCGGGAAGGCGAGGCCGTATTTGTCGCGGAACTTGTCATGGCTTTTCGGCGAATCCGGCGAGACGCCGAGAATTTCCGCGCCGGCCGCCTGAAACTCGGCGCGCAGGGCGTTGAAATCCTTGGCCTCGGCGGTGCAGCCGGAGGTATCGTCCTTGGGGTAGAAATAGAGGACGAGCTTCTTCCCGGCAAATCCGGCTAGCGAGAGCGTCGCGCCGGCAGCGCCGGGCAGTGTGAAGGACGGGGCCTTCGAACCGACCGCGAGGCTTGCATCCTGTGGCTTCGAACTCATCGTCGTCTCCTGTTCTGTTTCATGATCGAGATAGCGCGGCGCGCGGTGTGAGGCGAGGGGCGAATCGTGCGTCAAATCGGGGAATCGCAGGTCCCTGCTGGCCAAACGCGCGGATCGGCGCGGTCGATTCCTTCATTTTGACGTCTTTGATGTGAACTATCGCCATGAAGTCGGCAAAAACGGTGCGCGCGGCTTTGCGGATGAGCATTAGCTGATAAAGGACATCGGAACCCGCGCCTGTCGGCAGGATTGCTAGCCGGCCGGAGGGGAGCGGAGTAAGGGCCTATTGAAGCACGACGTGGATGAGCACGAAGGCCATACCGGCAGGCTGGAGGAGCTGATCGCGCCGACGGGGCGGCGTCGGCGCCGCCGCTCCGTGTTGCGCTGGTGCGGCCTTTCCGCGCTCGGGCTTGTCATCGGTCTGGCGCTCGCCGGCGGGTTTTTCCTGTGGTTCATCCAGCGCGAACGCGGCACGGCATTCCTGCGCGAGCGCTTCGTCGCGGCGATCAAGGCCGGGATCGGCGCGCAGAACGAACTGATGCTCGACGAGGCCGGCATCCGCATCGCCGGGCTGGCCCCGACCTTCTCGATTTCCGGGCTGGCGATTTCCAACACTGCCTCCGGCGCCTACGCTGAACTGGAACGTGCCGATTTCCGCCTCGCCGGCGCCTCGTTGCTGACGCTGGCGCCGGAAGCGCGCGCGATCAGCTTCGAAGGGTTGAAGCTGGTGCTGCCGCGCTCCAGGCCCGGCGATCCGCCGTTGGGGGCCGAGGATGCGCTGACGCTGCTGCACGCCACGCTGGGCGCGGTGAATTTCGCGGTCTCGGGACAGGACCCGGCCTTCGCTTCGCTGACGACGATTACCGGCCGGAATATTTCCCTCTACCAGCGGGGGGACAACGACGCGGTCTCCCCGCTCCAGTCCGGCCTGACGATTACCGTCACGCGGGGCGCGGACGGGACGATCCGGGCCCGTGTCGAGCAGGAACAACTCAAGCAGGCGGTTGAATTCACCGGCCGCAACGAGGTGCTCGCGTCGGGCGAACGGCTCGTGCAGGTCGACAGCGACAATCTCACCGCCGGCGCTCTGTTCGGCATTCTCGGCCAGCAGGTGAAGGGGATCGATCCGGGGCTGCAACTCGCGTTCCGGCTGCATTCGCGCATCGGCGCGAACGCGGGGCTCACCGAGACCGGCGCCTCGCTGACGGCGCGCGGCGGACGGATCGAGCCGCCGGACCCGGATATGCCGCCGTTCCAGCTCGACGAGGCCGCGCTCGACCTGCGGCTGCGGGCGGGCGAAAGCGATATCCTGATCGACCGCCTCCAGCTTCGCTTCAACGAGACCAATATCATGGCCGTGGGGCGGATGACGCCCGTCAGCGGCGAGCGGGCCGGTTATCGCCTCAGCCTCAAGGCCAGCCGGGCCGATATCGATCGGTTGACGGCGGAAGAGCCCGTTCTCTCGATCGATTCGCTCGACGCCACCGGGGTTCTCTCGCCCTCGTTCAACAGCTTTGACCTCGAGAACCTGTCACTCGCGGAAGACGACGGCCGCCTCAAGATGAACGGGCGCTTCTCGCTGGAGAACGGCGGCCTGATCGAGACCAATGTCGATGCGTCGGGGGTGGGTATCCGCAAGGCCCTGCGGATCTGGCCGGTGTGGATCGCGCCGAACGTCCGGCGCTGGCTCGTCGAGCACATATCGGACGGGCATCTGGCGCAGCTTCACCTGCGCTCGAAGCTCGAGGGCGAATCGCTCCGCAATGCGTTCCGGCGGCTGCCGATCGCCGACGATGCGCTTCATGTCGAATACGAGATGACCGACGTCACGATGCGGCCGGTTCTCGATGCGGCGCCGTTCGTCGGTGTCCACGCAAAGGGGCGCTCGACAGGGCGGAAGGCGGAGGTTTCCATTCTGGAGGCGGCGATCCAGACCGGCTCCGCCGGCAAGCTGGAGGTTCGCAACGCGGCGCTCTCGATTGCCGATACCGCGCAGCGGCCGGCAATCCTGGTCATGAAGATCCCGGTCAAGGGCGATATCAAGGGTCTGATGGCCTATCTGTCTTCCGGTTCGCTGAAAGCGGTTCTCGGCCCTCCCGGCGATATCGAGGTTTCCGCCGGCACGATCGACGGCGAGGCGCGAATCACGCTGCCGGTCGCCCGGCAGGTCTCGCCGAAGGATATACGGATCGATATCCAGGCCGCGCTCCGGCAGGTCACCATCGAGAAGGCGTTCCGGGGCGAGCGGCTGGAAGGCGGCCAGTTCGAACTCTTGGCGCGCAACGATCAGGCGACCCTCAAGGGCGAGGGCAATGTCGGTGGCGTATCGAACAAGATCGAGCTCCGGATGGCTTCCGGCAAGCCGACTGCGGCGACGGTCCGCTCGACGATGGACGACGCGCAACTCGCCCGACGCGGCATCGAGGTCCGGCCGCTGATGGCGGGAACATTCGGGGTTTCGGTCACGACCGCGCTCGGCGACAACAACCCGGTCGAGATCGAACTCGATCTCGCCAAGGCGCGGATCGAGACGCCGCTCCCGCCGCTCTCGAAAAAGGCGGGCGTCGCGGGCAAGATGCGCTTCACGGTGCTGCCGCGCGCCGAAGCGACGGTTCTCGACAAGTTCGAGGCCGATTTCGGTTCGGTGTCCGCGCGCGGACGGCTTGAATTCAACAAGGACAACCAGTTGACGAAGGCGGATTTCGCCTCGATCAAGCTTTCTCCCGGTGATGTCGCGCGGCTTGGCGTCGAACGCAACCGCGGGGCCTATCGCGTCAGCCTGCGCGGCAACTCCTTCGACATCCGGCCGTTTCTCCAGCCCGGGCAGGGCGGCAAGGCTGGGGACAAGAAGTCGGAGGGCGGCGATATCGACCTCGACCTGCAGTCGACAGTGCTCGTCGGGTTCAACGGCGAACTCCTGAGCGCGGCGGATGTGAAATTGGCCAAGCGCGCCGGCGAATTGCGCGAACTCGCGGTCAAGGGCCGCTTCGGCGGCGACGCCCTGACGATCTCGACCGCCGGCCGGACTGCCGAGGGGACGCGGATCGCCATCGAAACCACCGACGGCGGCGCGCTGGCGCGCTTCCTCGATATCTACGCCAAGGCGCATGGCGGACGCCTGCACGGCGATCTCGTCTTCAACGCCAAGGGGCAACGTGGCGTCGTGCAGATGCGCGATTTCGTCATTCGCGGGGAACCGGCCCTGAAGCAGGCGCGCGCCAGCGCGCAGGGGACGCAGGGGGCAGGTGCGCCGAGCCTGCCCATCGGCAGCGACCACACGCAATTCACCAAGTTCCGTGCCGATTTCGTGCGTGAAAACGGTGTGCTCACCCTCCACGAGGCGGTGATGTGGGGCAACGAGATTGGCGGCACGATCGAAGGCGTGCTCGATTACCCGCGCGACCGTGTCTCGCTCAAGGGCGCGTTCGTGCCGGCCTATGCCCTCAACAACCTCTTCGCGCAGGTGCCGATCATCGGCCGCATTCTCGGCGGCGGGCAGTACGAGGGCCTGTTCGCCGTGCCGTTCGTCGTCAGCGGGCGGGCGAGCGCGCCGGTGCTGCGCACCAACCCGGTGAGCGCAATCGCGCCGGGGTTCCTGCGAAAGTTCTTCGAGATCCAGCGCGAGAAGTAGCGCCCGGATCAGACCGGGCGCAGCAGCACGTGCTTCTTCTTGCCGAAGGAAAGCTTGATCGCGCCTTCGTGCACTGCATCGGCGAGCGCGAGCGTCGCCTGCGGATTGCTGACGGGCTGGTCGTTGACCCGGAGCCCACCGGCCTGAACCTGCCGCCGTGCTTCACCGTTGGAGGCGACGAGTCCAGCCCTGACGAAGGCTGTCAGCACGCCGAGGCCGGCGTCAAGCTCGCCACTGGCGATCTCGACCGTGGGCAGGTCCGCCGCGGTTCCGCCGGCCTCGAAGGTGATGCGTGCGGTTTCGGCTGCCGCAAGTGCGGCCTCGCGGCCATGCAGCAGCGCGGTCGCCTCGGTCGCGAGCACCTTCTTCGCCTCATTGATCTCGGCGCCGCCGAGTTTCTCAAGGCGAGCGATCTCGCTCATCGGCAAAACCGTGAACAGGCGCAGGAACTTGCCGACGTCGGCATCCTCGGTCGAGCGCCAGTACTGCCAGAAGTCATACGGGCTGAAGGCTTCGGCATTGAGCCACACCGCGCCCTGCGCCGTCTTGCCCATCTTGGCGCCGGAGGCGGTGGTGAGCAGCGGCGTCGTGAGCGCATAGAGCTGGTGGGTGCCCATGCGGCGGCCGAGATCGACGCCCATGATGATGTTGCCCCACTGGTCGGAGCCGCCCATCTGCAGGTTGCAGCCGACACGTTTCGAGAGTTCGACGAAATCGTAGCTCTGCGCGATCATGTAGTTGAACTCGATGAAGCTCATCTCGTGTTCGCGTTCGAGGCGGAGGCGCACCGAATCCATGCTGAGCATACGGTTGACCGAGAAATGCCGGCCGACATCGCGCAGCATGTCGATCCATTTCAGTTCGGGCAGCCACTCGGCGTTGTCGATCATGATCGCGTCGGTCTTGCCGGCGCCGAACTTCAGCACCTTGGCGAAGACGCCCTTGATCGCCTCCTTGTTGGCGTCGATCTCCTCGATCGTGCGCAAGGCGCGGGTCTCGTCCTTGCCGGAAGGATCGCCGATGCGGGTGGTGCCGCCGCCCATCAGCGTGATCGGTTTGTTGCCGGATTGCTGAAGCCAGTAGAGCATCATCATCGACAGGAAATTGCCGATATGCAGCGAGCGCGCGGTGCAATCGTAGCCGACATAGGCCACCACCTCGCCCTTGGCTGCCAACGCATCGAGCCCGGCGAAATCGGAGCATTGATGGATGAAGCCGCGCTCCTGAAGGATGCGCAGGAAATCGGATTTCGGCTTGAAGTCGGACATGTCGGCACCGTTTCGTTTGGTTTCGGGTGGCTACAGCAAGGAAGTCCAAAAGAAAAGGGCGGCTGATGCCGCCCTTCGGGTTCGCGTCCGGTTTTACGTCAGGTCAATCCCTGACGATCCCCAGACGCCTGTCGAGATAATCCCCCACCGTGCCGACCAGTTGGTCGACGCGGTTCTCGAAGAAGTGGTTCGCGCCCTCGATGACGGCGTGGTCGAGCTTCACGCCCTTCTGCACCTTCACCTTGTCGATGACGGAGATGACGTCATTGACCGGCGCGACGCGGTCCTTGTCGCCATGCACGAACAGCCCCGAGGACGGGCAGGGGGCGAGGAACGAGAAATCGTAGCGGTTGGCCATCGCGGCGATCGAGACGAAGCCCTCGATCTCCGGGCGGCGCATCAGCAGCTGCATGCCGATCCAGGCGCCGAACGAGACGCCGGCGATCCAGCACGAACGCGCATCCGGGTTGACGGCCTGCATCCAGTCGAGCGCGGCGGCGGCATCGGAGAGTTCACCGGTGCCGTGATCGAAGGTGCCTTCCGAACGGCCAACGCCGCGGAAATTGAAGCGCAGCACCGAGAAGCCGCGCTCGTGGAAGGTGTAGAAGAGCTGGTAGACGATCTGGTTGTTCATCGTCCCGCCGAACTGCGGATGAGGATGCAGCACGATCGCGATCGGTGCGCCCTTCTTCTTCGCCGGCTGGTAGCGGCCTTCGAGGCGTCCCTCGGGGCCATTGAAGATGACTTCAGGCATGTTGTTCCGTCTCTTGGCCTAGTTCCCTGGCCTGCATCCCCGCTTTTCGAGGGCGGAAGGGCAGGGTTGCGCATGTTTGGCTTGACGCGTGAGGCGCGCCCGCTAAGTAATAGGAAGTGGAACGTTTCTTAGAATAATTCTAAACTACGCATCCACCGGATGTCTCGCTGAAACATCGCAGGAGCCGGGCGTTAGCATAGCGGCGCGGGAAATGCGAAGGTTTTCGTCGATCGACTTCCGATCATTGGCATTTTCACCGGGTCGCCCATGAGCCGCCGCGCCTACCTCGACTGGAACGCGACCGCGCCGCTGCTGCCTGCGGCGCGCGAGGCCGTGCGCGCGGCGATGGAGCTCGTCGGCAATCCGTCGTCGATCCATGCCGAGGGGCGCGCGGCGCGCGCGATGATGGAGCAGGCGCGGGCGGATGTCGCTGCGCTGGTCGGCGGGGAGGCGGAGAACGTCGTTTTCACCTCCGGCGCGACCGAGGCGGCCAATGCGCTGTTTGCGTCGGGTCTTGCGGGTTGCTGCGGCAAGGATATCGCCTGCGCGATGGAGCCGGTGGTCTCGGCGACCGAGCATTCCGCCGTGATCGCGGCGGCGGGACCGGATGCGCGCCTGGTCCCGGTCGATGAGAACGGCCTGATCGACGCTGAAGCGCTGAAGGCCATCCTTGGCGAGACCGGCCCGGCGCTGGTGGCGATCCAGCTTGCCAACAACGAGACCGGCGCGGTGCAGGACATTCCCGCGCTCGCGGCGATCATTCATGCCGCCGGCGGCGCGTTGATTGTCGATGCGGTGCAGGGGCCGGGCAGACTGGCGCTCGATATCGCTGCGCTTCAGGCCGATGCGCTGGTCCTTTCCGCGCACAAGTTCGGTGGGCCGAAGGGCGTCGGCGCGCTTGTCTTCCCCGACAGCCGGACACGCCTCGCGCGCGCTTTCGTCGCCGGCGGCGGGCAGGAGCGCGGGCAGCGCGGCGGCACCGAGAACCTGCCGGGCATCGCTGGCATTGGCGCGGCGGCGCGGGCGGTTCTGGAAACGCGGAATGTCCCTCAGAAAATGAGTCAACTCCGCGATGAATTCGAGAGTCGCCTGAGTCGCTTGGCGCCGGATGTTCGCATCCTGAGTCAGAATGCGCCGCGGTTGCCGAATACGACCTGTTTCGCCATTCCCGGAATCGCGGCGGAAAAGGCGCTGATCGCTTTCGATCTCGACGGGGTTGCGGTATCGAGTGGTTCGGCCTGCTCGTCCGGCAAGGTCAAGGCGAGCCATGTGCTTGCCGCGATGGGCCAGCCGGAGTGGGTGAAGGCCGGAGCGATCCGGGTCTCGATCGGCCCGGAGACGACACTGGAAGACATGGAGCGTTGCCTTTCCTCGCTTGAGCGCCAGTTGGCGCGGCGGGAAAAGGCGAGCGCTGCGTAGACAAGAGTTGTGAAACCCTCGGCCCTTGAAGCCGAAGAGGAGGTAGAATGGCAGCGGTGAAAGAGACGGTCGAGACCGTCAAAACCATCGACGTCGACCAGTACAAGTATGGTTTCGTCACCGAGATCGAGAGCGAACTCGCGCCCAAGGGGCTGAACGAGGATATCGTCCGCTACATCTCGGCCAAGAAGGGCGAGCCGGAATGGCTGTTGAACTGGCGGCTGGAGGCGTTCCGCCGCTGGCTGACGATGACGGAGCCGACCTGGTCGCGCTGCCACTATCCGCCGATCGACTTCCAGGACCTGCATTACTACGCCGCGCCGAAGAAGACGCCGGGGCCGAAGAGCCTCGACGATGTCGATCCGCAGCTCCTTGAAACCTACGCCAAGCTCGGCATTCCCCTGCGCGAGCAGGAAATTCTCGCTGGCGTGCAGACCTCGAAGGTCGCGGTCGATGCCGTGTTCGACAGCGTTTCCGTGGTCACGACCTTCAAGGAGGAGCTTGCGAAGGCGGGCGTCATCTTCTGCTCGATTTCGGAAGCGGTGAAGGATCACCCGGACCTCGTGCAGAAGTATCTCGGCACCGTGGTGCCGACGACCGACAATTTCTACGCGACGCTCAATTCCGCGGTCTTCTCGGACGGCTCGTTCGTCTACATTCCGCCGGGTGTGCGCTGCCCGATGGAGCTTTCGACCTATTTCCGCATCAACGAGCAGAAGACCGGCCAGTTCGAGCGCACGCTGATCATCGCCGACAAGGGCGCCTACGTGAGCTATCTCGAAGGCTGCACCGCGCCCAAGCGCGACGAGAACCAGCTTCACGCGGCGGTGGTGGAACTGATCGCGCTCGACGATGCCGAGATCAAGTATTCCACAGTCCAGAACTGGTATCCGGGGGACTCGGAAGGCAAGGGCGGCATCTACAACTTCGTCACCAAGCGTGGTGATTGCCGCGGCGCGCGCTCGAAGATTTCGTGGACGCAGGTGGAGACCGGCTCGGCGATCACCTGGAAATACCCGTCCTGCATCCTGCGCGGTGAGGGCTCATCCGGCGAGTTCTACTCGATCGCGATCTCGAACGGCTATCAGCAGGTCGATAGCGGCACCAAGATGATCCATCTGGGGAAGAACACGACCTCGAAGATCCTCGCCAAGGGTATCGCGGCGGGGAGAAGCGACAACACCTATCGCGGGCAGGTCTCGGCGCATCGCAAGGCGACGGGCGCGCGCAACTTCACGAACTGCGACAGCCTCCTGATCGGGCAGGAATGTGGCGCACACACGATCCCCTATATCGAGAGCAAGAACGCGTCGGCCGTGTTCGAGCACGAGGCGACGACCTCCAAGATTGCCGATGACCAGCTCTTCTACTGCATGCAGCGCGGGCTCGACGAGGAAGAGGCGGTGGCGCTCATCGTCAACGGCTTCGTGAAGGAAGTGCTCCAGCAGCTTCCCATGGAATTCGCGGTGGAAGCTCAGAAGCTTATCGCGATCAGCCTTGAAGGCTCGGTCGGCTGAGCCGGCTCGCACATTGATTCAAATTGACGGAACAAACCCATGCTTGAAATCAAGAACCTCCACGTCGAGATCGACGGCAAGAAGATCCTCAACGGCCTCACGCTCACCGTGAAGGCGGGCGAGGTGGCTGCGATCATGGGGCCGAATGGCTCTGGCAAGTCGACGCTTTCCTATGTCATCGCCGGCAAGGAGGATTACGAGATCACCGAGGGCGAAATCCTCCTCAACGGCCAGAGCGTCCTTGAGATGGAGCCGAACGAGCGCGCGGCGGCGGGCCTGTTCCTCGCGTTCCAGTATCCGCTCGAAATTCCGGGTGTCGCCACCATGACCTTCCTCAAGGCGGCGATGAACGCGCAGCGCAAGGCGCGCGGCGAGGAGGAGCTCACGCCCGGCGACTTCATGAAGCGTGTGCGCGAGGCCGCGGCCAAGCTGGGCATCAATCCGGATATGTTGAAGCGCCCGCTCAACGTCGGCTTCTCGGGCGGCGAGAAGAAGCGCATGGAAATCCT
>JAVTWI010000177.1:0-9471 GCA_032229845.1 Rhabdaerophilum sp.
TTCTCAACGCGTGGTGCTTCGTGGCTGATTATTCCTTCTACCTCCCCATAGGGCGGGCGATGATCGCCGCGTATCGCGCCCAGCGTCCCATTTCCGGCGCCAAGAATGCGGCGCTGCCGATCCTCTGCCGCGGTGCCGCGCTGCGCTTTCTGCTGACCCGGCTGGTCGATTGGCTTAACGTGCCGCCCGGCGCCTTCGTGCGGCCGCTCGATCCGATGGAATACTGGAAAAAGCTGCGTTTCCATCAGAGTGTCGACACCGCCTCGGCCTATGGCCTGATGGATTGAGCCGAATCCGATGTCGGAAGCGAAGGCAGGGGCCGGTGCGCCGGTCGAGATCTGGACCGATGGCGCCTGCTCGGGCAACCCCGGCCCCGGCGGCTGGGGCGCGCTCCTGCGTTACAACGGCACGACGCGCGAACTCTCCGGCGCCGAACCGGAGACCACCAACAACCGCATGGAATTGCAGGCCGCGATCGCCGCGCTCTCGGCCCTGAAGCGCCCTTGTGCGGTAATCCTCACCACCGACAGCCAATATGTGAAGGGCGGCATCACCGGCTGGATTTTCGGCTGGAAACGGAACGGCTGGAAAACCGCAGACAAGAAGCCCGTCAAGAACATCGATCTCTGGCAGGCGCTCGATGAGGCCGTGCAGCGCCATCATGTCGAATGGCGCTGGATAAAGGGCCACGCGGGCCATGCGGAAAACGAACGCGCGGACGAACTCGCCCGCGCGGCCATCGCCGAACTCCGGAAAATTTAGAGCTGACAGATCAGCGTTTCGGCGGAGGAAAGCTCGGCTTTGCCCGGCGCTTCCTCGATGTTGAGCTTCTGGACGACGCCATCCTCGACCAGCATCGAGAAGCGGCGGCAGCGGATGCCGAGCCCCCCCGCCGAGAGATCGATATCGAGCCCGGTCGCCTTGGCGAAATCGGCGCTGCCGTCGGCCAGGAAGGTGATGACGCCCTCGCCGCCGGTTTCCTTGGCCCACATCCCCATCACGAACGGATCGTTCACCGCCACTACGGCGATGCCGTCAACGCCCTTGGCCTTGAAGGCTTCGGCCTCCTTCAGAAAGCCTGGCAGATGGGTCTTGTGGCAGGTGGGTGTGAAGGCGCCGGGCACGCCGAACAGCACGATCGTCTTGCCGGAGAAGATCTCGGCGGTGGTGATCGGCTTCGGGCCGGTCTCGGTCATGGTCCGGAGGGTGACGTCGGGGAGGCGTTCTCCGCTGGCAATCGGCATGGGTCATTCCTGTCTTGAATTTGCCTGTCTGGCTTGTCCGGCTCTTCGCGAACCTGAGGCGCAATCTAGAGCATTTTCAGTTCAAGTGGATGCTGGTCGATCGAAGAAAATGCGTCCAGACAGGAAACGGGCATATTTTCAGGTCAGGGTGACGGCGCACCATCGAGGTCGAGCGTCTTTTCGAAAGACTTTTCCGGTGTGCCGAACGTCAGCCGCACGGGGCCGAACTTGTCGCCGCTGCCCGGTTCCGGCTGTCCCGAAATCGTCAGCAAGACTTCGTCTTTGCCTCCGGGCTCGATAGCGACCACATCAAGAAAGCCCTTGCCTTCGGCGAAGGCCGTCATCGCGGCCACCTCGCCGGAATAGGAGAGGGTTACGCGCCATTTCGGCTTTCCGGCTTCGGGCCGGAGAATTTTCGCGGCATGCGCCTCGTCCGCGACGGGCAGACGGGCGCGCGCGGCGGCGAGACGTCCCGCTTCCTCGCCTGTGAGCGCGACACCGGTCGTCGGCGTCAGTTCGAGCTTGCCGTTGAGCGGAATGCACATCGTGCCGCAGACGGCGAAATCGAGCGCGAGCGCGAGCCGGTAGTCCTTTTGCCCGGCGGTGCCGGAAATCGGCAGGATCACGCTGTGCTTGTAGCCCCAGGCCATCCCGCCGGCACCGTCGTCGAAACGCCCGGGGAACGGGAAGGCAACGGCAAGGCCGGAAAGATGCGCGGAACCACTGAAATCGAACATCGGCGGCACGCCCGAATCGCCGGCATTGCGCCAGTAGGTCTTGAAACCTTCGGCCAGTTCGATTTCGAGCCCGGCGATCAACTGGCCCTGCGGCGCGCCGGTATCGGCGAGAAGCCGGATCCGCGCCTCACGGAAATCGAGCCAGGGCGTGGCAAGAACCTCCGCCCGCGTGGCCACGGGGCCGAGAAGCATCATCACAAGGGAAATCAGGAGCCGTTTCATTGGGGGGAGAATAGGCGGCAAGCGGTTCAAGACCGATGAACGATTTCGTGACTCTCGTCCCGCGGTGGTTTCTCCCTCGGCAGTTTCCCCCGTGACAAGTTCTCCCTTGGCAAGTCTCTCAAGGACTGCAACTCTCAGCCTATGGATATTGCGTCGCTCAGGAAGAAGAATCCGGCTGGCTTTCTCGATGGTCAGATGCTGATCGCCATGCCGGGCATGTCCGATGCCCGCTTCGCGCGCACGGTGATCTACATGTGCGCGCATTCGGGTGACGGCGCGATGGGGATCATCATCAACAAGCCGTCGCGCTCGATTGGCTTCCCCGATCTTCTCCTGCAACTCGACATCATCGACAAGGAAGAGGCGGTTCATCTGCCACGCCGCGTCGAGCGCGTGCCGGTGCTGACCGGTGGGCCGGTCGAGACCACGCGCGGCTTCGTGCTTCACTCCATGGATGTAACCCTCGATGATTCGACGCTGCCGATCTCCGAGAACATCGGGCTGACCGTCACCCTCGACATGCTGCGGATGATCGCGCGCGGGCAGGGGCCGGAACAGGCGGTTCTTGCGCTCGGCTATGCGAGCTGGGGCGCGGGGCAGCTCGAACGGGAGATTCAGGAGAATACCTGGCTGCACGGGCCGGTCACGCCGGCGCTGGTGTTCGGTGCCGAAAACGACACCAAGTACGACATCGCCCTGCGGCAACTGGGGATCGACCCGGCCTTCCTGTCGCAGGAGGCGGGGCACGCCTAAGATCAGGCGGTGATGCCGATCAGCTTGCGCGTTTGTTCGAGGTTGATCGCCGGGCCGAACACATAGCCCTGCGCGAACTCGCAGCCGAGCTGGAACAGTTCCACCGTGTCGGCCTCGCTCTCGGCGCCTTCCGCGACGATGTTCATGCCGAGATCATGCGCGAGCCCGACGATCGAGCGCAGGATCAGCGGCCGCTTGCCGCTGTCGTCATGCCGGACGAAGCTCTGGTCGATCTTGAGCGTGTCGAACGGGAAGCGCTGGAGATAGGCCAGCGAGGAGAACCCCGTGCCGAAATCGTCGAGCGCGAGGCCGGCGCCGAGTTCGCGGATTTTCTGGAGAATCTGCGCGGCATACTCCGGGTTCTCCATCACCAGCGTTTCGGTGATCTCGAGCTTCAGCGAGCCGGGCTGCACCGGGTAGCGGATCAGGACGTTCTTGACGTCCTGCAGCAGGTCGGACCGCAGCAACTGACGGCTCGACACGTTGACGGAAGCGAAGATCGGCGGATCGACCACGAGATTCTGCTGCCAGAGCAGCAGTTCGCGCGCGGTGGTCTCCAACACGAACATGCCGAGATCGACGATGGCGCCGGTCTCCTCCGCCACGGAAATGAATTCGGACGGCGGCAGACGGCCGAGGCGCGGATGGTTCCAGCGCACCAGCGCCTCGAAACCGGCGATGGAGCGATCCTCCAGCCGTACGATCGGCTGGAACTGCACCTCAAGCTCCTTGCGCTCGATCGCCTTGCGCAGGTCGGCGGCGAGGGTCAGCTTGTCCTGCGGCATCGAGCGCATCGAGGCACGGTAGACCTCGATCCGGTCGCGCCCGGTGCGCTTGGCGTGGATCGAGGCAAGTTCCGCATTCCGCAGCAGGGCGTCGCGGTCAAGCAGCGAGGAATCGTCCGGAAAGGCGATGCCGACCGAGCCGGTGAGATAGATCTGCCGTTCGCCATGCGTGATCGGCGTCGAGACGGCGCGGCGCACCAGATCGGCCAGCGCGAGAATACGCTGCGGGTCCTGCTCCGACACCACCACGAGGCCGAAACTGTCGCCGGAGAGGCGCGCGAGCGTATCGCCTGCGCGCACCACGCGCGCGAGCCGCCGCGCAATCGTCAGCAGCACCATGTCGCCGGCGTTAAAGCCGATCTGTTCGTTGACCTGTTTGAAGCGGTCGACATCGACGATGATGAGGCTCGGCTTCGGGGGTGGCGGCGTCGCCTTGGCACGGGCCGAGACGAGCGCAGTCTCCAGCCGGTCGAGCAGCAGCTTGCGGTTGGGCAGGCCGGTCAGGTGATCGTGGATCGCATCGTGCAGCAGGCGATCCTGCGCGAGATGGAGCGAGGTGACATCCGCCATCGTGCCGACGATGCGCACGACCTCGCCCTCGCGATTGACGACAGGGCGCGCCTTAAGGCGATACCAGGAGATCGAGCCGTCACGCGCGACGAGGCGGAGATCCTGCGCGACGCGTCCGCGCCGCTGCTCGATCAGCGCGCTGAGGATTGTCCGGTAGCGGTCGCGGTCGACGTGGTGGACGACCTCCATCAGCGCGGAGGCGCGGCCTTCGAGATCGCCGCGTTCAAGGCCGAGATGGGCTTCGAGATCGGGGCTGACATGGAGATGGTCATCCGCCACGTCCCAGTCGAACACGAGATCGCCGCCGCCGACAAAG
This sequence comes from Rhabdaerophilum sp., assembly GCA_032229845.1. Lineage (GTDB taxonomy): Bacteria > Pseudomonadota > Alphaproteobacteria > Rhizobiales > Beijerinckiaceae > Rhabdaerophilum. The sequence goes on from JAVTWI010000177.1 coordinate 4,628, forward strand.
GCAAGCGCCTTGCGTTCCGCATCCGGCACTGCGCCGGTCGCGACCGCGGAGGAGGTGAAGACGTTCTGCATCACCGTGAAGCCGATCAGCAACACGATCAGCACCAGCCCGCCGAGCAGGGCCGGCGTCGCGATGTCGTTGGTGATCTGCCCGCTGATGACGAGGCCGGCGGCAATTACCCAGATCAGCAGCATGAACCAGGTCGGCACCAGCATCGTCGCGCGGTCGTAGCGGTGCAGCGCGAGATAGACCACCAGCACGAAGCCGATCACCGCGATGGCGGCGATCGAGATGCGGGCGATGCCGGAGGCCACCGCCGGGTCGATCGAAGCGAGCGCGATCAGCGCGCCGATCAGACCCAGCCAGACCAGCGTGATATGGGCGTAGCGCGAATGCCAGCGGTTGAGGTTGAGATAGGCGAACAGGAACACCAGCAGCGTCCCGCCCAGCACCGCTTCGGCGCCGGCGCGGTAGATGTTCTCGATTTCCGGCCGCACGCCGAAGAAGCGGCCGACGAACCCGAAATCGATGCCGAGATAAACCAGCACCGCCCAGGCAAGCGCGGCCGAGGCCGGAAAGATCAGGGCGGCGCGCAGGGCGAGCACGATGGTCAGGAACAGCGCCAGAAGCGCGGCGATGCCGGTGACGATGCCGCGATAGAGCGTCAGGGAGTTGAGCTTGTCCTTATAGGCGTCCGGGTCCCACAGCGTCAGTTCGGGCAGGCGGTTGCCCTTCAGTTCGGCGACGAAGGTGACGACCGCGCCGGGGTCGAGCGTGATGACGAAGATATCGGCCTCGGAGGCTTCCTCGCGCTCGGGCTTGTGGCCGTGGCTGGCGGTGATCGCCTCGACGCGGCTCGCCGCGAGGTCGGGCCAGAACACGCCGGAGCCGGAAAGCTTGAAGCGCGGCGCGACCAGCAGCCGCTCGATCTGTTCGTTGGTCTCGTTAGCGAGCGCGAAGGCGATCCAGCGCGGCCGCGAGCCGGGTTCGCGCGCCTGCACCTCGATGCGGCGGACGATGCCGTTGGCGTCGCGCGCGGTCTGGATTTCGATGCGGTCGTCACGCGATTGCTGGGCCTGCGTGACGGGCAGCAGATCGATCGCTTCCGCCTGCGGCGTCACCCGCACGGCTTCGAGCGCGCGGGACGGCGCAACGAATGCAACCAGCAGCCACAGCAGAATCCCGACGATCCGAATCCCGGCCGCCTGCCGCGTCAAAGCGGCCATTCGGTCGTGAAACGGCGTGGAGAGCCGGGAAAGCGCGACGCGTGGCAAGTCAAAGTCCATTCGTGAGCAGTAGCCGCAGCCCAAGTTGTGAGCAAGCGTCGTGATGGCTTCTGAACAGCGGTCTGCCGCTATCCGGGGCGGCGGTCGCTCGCCAGCAGCGCGAACAGCAGATGATCGCGCCGCGCCCCGGCAATCGAAAGATACCCCCGCGCATAGCCCTCGCGCTGAAATCCGGCTTTTTCGAGAACACGGATCGAGGCGGCATTCTCCGGCAGGCAGGCAGCCTCGACGCGCAGCAGACCGAGCCGGCCGAAGGCGAAGGCGCAGATCGCCGGAACGGCCGCCGACATATGGCCGTGGCCAGCGTGGGCCGCGCCCATCCAGTAGCCGAGCGTCGCACTCATCGCCGCCCGGCGCCGGACGTTGTTGAGATTGACGCCGCCAAGCAATTCGCCATCGCTCCGCCGTTCGAGGAAGAAGGGGTAGGCCATGTCCGCCTCGCGCTCCTCGCGGTAGCGTGCGAGACGGCGCTTGAACGCCTCGGGCGTCAGGTCGTCCGCCGGCCAGTTCGGTTCCCATGGTTGCAGGAAGGCGCGCGAGCGGCTGCGCAACTCGGCCCAGCGCTCGTAATCCCGTGCCGCCGGCAGGCGCAGGCGGAGATCACCGAAATCCAGCGCGACATCGTCACGTTCCTTCCGGCCGCCGAACCATCCGACAAGGAGCCGGGCCAAGGTCAGCGCCCCTGCTTGAGCCTGGCGCGGATGAACGCCTCAAGTGCCTTCGGATCGTTGGCGACCGCTTCGCTGCGTTCGGCATCGGTCATCAGGTGTCGGAGCCGCTCGGGCAGCGGCGCCTCGAGCCCGGCGACCGCCTTCATCGCATCGGGGAATTTCGCCGGCGCCGCGGTCGCGAGAATGACGAGTGGAATCTCGGCGGCAAGCCCGGCCTTCGCGGCGGCGGCGACGCCGGTCGCCGTATGCGGATCGAGGTCGTAGGCGCTTTCGCGATGCGTGCGCCGGATCGTTTCGCCCACCTCCTCCTCGCTCGCGCGGAAGGCCATGAACTCGGCACGGATGCGCGCCAGCACGGGTTCCGGCAGCGTGAAGGCGCCGGATTGCTTGAGGCTCCCCATCATACGGTTCACCGCCCCGGCATCGCGCCCCGAGGCCTCGAACAGCAGGCGCTCGAAATTCGAGGAGATCTGGATATCCATCGACGGCGAAAGCGTCGCCTCCACCCTGGCCATCTCGTAGCGGCCGGTCGCGAGCGTGCGGGCGAGAATGTCGTTGATGTTGGTGGCGACGATCAGCGTCTCGATCGGCAGGCCCATCTTCTTGGCGACAAAGCCGGCGAAAATGTCGCCGAAATTGCCGGTTGGCACCGAGAAGGCGACCTTGCGGTGCGGCGCCCCCAGCGCCACGGCGGCGACGAAATAATAGGTCACCTGCGCGACGATCCGCGCCCAGTTGATCGAGTTGACGCCGGAAAGCGCCACCTCGTCGCGGAAGGCGAGGTTGTTGAAGAGGCCCTTCACCAGAGTCTGGCAATCGTCGAAGGTGCCGGGAATGGTGATGGCGTGGATATGCGCTTCCTTCGGCGTCGTCATCATCCGCCGCTGGACATCGGAGACGCGCCCGTCCGGGAAGAGGACGAACACATCCGAACGCTTCGAGGCACGGAAGGCTTCGATCGCCGCCCCGCCGGTATCGCCCGAGGTCGCGCCGACGATCGTCGCCCGCGCGCCCTTGCGTTCGAGCGCATAGTCCATCAGCCGGGCGAGCAACTGCATCGCCACATCCTTGAAGGCCAGCGTCGGGCCATGGAACAGTTCCAGCACAAAGCGGTTCGGCGCGATCTGCTGGATCGGCGTCACCGCCTCGTGCGCGAAGCTCGCGTAGGCGGCCTGCGTTGCTTCCGCCAGCACGGCATCCGGGATCGTGCCGCCGGTGAAGCGGCGGATGATGTCGAATGCCACCGCATGGAACGGTTTTCCGGCGTAGCCCGCGATCTCCGTCGGCGAGACCTGTGGCCAGCTTTCGGGCACGTAGAGGCCGCCGTCGCGGGCAAGTCCGGCGAGCAGGCAATCGGCGAAATCGAGGGAAGGGGCCTCGCCCCGGGTCGAGATGTAGCGCATGGGCAGGGAATAGCGGTTTCCGGCGGGCTTGTCAGCGCGTCTCCTCATCCCGTCGGCGCTTTGCGAGGAAAAAACCGAGCACGACAAGATTGGTGAGCGCGAGCCCCCACCATGTGAAGGCATATTGGCGGTGGTTGTTGGGGATATTGGCCAGGAAGGTCGCGGCTTCAAGCCCGTAGGGCGCCTTCTCCCCGGCCGATGCTTCACGGTCGATGAAGCGGTCGTGGGCCGAGCCGGACGGGACAGCCGTCAGCTCGGCAGTACGGGCCATCGCCTCGACATCGCGCGTGAACCAGGTTTTCCGGGTCGGATCGTTCGAGGGGCCGATAAGACCGGGCTTCTCGCCGGGGCGGACAAAGCCGGTGATCGTTACCGCCTCGTCCGGCCGGTCATAGGCGGGGATGCGACCGTCGGGCGGGGTCGGTACGAACCCGCGGTTGACGTAGATGTTGACGAGGCCGCAGCGCCCCTCCGCCTCGCACAGGCGCGTCACCATCGGCGTCATCACCAGCACGCCGAACCCGCCCTGCTGGCCGGCCTTGTCGGGCCGCGAGGTGCGGACATAGGCCGTGTGCTGGTGGAGGTAACGCCCCGTAAGGCGGACGCGGCTCCAGAGGGGCGCACCGGCGAGCGGCCGGGGTTCGCCTTTTGCCGAAGCTGCGATCCCGGCGATCAGCGCCTCCTTCTCGGCAAGGCGCCGCCATTGCCAGACGCCAAGGCCCGCCTGCACCAGCGTGACAGCAAGGATGAACGCGAGAAAGGCTTTCAGCCGAAGCGACATGCCGCCTCCGGGACAATCATTCGAGCCGGCCCTGCTCGGCCTTGTTGCGGTATTGCAGGCCGATCAGCACGCCCTTGAGCGGGCGCAGCATGCCGAGGCAGACCACGAGGGTGAGCGGCAGGAAAATGACGAGATGCACCCAGAACGGCGGCTCGTAGTTGATCTCGGTCCAGAGCAGCGCGCCGACGATGATGAAGCCCGCAATCAGGATGACGAACACCGCCGGTCCGTCTCCCGCATCGGCGAACTTGTAATCGAGACCGCAGGATTTGCAGGAGGGCGCCAGCGTCAGGAATCCGTCGAACAGCTTGCCCTCGCCGCAGCGCGGGCAGCGCCCGGAAAGACCGGCGGAAACCGCATCCGCTTCAGGTCCGTCATAGGCCATGATCGTTCTCCTCGCGGTCAAAAGAAAAAGGGGCGGCTGCATGCCGCCCCTGTCGGGTGTCTCGGAGCGGGCTCAGTGCCCGGCCGCGGCAGCGGCACCCCAGTTGGAACCCCAGACGTAGATCGCGGCGAACAGGAACAGCCGGACCACGTCGACGAAGTGCCAGTACCAGGCCGCGAACTCGAAACCGAGATGCTGCTTCGGCGTGAACTGGCCCTTGTAGGCGCGGATCAGGCAGATGCTCAGGAAGATCGTGCCGACGAGAACATGGAAGCCGTGGAAGCCAGTCGCCATGAAGAAGGTCGCGCCGTAGATATG
>JAVTWI010000178.1:0-9436 GCA_032229845.1 Rhabdaerophilum sp.
CCTGCCCGAAACGCATCGAACCCGAACTCGCGCGGAAGAAGATCGCCTATATGCTCAAGGCGATGCAGGAGCATACCGGCAAGCGGCCGATCATCTACACCGATATTCCCTTCCATGCCGATGTGCTGGAAGGCTATCACCGGGATCAGGACTTCTGGCTCCGCTCGGTCGCGGCCGAGCCGCACGAGCGCTACGAGGGCCGGAACTGGAAGATCTGGCAGTTCACCACCACCGGGCGCGTGCCGGGCATCAAGGGCGCGGTCGACCGCAACGCCTATGCCGGCAACCGGCAGGAATGGAACCGGTTCCTGGCCGCCAACGGCGCGACGCCGCGCCGCACCGCCGCCAATGAGGACGGCGAATAGTCACTCCGCGTCGTAGCGCTGATCGAAGCCGCGCCAGAGGCCGTATGGGCCGAGGCGCGCCATCCAGCGCGCCATGGCGTCGAGCCTGACGCCGGGCTTCAGGCCGACGAGCAGGCGCTCGATCCGCTCCTCCTGACGCCAGCGTTGGCGGATCGGATGCTCGACCGGGGCGCAGGAGTCGAGCCGTTCCAGCGGCCCGCCGGCAGCGGCGAGCGCCAGCGAGAACCCGTCCAGCAGATTGCCGGCGCCGAAACGGCCGAAGGTCTCGTCGTAGGCGCTCTTGATCGCGAAACCGGCCCGCCCGGCGACGAGATTGATGTTGACCGCAATGATCCGGTCATCGACCGACAGCGTCTCGAACAGCACGCGCCCCGGCTCATGCGGGGCGAGGAAGGCGGCGTGCGCGAACGCGGTCGTGGTGGGCGATTGCAGGAGCGCCGTTCCCTCGCGGCCTTTCCAGCCGGCCTGTTCCAGCCGCAGAAACGCTTCCAGTGCCTCCCTGCCGCCAGGATCGGTGGCAAGAAACGTCCGGTGAACGACGTGACCGACCTCGCCGAGCTGGCGCAACCGCCGCCGCTCCTGCGAGCGGGTGGCTTTTTTCCAGAAGGTATTACGGTATGCCTCGGTGTCGAGGTCGGTCATGACCGCCGCGCGCGACCGCCCGTCGACCGTAACCGACGACAGGCCGGCACCGATGATGGCCGCGCGAAGGAGGTTTGCGAAGCTGCGCCCTTGCGGGATCATCGGCAGGATCAGCCGCTGCGTCCGGCGGGCGAGGGCAGCGAGGGCGGTGCCCAGAATTAACGCCGCTTCCTCGCGCTGCAGCGGCGGCACAGTCAGGCAGGTGTAGGGGTTGCGGTAAAGCGTCAGCGCCCCCCACAGGATACCGTCGCGGGGATGAGGGCGTTCGAGCGGGATGAGGGCGCAGAGCGCATTGTCCCGCGCCTTGTCTTCGACGATCAGGTAGTCGACCGGCCGGTGCGGATGGAGGTTCTGCTCGGCGGCCGCCATGAACGCCGGTCCGTAGAACGGGTTCGGTTCGAGTGCATCGTCGACGAGGCGTGCCCATTCCGCCTCGCGCGGCAGGAGCGCGGGCAGGCGCAGGAAGCGGGCCTCGTAGCGCGCAGCGGAAAGGGCCTCCCGGTGGAGCGCGGTCATCCGGCCTTCTCCTGCCGGGTGCCGGAGACGAAGGGCCAGAACGTGAGATGCCGCCGGAAGGCGACGGTCAGCATGACGAGGGTTGCGCAGGTTCCGGCCATCACGGAGAGCGCGGCGCCAACCGGCCCGAGATCGCGGGCGAGCAGCAGGCAGAGGATCGCCATGACCAGCGCGCCGACGGCGTTCGCACGCCAGACGCTTTCTGGGTGCCCGGCCATGTTGAGCATGTCCTCGGCTGGGCCGAGCGCAAGCTTGAGGGCGCCTGCCAGCAGCAGGATGCGGGTCGGCAGCACGGCGATTTCGAACTCGGGGCCGAACAGCCGGAGGATGAGGGGTGCCAGTGCCATCAGCAGCACGGCGGCCGCAAGGCCGGGCAGGAAGGTCAGCCGCCGCGCCTCGGCATAGACCGGTGCCAGCGCGCGCGGGTCGGCGGTGGCGTCATGCACGCGGGCGAAGCGATGGCCGAAGGCCGCGCCGACCGCGAAATCGATGAGGCCAAGGAGCGAAGCGAGCCGTGTCGCCGCGAAATAGAGGCCGACGGAAGCCGCAGGTGCGAGCAAGCCGAGGACGATGAGGTCGATATTCTGCCTAGCGAGCAGGGCGAGATCGGACAGCAGGGTCGGGATCGCCGCGGCCCGCCATTCGGCGATATCGGTCAGGAGATCGGCGGGCGGGAAGATCCGGTCGACATCGTTCACGAGCAGTGCCGCCTGCACCAGCATCGCGGTGATGGTGGCCGAAAGCGCGGCAAACATCGCGGTTTCGGCATTCATCCTGCCACCGCCGGCGAGCGTCGCCAGCACAACCAGGACGATGATCGCGCCTTGCCGGACCAGATAGGGCGGCACGAGGGCACGGATCGTCCAGCCCTGCGAACGGGCGACACCTTCCATGAAATCGGTCAGGGCGAAGAAGGGCAGGGCGATGAGGCCGATGCCGAGCACCGTGCTGCAGAGGTGGCCGTAACCCGCCTCGATCACCGGCGAGCAGATGATCGCCAGCCCCGCCATCGTCAGGCTGCCGAAAAAGGTCGCCATCAACCCCATGCGCAGGAAACCGCGCGCGAGGCCATGCTGGCCGGCCTGCTGGTATTGCGCGAGGAAACGCACCGCGATCTGCCCGAACCCGAGCGTCGCCAGAAAGCCGCCGATGGTGACGAGGCTCCAGGCGAAGCTGAATGTGCCGTAATCCGCCGCGCCCAGCGCGCGGGCCAGCACAATCTGGAGAATGTAGGCGAGCCCTGCCGCGCCGAGGCGGACGCCGAGCGCGCCCGCTGCGGCGCCATATTGCGAGAGAAGGCGCGACAGGCCGCCCGTCAACCGCTGGCCGCGGGACGGAGCCTCGTCGATCTCGGCTTCTGGCGTACGGGCCAAGGGCATTCTCGCTGAAAGGACTTTTCCTGTTTCGCGCCGGGTTCGATGCAAACTAGAGCGGGCCGGTCATCAGGCCGTTAAGGCTGGCGTCCGAACCGCGGGCAAGGTTAGCGGGCGCTGAATATCGGCTTCTGTCATTCCCTTGACGTGACAAGCGCGGCGCGCGGCCTATGATCCGGCACAAAAGCACGAGAGGGAGTGAACCCGTGATTCCGAATGCCGCCAAGCCGTTCAATTTCGATCTCGGCGAGACCGCCGATGCCATCCGCGAGACGGTGGCCTCGTTCGCGCAGGACAAGATCGCCCCGCTCGCCGAGAAGATCGACCGCGAGGATTGGTTCCCGCGTGAACTCTGGCCGGAAATGGGCGCGTTGGGGCTTCATGGCATCACCGTGCCGGAGGAGGATGGCGGCACGGGCCTCGGCTATCTCGATCATGTGGTGGCGATGGAGGAAATCAGCCGCGCTTCGGCATCGGTAGGGCTTTCCTACGGCGCGCATTCCAACCTCTGCGTCAATCAGCTTCGCCGCTGGGGCAACGCCGAGCAGAAGGCGAAGTATCTGCCGAAGCTGATCTCCGGCGAGCATCTGGGCGCGCTGGCGATGAGCGAACCCGGCGCGGGTTCAGATGTCGTCTCGATGAAGCTCAAGGCCGAAAAGAAGGGCGATCGCTACATTCTCAACGGCTCGAAGATGTGGATCACCAACGGCCCTTCCGCCGAGACGCTGATCGTCTATGCCAAGACAGATCCGGAAGCCGGGCCGAAGGGCATCACCGCGTTCCTGATCGAGAAGGGATTCAAGGGTTTTTCGGTGGCGCAGAAGCTCGACAAGCTCGGCATGCGCGGCTCGGAGACCGGCGAACTCGTGTTCCAGGATTGCGAGGTGCCGGCGGAGAATGTGCTCGGCGCCATCGGCAAGGGCGTCAACGTACTGATGTCCGGCCTTGACTACGAGCGCGCGGTGCTCGCCGCCGGGCCGCTCGGCATCATGCAGGCCTGCATGGATATCGTCATGCCCTATGTCCACGAGCGCAAGCAGTTCGGCCGGTCGATCGGCGAGTTCCAGCTCGTGCAGGGCAAGGTCGCGGACATGTATGTCGGCATGAATGCCTGCAAGGCCTATGTCTATGCCGTGGCCAAGGCCTGCGATCGGGGTGAAACGACGCGCGAGGATGCCGCGGGCGCGATTCTCTACGCTGGCGAGAAGGCAACCAAGCTCGCTCTTGACGCGATCCAGCTTCTGGGCGGGAATGGCTACATCAACGAATACCCGACCGGGCGCCTGCTGCGCGACGCCAAGCTCTACGAGATCGGCGCCGGCACAAGCGAGATCCGCCGGATGCTGATCGGGCGCGAGTTGTTCTCGAAGGGAATGTGAGACGAGGAAAAGGCCGGATGCACATGAAGATCACCCCGCGAATTCTTGCTCTGGCAGGGCTCTTGCTCGCCGGAACCCTGCCGGCTTCCGCGACCGCATTCTGTGAGGTCAAGGCGACGAAGGACGGTTTCGTCGCGTTGCGCGCCAAGCCGGATGCCGGGGCAAAGCTGCTCCTCAAGGTCAAGAGCGGGGATGATGTGCAACTTGACGATACCCGCAAGGCCACCAAGGGCTGGCAGCCGGTGATCTGGCGCGGCGCGGACCGGACGGGCAATACCGTCGGCTGGATGCGCGCCTCGCTCCTTTCGAACGAATGCGGCTGACCTTTCGGCCAGCCGCAGCGTTGTCTTCCGGCAATTGACGGCCTACCGGCGGTTGATGGTTATTTTGTCAGCCGCGTGAGGCGGTTCTGGTAACGCGTCTTCATCGCATCGGCGATCTTGTTGATCATGTTGGTGTTGCCGTCGTTCAGCGAGCCGCCGCACATGTAGCCCGAGAACGAACGCGCCAGTGTCCAGGAGCTATCGTTGCATAGGCCGAAGTGCACGAGAAGGCGGTTCTTCTGGTCGATGGTGCCCGGAGAATCCCATTTGTTCTTCAGGGCGGTTTCCGACTGCGGCATGTCGGCCGGGTACTGCCCGGAATTGATCGACGGCCAGTGCGGCAGCGGCAGCGCGGGCGCGTCCGACCACAGCACGATCACCGGATAGATCTCGTCGGCCTTGTTGCTGGTGCCCGGAATTTTGTCATTCTTCTTGAACCAGCTCGATGTCATGCCCTCGTGGATGCACTCGTAGCCCGATTCTGGAATGTCGCCGCCGCCTGCCGCATTTTCGGAGCCGATGAAGGTGTAGAGGTCGTCCTTTTTCGCCGGCATTTCCAGGAAATCCGTCTTCACCATGGCCTTGGGGTTCTTGTACCAGCCCCAACCGTAATAGAACTGCCATTTGTCGTTATCGACCGCAAAGTCGCGGTAGTAGATGGCGCGGATGCGGGTGTAATCGAACTTTTCGAGCCCGCGCGCGGCAAGCGCTGTGTTGAGGTCGTCCGAAAAGCTCTTGGCGCGCGCTTTCACGCTGTTGATCGTGTTCTGCATCGAGCCGGTGGCATCGATGCACATCGCGACGTCGAGCACACGGTGAATGATGTCCTGCGAAATCGCGGCGCTGGCGGTGACGAAAATGTCATGCGCGCCGAAATCGACCATGGCGACGATTGGCTTGACCTTGGCCGTTGCCGTCACCGTTACGACACCATCCTTGACGTCGACCGTGACGGTCGCCGGGTCGAGCTTCTGCGCTTCGACCTGCGCATCGAACCAGGTCTTGGCGCGGGACTTGCGGGCGTCGTCGCCGTCGGTCGTCGAGGCCGTGGCGCCGGAAAGCGCGGCCGCGTCGGCGACGGCCTGATAGTTGGAGCGCTTCTGCGTCGCGTCCGAGTAGTTCACGGCCACGGTAAAGGTTGCCACAATCGGGACGAGCGCGAGCGACATGACCATCGCGGTCGCGCCTTTTCTGTCGTTCCAAAAGTTTTTCACCGGCATGGAGTGGGTTCCTCGGTTCGAAAAGTCAGTTCGAAGAATGCAATCAAAAGTTGCAAAACTTCTTAACTTACCTATGCGTTGAGGATTGTTTTCCCGCCGGAGCCCTTGAAAATTCCCTAAAATCCTTCGCGAATCCTGCCAGTTTGGCGACAGGCTCAACGAAGCGTTGAAACGATACCGGCGTTTTTTGGCTAATCGAAACGAGGCTGGGCGAGCCTGTAAACCCCCTTGAAATCGAGCGGATCGACCGGCTTTCCCTTGCGCAGGATGACGAGGCGCCCCTCGCGTGCCAGTTCGATCGCGACCCGGCGGATCGGCTGCATCAGGCGTGACCATTGATCGGGTGCCGGGCCCGCGAGTTGCCGGGCGATGTCGGACGGGCAGAAGCTGGCGGCGGCACCGCGTTCCGCTGCGAGTTTCAGCATGGCTGTGGCAATGAGGGCAGAATCGACCGGGCTTGTTGTCATCGGAGCGTGTTGCCGGCATGCCCCGGCAACGTCAATGCCGCATTTTGCGTGGATAGCGTGTTGCGCTGCCGAAATAATGTCGGCGACGGTTGCCGGACCTGCTTGCGGAACCGGGCGCGACCGTTACAAATTGTTTCAATCGGCACCGAATCGGAGGCCAGAATGGCGCAAACGATCAGCCGCGGATACAAAGTGCTTCTGGCTGAAGCCAACGCCGCCGTCCGGACCTTGAACATCGACGAGGCACTCGGACTGCTTGGACGGGAAGATACTGTGTTCGTCGACCTCAGGGATCCGCGGGAGCTTGAACGGGAAGGGCGGGTTCCCGGGGCATTCCATTGTCCGCGCGGCATGCTCGAGTTCTGGATCGACCCGGAGAGCCCCTACGCCAAGCCGGTGTTCCAGCAGGACAAGACTTTCGTCTTCTTCTGCGCGGGCGGCTGGCGCTCGGCTCTGGCGGCCCGGACGGCGCAGGATATGGGGTTGAAGCCGGTCGCGCATATCGAAGGCGGCTTCGGGGCCTGGAAAAAAGCTGGCGGGGCCGTCGAAGGCCCGGAAATCGCCGTGGGGGAGAAGCAAGCATGATCGGGACGAATATCGGCCAGCAGCCGAAATTTCCGCCCAAGCTGACGTTGGTTATCGGCAATAAGAATTATTCGTCGTGGTCGCTGCGTCCTTGGCTGGCGATGGCGGCGAAGAACGTGCCATTCGCGGAAATCCTGGTCCCGCTCGACCACCCGAATTCCCGCCAGCAGGTGCTGCAATATTCTCCGACCGGCCTTGTTCCCGCGCTCAAGTACGGCAATCTGATCGTCTGGGAGACGCTGGCGATCATCGAATACGTCAACGAGAAGCACCCCGAGGCGAATTTCTGGCCCGAGGAGCCGGAATACCGCGCGATCGCCCGTTCGATGGCCGCCGAGGTGCACTCCGGTTTCCAGGCGATCCGCCAGCATTGTCCGATGAACTTGCGCCGTCGCGCCGCGCGTCGGCTCACGCCGGCCGTCGAAGCCGATGTGATGCGCCTCGCCAACTACTGGAAGCGTTTCCGCATGGAGATGGCAGATCACGGGCCGTTCCTGTTCGGGGAGTTCGGCGCGGTGGATGCGATGTTTGCCCCGCTGGCGACGCGCATCCGTTCTTACGAGATTCCTGTCGACCGGACGACAAACGAATACATCGACGCGATCTATAGTCTGCCTGCCTTCCAGAAATGGTATCAGGCGGCGATCGCGGAACCCTGGCGCATGGCGTCGACGGACAATATCGATAAGCTCCGTCCTGTCGGGCGTTGAATCCTGTCGCCAAAACAACAAAAATCAGGACGCACCGCTGCTCGGCGGGGCGCCATTTGGCATGGTGAGGAAAAATGGCCGTTCTCCGTTCCGGTTTCGATGCGAAGACCGAGGAAGCGCGCAACAATCGCGCCGCCTGGGATGCGATTCGCAAGGACTTGCTCGACAAGCGGCAGCTTGCCGCGCTCGGCGGCAACGAGAAGGCGCGTGATCGCCACACCGCGCGCGGCAAGCTCCTCCCGCGAGACCGGGTGCTGAACCTCGTCGATCCCGGCTCGCCCTTCCTGGAAATCGGCGGGCTCGCGGCCTGCGACATGTATGGCGGCGACATCCACGGCGCCGGCATGATCGCCGGCATCGGCCGCGTCGAGGGCCGCGACGTGATGATCGTGTGCAACGACGCCACCATCAAAGGCGGCACCTACTATCCGATGACGGTGAAGAAGCATCTGCGCGCGCAGGAAATCGCGATGCAGAACCGCCTGCCGTGCGTCTACCTCGTCGATTCCGGCGGCGCGAACCTCCCGCACCAGACCGAGGTCTTCCCTGATCGCGAGCATTTCGGGCGCATCTTCTACAATCAGGCGCGGATGTCAGGGCAGGGTATTCCGCAGATCGCCGTGGTGATGGGCTCCTGCACCGCCGGTGGCGCCTATGTGCCGGCGATGAGCGACGAGACCATTATCGTCAAGAATCAAGGCACTATTTTTCTGGGCGGCCCGCCGCTCGTGAAGGCCGCGACGGGCGAGGTCGTCTCGGCGGAAGATCTCGGCGGCGCGGATGTCCATGCCCGCCGTTCGGGCGTGGCAGACCATTACGCCGCCAACGACGGCCATGCGCTTGCGCTGGCGCGGCGGATCGTTGCCAATCTCAACAGCCGCAAGGCGATCGACATCGCGCTCGGCGAGCCGGAAGACCCGGTGCTCGACCCTGCCGATCTCGAAGCCCTCGTGCCGACCGACCTCAAGCGTCAGTACGATATCCGCGAGGTGATCGGCCGTATCGTCGATGGCTCGCGCTTTGACGAGTTCAAGGCGCTCTACGGCACCACGCTGGTCACCGGTTTTGCCTCCATCTATGGGATTCCGGTCGGCATCATCGCCAACAACGGCATCCTGTTTTCGGAAAGTGCGGTGAAGGGCGCGCATTTCATCGAGCTGTGCTGCCAGAGGCGTATTCCGCTGTTGTTCCTCCAGAACATTTCCGGCTTCATGGTCGGCAGCCAGTACGAGGCGGGCGGCATCGCCAAGGATGGCGCGAAGCTCGTCACGGCGGTCGCCTCCGCCGAGGTGCCGAAGATCACGCTGCTCGTCGGCGGTTCGTTCGGCGCGGGCAATTACGGCATGTGCGGGCGGGCCTATTCGCCGCGCTTCCTGTTCACCTGGCCCAACAGCCGCATCTCGGTGATGGGCGGCGAGCAGGCGGCCTCCGTGCTCGCGACCGTGCGGCGCGACAACCTCGAAGCCGAGGGCAAATCGTGGTCCGCCGAGGAGGAGGAGGCCTTCAAGGCGCCTGTCCGCGCGAAATACGAGGAGGAGGGCTCGCCCTACCACGCCACCGCGCGGCTCTGGGACGATGGCATCATCTTGCCCTCCGAAACGCGCCGCGTGCTGGGCCTCGCGTTTTCGGCCTGCCTCAACGCGCCGATTCCCGAAACGCGGTTCGGTGTGTTCAGGATGTGAGAAGTTTGCGGCCCGGACGGCACCCATTGCGGAACCAATCATCGACTGGGTCGTTCTCCCTGCAACTGCAAGGAGAACCAGTTCATGAAAAAGTTCATCGTCCTCGCCGCGTTCGCTGGCACCCTTTCGATTTTTTCCGGCGCGACCGCAGCCCAGGCGCAATCCGTTCGTATC
>JAVTWI010000179.1:0-9410 GCA_032229845.1 Rhabdaerophilum sp.
CCCCGGAGAAGACCTTCCGGTCAATTCCGAAGGCCACCGACTTCAATCCCGGATACCGGCGGCATAGCCGAAGGCGACCGCCGGTTCGGCCGCCGTCTCGACCCAGACGCTCTTGGTCTGCGTGTATTCGTAAAGCGCTTCCACGCCGCTCGACCGGCCGTAGCCGCTCATGCCGAAGCCGCCGAAGGGCGAAGAGACGTGGATGGTCTTGTAGCCGTTGATCCAGAACGTCCCGGCGCGGACCGCCGCCGCAACGCGATGGGCGCGCCCGACATCGCGGGTCCAGACGGCACCGGCGAGGCCGAATTCGCTGTCGTTCGCCAGCATGACCGCTTCTGCCTCGCTGTCAAACGGGATCGCCGCGACCACGGGGCCGAAGGTCTCGGTGCGGGCAAGGCCGGAATGGTTGGAGACATCCCGCAGCAGGGTCGGCGCGACGAAATAGCCGCCCGGCGGCAAATCGCGCGTGCCCGTCGCGAGGCGTCCGCCTTCGGCGACCGCGCGCTCGATCTCGCCGGTGACATGCCGGAACTGTTTCTCGTTGTTGATCGGGCCGACCTCGGTCTCCGGATCGAGCGGATCGCCGACGCGGATTTTCGCCGCCCCTGCTGCGACCTTTTCGCAGAAGCGATCATAGATCGAGCGCTCGACAAACAACCGCGAACCCGCAACGCAGCTCTGGCCGGCGCCGGAGAAGACCGCCGCCTGCGCGCCGAGCGCGGCCCGGTCGAGGTCGGCATCGGCAAAGACGATATTGGCGGACTTGCCGCCGAGTTCGAGCAGGCTGGGGATCAGCCGCCGCGCCGCGCTCTCGGCAATGATGCGGCCGGTGCCGACCGAGCCGACGAACACCACCTTGCGCACGCCCGGGTGTGCCAGCGCGCCCTGCCCGGTGGTTGCGCCATAGCCGGCAAGAATGTTGACGACCCCCTTGGGCAAGCCGGCCTTCTCCGCCAGCGCCGCCAGCGCGACCGATGTCAACGGAGTCAGTTCCGAGGGCTTGAGCACCACCGTGTTACCGGTCGCGAGCGCAGGCGCGATCTGCCAGCCGGCGGTGAAGACCGGCGCGTTCCACGGCGTGATCTGAAGGACCACGCCATAAGGCTCGCGCCGCGTGTAATTGAGATGCGAGGTCGGCACTGGGATGACATCGCCGTGGAACTTGTCGCACCAGCCGGCGTAATACTCGAACATCTCCGCGACCTTGGCGACCTTGACGCGCGTATCGCGGATCGGCTTGCCGGCCGAGAACGCCTCAAGTTGCGCCAGCGGTTCGGCATGGTCGAGCACTGCGCGCGCGATCGCCTGCAGGACCCGGCCGCGCCGCGCTGCCGGCATGGCTGCCCAGGCGGGATGCGCGGCAGCGGCGGCTTCGACAGCCCGCCGGGCGACAGCCTCACCGGCGTCGCGGTAGGTAAAGAGGGGCGTGCCGGTCGCCGGGTTGGTGATGCCGATAGCGGCCCCCTCCCCGGCGACGAGAGCGCCGTCAATAAAAGAGCCGGCTTCCACACCCTGGGGGAGAAAAGGGGCGAGAAAGCCGGCAAGGCGTGCATCCATCGTCGCGCTCATCGGCTCTTCTCCTGAAAGAAGGGCGATGAGGAGAAATCGGGATGCGCGGTTATCGCGTTGAAATCCGTGCCGGCGCCAAGCTGTCCATAGGCTTCTTCCCAGAGCGCGACCGCCTGGTTTGCCATCGGCAGATCGAGGCCGAGCTCCTCGACGAGCCGCGCCGCGAGGCCGACGTCCTTGCGCATCAGGCCGATAGAAAATCCCGAATTGAAGGCGCCGTTCAGCACCCAGTTCGGCAGATTGACTTCCGACACCGCCGAGCGGCCCGAGCCGGCATTGACACCGGCCAGCACCGCAGCCGGTTCGAGCCCCGCGCCACGGATGATCGCCAGCGCCTCGGCGGCGGTCAGCAGATGGGAGGCGCAGAGCAGATTGTTGATGAGCTTGGCGACATGCCCCGCGCCGACCGGGCCGACATGCACGCGTTTCGCGCTCAGGGCGGCCAGAACGGGTTCGGCCCGGGCGAGATCGGCCGCTTCGCCGCCGATCACCATTGTCATCGTGCCCGCATGGGCGCCCTTCGGCCCGCCGCTGACGGGAGCATCGAGGAAGGCCAGGCTCTTTTCCTTCGCCAGCGCAGCCATCCGGCGGGTCGTTTCGGGATGGGAGGTCGTCGTATCGACGATCAGCGTGCCCGGCCGCGCATGGGCGAGAACGCCGTCCGGCCCGGCCATCACGGCCTCGACGATCTCGGCGTTCGGCAGCGAAAGGATCAGGACATCGGTCGAGGCGCAAAGCCCGGCGATGCTCTCCGCCACATCCACACCCTCGGCCGCTAGGCGCGCGCGTGTTTCGGCGGCGGCATCGAAACCGGCGACGCGGTGACCGGTGCCGATGAGGCGCAGCGCCATGCCCCGCCCCATATTGCCCAGTCCGATTACGCCGATTGCCGTCATCACGCCCCCGTTCCAGCGGATGAGCGCTGGAGGTAGGGCCATGCTAACCAGCGGCTTTTGCCGCAGACATAACCGGCGCGATGCATTATCGTTGACTCCAGAGCAACGATCTACGAAGTTCCGCCATGTCCCTCGATGATCACCGCCTGCGCTATCTCCACGAGACGATCCGCCACGGGTCGGTGCGGGGCGCGGCGGACTTTCTCGGGGTCAATCCGTCCGTCGTCAGCCGACAGATCGCGCAGCTTGAGAAGGAACTCGGCATGCCGCTGCTGGAGCGGCTCGGACGTGGCGTCCGGGCCACCGAGGCGGGCGAACTGCTCTCGAACCGCTATCGCCAGTGGACGGCGGACCGCGAGGACACCATTGCCGAACTGCGCGAGATTCAGGACCTCAACCGCGGCCATGTCTCGGTCATTCTTGGCGAGGGCTTCATCAGCGACCTGATGTCCGGTTCGCTCCGGCGCTACTGGGAGCGCTATCCGCGCCTCACCATGTCGCTCGAATTCGGCGGCTCGACCGATATCACGCATGCGGTCGCGAACGACCTCTGCCACATCGGCCTTGCCTACAACATCAAGCCCGATCCGCGCGTGCGCATCTGGCGGGCGATGCGGCACCCCGTGGACCTCATCGTCCGACCCGATCATCCGCTCGCGCGCCAACGCGGCAAGATCACCCTCAAGGATATCTCGGCCTATCCGGTCGCCCTGCTCTACGCGAATTCCGGCGTCCGCCAGCGTATCACCATCGCGGAAGCCGCCGAGAACATCGAACTGACGCCGCGTCTCACCGCCACCTCGATCAGCATCCTGCGGCATTTCGTGGTCGCGAATGTCGGGGTCACGCTCCTTCCGGCCTTCTCGGTCGGGCCGGACCTCGCTGACGGGACGCTGCTGGCGCGGCCGGTCGAAAACGCGTTGCTGCAATCGACCGAGGCGCAGATCGTCACCCGGATCGGGCGGCGGCTGCCGGAGGCGGCGAGCCAGCTCCTGCGCTTCCTGACCGCGCAGATGTCCGCCTTCTCGGAACGCCCCGAGGGCGGGATTACTGCCCGGTTCTGATTTCGCGCCAGAGGTCGCGCGCCCTGAAGGCGAGCGTCATGAACGGCAGGAACCACGGCCGGCCATCATAGAAGGGAACCGCCGTAAACGGCACGTCGTCGAACGCTGTCCTGCCTTCGGGCTGGCCGAGAATCTTCTGTGCGAGGCGATGGCCGAGGTAGGGCATCAGCGCGACGCCGGAGCCGTTGCAACCCAGCGCATACCAGAGCCCGTCGCGCTGTCCGATCCCCGGCAGATCGGAACGCGTCATGGCGACATTGCCGGTCCAGACATGGGAGACAGCGGCATCGGCAAGGCTCGGGAACAGCGCCACCAGTTCGCGCTTGAGCCGCGCCCCGGCATTGTCGAGATCGATCGGATGCAGCGCCGCGCGCCCGCCGAGCACGATGCGCTTATGGTCGGGCGACGGGCGGTAATAGAGATGTTTCTCGCGCGTCTCGACCATCATGCGCATCGAGGGGATCAGCTCGCGCACCCGGTTCTCGCCGAGTTCCTCGGTCGCGATCAGATAGCTCGGGATCGGCACGAGACGGCGCGCCAGCGGCACGAAGGGGCGCCCCGAATAGCCGTTGGTGGTCACGACCAGTTCGGCCGCCTTCACGGTGCCGCGCCGGGTCGCGACGCCGAAGCCATCGGCCTCGCGCGACCAGCCTTCGACCGCGCAATAGCCGGCGACGACCGCGCCGGCCTGCCGCGCGGCCGCAAGCAGCCCCTGCTGGAACAGCGCCGGATGCAGGCCGGCATGGCTGTGGAAGATCAAGCCGCCCTGATAGGAATCCGTCGAGATTTCCCGGCGCATATCGCCTTTCGGCACGACATCGACCGGAAGGCCGACATTCCGGCGCAGGAGATCGGCCTCGCGGCCCATGGTGTCATAATCCGCCACGGTCCAGGCGCCGCGCAGGCGGCCGACCGGCCTCAGCCCGGCGTCCATGCCCGTCTCGGCGATGAGCGCCTTGGCATAGTCGAGCGAGGCGATGCCTTCGAGGATCATCGCCTTGGCAAGCGCTTCTCCATAGCGCTCGATCAGCCCGGAATAGGACAGCCGGTGGCCGTGCCCGATCATCCCGCCCGAGCGGCTCGACGCGCCGAAGCCCGGCGGCCCCGCCTCGCAGACCAGAACGCTACGCCCGCCCCGCGCGAGGGTCAGCGCGGCGGAAAGCCCGGCATAGCCGGCCCCGACGACAAGGACATCGACCTTCGCCGGCAACGCGACGTCGGACCGCGGCTCGCGCGGCGCGGCATCCCACCAATAGGGATCGTGGTTCGGAATGGAATGGGCCAAGGCGGAGGTTCCCGTGCAGAGGAGTCCGGCGACAAAAAGTCCGGTGCCTTCATGCGGCGATCCGATTTGTGACAAGCGGCCGCTTGTTGCGCAAGGAGGTTGCAGAAATTTTTTCTGCATCTGTCTTGCGCCGGAGAAGTTTTCCGCGCGACGATGGCGGGAGGAGGATTTCTTGTGCAGGAGGATGCTTGACGGAGATCCTGATCATCGGCGGCGGCATCATCGGCTGCGCCAGCGCCTATCATCTGGCGCGCGGCGGCGAACGCGTCCGGCTGATCGAGAGCCGTACCCTCGCCGCGATGGCCTCCGGCTGGACGCTCGGCGGTGTTCGCCAGTCCGGCCGCGATCCGGCGGAGCTTCCCCTCGCCCGCGCGGCGGTGGCGCGATGGCCGGGGCTCTCCGAGGAACTTGGCGGCGATACGGGCTACCATCAGGACGGCAACCTCCGCCTCGCCCGAACCCCTGAAGAGGTCGGAACGATCCGCGCGATGATCGCCGCGCAGCGATCCCTCGGCCTCGTGCTCGATTTCCTGCCCGATCCGGCGGCGATCCGGACCATCGCACCGGCCGTGGAATCGGGTGCCCTCGCCGCCTCCTTCTGTCCGACGGACGGTTATGCCGATCCGGTGGCCGCCACGACAGCCTTCGCGAACGCCGCGCGCCGGCACGGCGCACAGATAGACGAAGGCCTACAGGCTCTGGAACTGGTCGAGCGCGGCGGCCGCGTCGTTGGCGCGGAAACCGGCGCGGGCTTCATCGCGGCGGACCGGGTGATCGTCGCCGCCGGCACGCATAGTGCGGGGCTGCTCGCGCCGCTCGGCCTCGACCTGCCGTTGAACGTCATGCAGGTTCAGGTCGCGCTGAGCGCGCCGTCCGAACGCGTGTTCCGGCAGGTTTTCGGCGTCGCCAATGCCGATTGCGCCGGGCGCCAGCAACCCGACGGACGCTTCCGCTACACCTCCGGTATCGGCCCGTATCCCGGCGATTCCGAACGCTGGACGGTCTCCTCGCTCGCGCCGGAGGTTGCGGCGATGGAAGCACTGCGCCAGCGCATCGGCACGTTCCTGCCCGCGCTCGCAGCCGCGCCCATCGAGCGAAGCTGGGGCGGGCTGATCGACATGACACCGGACGGACTGCCGGTGATCGCCGCGCTTCCGCGCCTGCCCGGTCTCGTCGTTGCGGCCGGATTTTCGGGGCATGGGTTCGGCATCGCGCCGGCGGTCGGCGAGGCCGTCGCCGCGCTTGCGACCGGCACGCCATCCCGGTTCGACCTTGACGCCTTCCGCTTCGACCGCTTCCCGCAAGGCGCCCGGTCAGCGCCGATGACATTGCACGGCTAGTCATGCTCGATCTCACGGACAAGGTTTTCCTCATTACCGGCGCGAACCGGGGCATCGGCCTCAAATGCGCCGAGGTGCTCTATCGGCGCGGCGCGCGGCTGAGCCTCGGTGTGCGCGACAAGCGCAGCCTCGACAGCTTCCTCGAAGGCCGCGACCCGCAACGTATCCTGATCGGCCGTTATAACGCCGAGGACTGGGCGAGCCACGAGGCCTGGGTTGGCGAGACGCTCGCGCGTTTCGGTCGGATCGACGGGCTGATCAACAATGCCGGCATCAGCGTCGGCGTCACCCTGCGCGATGCCGACGAGGCGAGCCTCGACAAGATCTGGGCGGTGAACTGCAAGGCGCCGCTCAACATGATCCGCCTCACCCTGCCCCATCTCGAAGCCTGCGGCGCCGGCCGCGTCGTCAATGTCGCCTCGATGTCGGGCAAGCGGGTGCGCAACAACAACGTCGCCTACAACATGACCAAGTTCGCGGTGGTCGCGCTCTCGCACGCGACACGACGGATGGGCTGGGACAAGGGCCTGCGCGTCACGGCGCTGTGCCCTTCCTTCGTCCGCACCGACCTGACGCGGGATGTCACCACGGTCGCCGCCGAGAACATGACCGACCCGCAAGACCTCGCGGAATTGGTCGCGACGGTCATTTCCCTGCCGAACACTGCCAGCGTCGCCGAGTTGCTCGTCAACTGCCGGCTCGAGGATATGGTATAGACAATATGCAGAATACCGGGTTGCGCTCCGGCGCGAATTCGGCCCAATATCGACCAAAGCACAACAAGGGGGTCTTTCCATGAAGCGAAAACTTTCTCTCGGACTGGCTGTTGCGGCCTGCCTCGTCGCGGGTTCTGCGATGGCGCAGAAGAAAACGCTCGTCATCGGCATGGGCTCCGCGGATGCCGGCAAGCTCGATCCGCACCTCGCCTCGACGACGCCGGACAAGGGCCTGCTGAACTTCATCTTCAACGGCCTCGTCCGCATCAAGCCGGGTCAGGCGAGCCCGGATTTCATCGAGCCGGATCTCGCCGAAAGCTGGACCAGCAACAAGGACGGCACCGAGTGGACGTTCAAGATCCGCTCCGGCGTCGAATGCCACCACGGCTACGGCCCGTTCACGGCGGCGGATGCGGCCTATTCCATCCAGCGCGCCTCGAACAAGGCGACCTCGAACTATTCGGGTGACTTCCGCGCTCTCGACAAGGTCGAGGCCGTCGACGCTACCACCCTGAAGATCAAGCTCAAGAACCCTGTCGCGGGCTTCCTCGGCTATGTCGCCAACATCAACGGCGGCAACATGGTCTGCAAGAAGGCCGCCGAGGAAATGGGCGACGGGTTCGGCAAGAAGCCGGTGGGCACCGGGCCGTTCGAATTCGCGGAATACCAGCCGCAGCAGTTCGTGAAGCTCAAGGCGCACAAGAAGTATTTCCGCGGCGCGCCGCAGCTCGAAGAGATCGTCTACCGCTACATTCCGGCGGATTCGAGCCGTGATCTCGCCTTCCAGTCGGGCGAACTGGACATGATCTACGGCAAGCAGGATCAGACCTGGGTCGATCGCACCTCGAAGCTGCCGGGCGTCGTCGTCAAGGCGATGGAGCCGGGCGAAATGTCGGCGCTCTACCTCAACGTCACCTCCAAGCCGCTCGACGACATCCGCGTCCGGCAGGCGATCGCCTACGCCATCGACCGCAAGGCGATCGTGGCGTTCAAGGGCAAGGGCACGTCGCGCGAGGCGGTTTCGGTCGTCCCGTCGGGCTATCTCGGCACCGACGAGAAGGCGCCGCTCTACCCCTATGACGTCGCCAAGGCGAAGGCGCTCCTTGCCGAAGCCGGCTACAAGGACGGCGTGACGGTGAAGACCATCCACACCACGCTGACCGGCATGCAGACGCTGATCGAGGCGGTGCAGGCGCAGCTCAAGAAGGCGGGCATCAACCTCGAGATCGAACTCGTCGAGCACGCGACCTTCCATGCGCAGATCCGCAAGGGTCTCTCGCCGATCGTTCACTATCAGGCGGCGCGCTTCCCGGTGGCGGATGTCTACCTGACGCAGTTCTACGATTCGAACTCGATCGTCGGAAAGCCGACCGCCATCACCAACTTCTCCTTCTGCGACATCGCCGACAGCGAGATCCGCGCCGCGCGCGTGGAACAGGACGCAGCCAAGCAGAAGATGCTGTGGAAGACGGCACAGGAGAAGCTGGTCAAGAACGTCTGCGGCATCCCGATCTACGAGCAGCTCCAGCTCTGGGCATGGAAGGCGAACCTCGATCTCGGCTACGATCTCGTCGGTTCGCTGAACCTCTCCCCGCCGATCACCGAGAAGACCCACTTCAAGAAGTGATCCCGAGGGGCAAGAATGCCCTGTGGTTCAAATGGTCCAGAGCATGCCGCGCAAAGCCGGCACCCGCGTTTTGCGCGGCATGCTCCCGGGCTGAACCGCCGGATGAGGCCACCCCTCACCCGGAAGTCTGCGAGGTGACATGACCGCGTTTCTCGTCCGGCGTCTCGGCTTTGCCCTCGTGACGCTGTTTGCCGTGCTGACCCTGGTTTTCGTGCTGGTGCGCATCGTGCCGGGCGATCCGGCGCAGGTGATCCTCGGCGATCAGGCCAGCCAGGAAGCCATTATGGCGCTGCGCGAGAAACTGGGCCTCAACCGGCCTATCCATGCGCAATACCTGACCTTCATCTCCGGCGCGCTCGTCGGCGACTGGGGCACCTCGATGGTGACCGGCCGCCCGGTGATTCAGGAGGTCCTCAACGTCCTGCCCTGGACGATCGAACTCACGCTGATCTCGCTGGTGCTGGGGATTGTGATCGGCGTGCCGCTCGGCATCGCGGCGGCCGTCAAGCGCAACCGCTTCACCGATTACGCGGCGCGCATCGCCTCGCTGCTCGGGCTTTCCTTCCCGCCGTTCGTGTCCGCGCTGCTGCTGTTGCTCGGCTTTGCGATCATCCTGCCCTGGTTTCCGGTCATCAGCGCCAAGAGCGGCAGCTTTTCGGCGTGGTTCCAGTCGATCACCCTGCCGGCGATCAACCTCGGGCTGATCACCGCCGCCTACATCACCCGCGTCACCCGCTCGGCGATGCTCGAGGTGCTGCAGGAGGACTATGTCCGCACGGCGCGCGCCAAGGGCGTGCCGATCAACGCCGTCATCATCCGCCATGCGCTCCGGAATGCGCTGATCCCGGTCATCACCATCGTCGGGCTCTATCTCGGCATCCTGATCGGCAACTCGGTGCTGACCGAGATCGTG
>JAVTWI010000180.1:0-9392 GCA_032229845.1 Rhabdaerophilum sp.
CTCCGACGGGGCTGTATCTCGTCAACCTCACCGTGCTGGCGGAAGGCCTACCGCTGAAGACGGCTCAGGCCGGCTTCGTCGTCCGCAAGGTCGGCTTCGACGCCTTCGTCGCCAATGCCGCCCGCACCGAGGCCTGGGGTTACGGGCTTTTCACGGTGCTGATGGCGGTGATGATGGGCTGGATGGCCAACCTCGTTTTCCGTCGGGATTGATCAGCGTGCGCAGGCCGACAGCGGCATTTCGATAAGCCCCTGCCGGCACAGCATGAAGACCCGCACTTCCGTTTCGGGAACGAAACGCCTGATCGTGGGATCGGCAAGGTCCACCATCCCCGTCAGCGCCCCGAAGGCCGGCATCAGCAACCGCCTTCCGGCGAGCGCGAAACAGCGTCGGCGCTGCGAACCCGCCCGCGTCGCCAGCCTTGCCGCCGGGTGGAGGTGGCCAACGATCTCGCAGGCGCCGTCGTCGACCGGCGCATGCCGGAGAACCAGCTCGCCAAGCCGGATATTCTCGATCCAGTGGCCGGGCAGCCGAAGCGGAGGCACCGGATCATGATTGCCGGCGATCCAGATGATCTCGCTCCGCCGACCGAGGTCTTCGATCGCCTCGCGCGCCGGTCCGGCCTCGCCGATGGTCTCGATTGCCGAATGGAAGCTGTCGCCGAGGAGAACAAGCTGGCGCGGTCGCAACTCGCCGACAAGCCCTGCCAGCCGGCGCAGGGTTTCGAGCGTCTCGTAGGGCGGCAGCATCTGACCGCGCGCGGCGAAGGCCGCCGATTTCTCAAGGTGAAGGTCCGCCACGATCAGCATCTCCCGGCCGGGAAGGAAAATCGCCCCGGCAGGGTGCAGGTCGAGTTCCTCGCCGGCGAAGGTAACGCGGATCATGGCGCCGGCATGCACCCGCGCCGCGTTCCTTTGCTCCCTGTCCGACCTCGCCAGCGCACCACCTTTCATCGATCCTTGCCCTCTGCCTCACCTTTTGCCTCGGCCATGAGCCGTTCCGCCTCCTCGGCGATCATGGCGTCGCCCGCCTCGCCGAAGACGGGCTCCCGCCCGATCTCCAGCAGGATCGGCACCGCCAGCGGCGACACACGCTCGAGTTCATGATGCACGATTCGCCCCCGAATGCGTGTCAGGAGATCGGAGAGGCGGCGAAGATCCATCAGACCGGTCGCGGCATCGGCCCGCGCCGCCTGAAGGAGGACATGATCCGGCTCGTGGCGGCGCGGGACATCGTAGATGAGATCGGTGGAGATCGTCACGGCCCGCGATTTCTTCTCCATGCCGGGAAAGCGCCGCTCGATCAGCCCGGCAATGATCGCGCATTGCCGGAAGGATCGCTTCATCAGCGCGCTTTCCGCGAGCCAGTCCTCGAGATCGTCGCCGAGCATGTCGGCATCCCACAGCGCACCGAGAAAACCCGACTCACGTGCGATCCGCAGCGGCAGGTCTCCCAGCATCCAGATCGCGATCGCATAGTCGTTGGCAACAAAGCCGAGCGGCTTCAACCCGGCGCGTTCGAGCCGCCGGGTGAGGAGCATACCGAGGGTCTGGTGCGCCAGCCGCCCCTCGAACGGATAAGCGACGACATGGTTCCGTCCGGCATGGGGAAAGGTCTCGACGAGAAGATCGTCGGCACACGGCAGACCCGAAACGCCGGACTGGAGCGAGAGCCAGCCCGCGACCTGCGGTGGCAGGCCTTTCCACGCGTCGGGATTCGCCAGCATCGAGCGAACGCGGCGGGCGAGGTGGGTCGAGAGCGGGAACTTGCCGCCGGCATAGGACGGGATCATCGGGTCACGACCGGTCGCGCGGGAAGCGACGACCTTGTCCTCGACGAGGCCTTCAAACCGTAACACTTCGCCGGCAAAGACAAAGGTATCGCCCGGTGAAAGGCCTTCAGCGAAATATTCCTCGATCTCGCCGAGAAGCCGCCCGGCCCGCATGGCCCCGCCGCGGGCGCCGCCGAGATGCACCTTCAGCATCGTGGATTCGACGATGGTGCCGACATTCATGCGATAGGCCTGCGCCAGCCGCGCATTGGCGATGCGCAGGCGCCCCTCCTTGTCGGCCTTGATCTTGGCGAAGCGCTCGTACGCCTTGAGCGCGTAACCACCATCGCGAACGAAGGCGACAACGCGGTCGAAGGTCTCCCGATCCAAAGCCGCGAACGGCGCGGCAGCGCGGGTCTCCTCGAACAGCGCATCGGCGGTGACAGGCTCGGCAACGCACATGCCGAGAATGTGCTGGGCGAGCACATCGAGCGCGCCGGTGCGCCGTGTCGTCGCGTCCTGTTCGCCGGCATGGGCCGCCTCGACCGCCGCCAGGCATTCGAGAACCTCGAAACGGTTGGAGGGGACCAGAAGCGCCTTTGAGGGTTCATCGAGACGATGGTTGGCGCGCCCGATGCGCTGGAGCAGACGGCTCGCGCCCTTCGGAGCCCCGATATTGACGACGAGATCGACGTCGCCCCAATCGATGCCGAGATCGAGCGTCGAGGTGCAGACCACGGCGTCGATTTTACCTGCTGCCATCGCCGCCTCGACCTTGCGGCGCTGGCCGACATCGAGCGAGCCATGATGCAGCGCGATCCGTCTCCCTTCGTCATTGATCGACCAGAGCAGCTGGAACACCATCTCCGCCTGCATCCGCGTGTTGACGAACAGCAGGCTGAGGCGGTGGCGGCCGATCTCGTCGTAAATCTCGCGGATGGCATGGCGCGCGGAATGCCCGGCCCAGGGCAGCCGTTCGGCGGTATCGAGAATGCGCAAGTCGGGCCTCGCCGCGATCGCCGCCGGTGCCTCGACCAGATCAGCCAGAAGCGTGTTCTGTCCATCGACGAGCCAGCGTCGCAGATCGTCAGGCTCGGCAACAGTCGCCGAAAGGCCGAAGGTGATCGCTTCGGGCGCCAGCTTCCGCAGCCGGGCAAGGCCAAGCGCGAGCAGGTCTCCGCGCTTGCCGGGCGCGAGCGCATGAAGTTCGTCGACCACGATCATGCGAAGCTCGGAAAAGAAGCGGCGCGCTTCGCCATGACTGAGCATCAGCGCCAGTTGCTCGGGCGTCGTCAGCAGGATTTCCGGCGGCAGGCGCATCTGCCGCTGGCGGCGGGAAGCCGGTGTATCGCCGGTTCGCGTCTCGATGCGGATATCGAGCCCCATCTCAGCAACCGGCCCATCGAGATTGCGGCTGATATCGACGGCGAGCGCCTTGAGCGGGGAGATATAAAGCGTATGCGTGCCCTGCGGCGCGGCGCGGCGCCGACGACCCGTCAATTCGATCAGCGAGGGCAGGAACCCCGCCAGCGTCTTGCCCGCGCCGGTCGGCGCGATCAGCAGCGTCGGACGCCGCGCCTCCGCCTTGGCGATCATCGCCGCCTGATGCCAGCGCAATTCCCAGCCGCGCGCAGCGAACCAGCGGGCGATCGGCTGCGGCAATCCGGTGAAGGCTTGTTCGGGCGATTCCATACCCGGCCAAGGTGTGGCGTTGTTCACGGCTTCGCAAGCAGGAACAGCGCACCGGGCACCGGCTCGCCACGATCCTTCCGCGTCGAGACGGTTTCGGCCTCAAGGACCTCGAAGCCATTCGCTTCGACCAGCCTGTGAACGAGTGCCGGCGCGTGATGCACCCGCGCGTCGGCGCCGACGATCGCGCCTTCGCCACCATGGGTCTGGATCGTGAAGGCGAAATGCCCGCCCGGCCTGAGCACGCGCGCGACGCCGGCGAAGACCGGCGCAAGTTCCGGCACATAGCAGAAGACATCCGCCGCCACGACAAGATCGAACATAGCCGGCTCTGAATCATCAAGAAACGTCTGCAACGGCGTGCATTCGAGCCGGGTATAGAGCTTCGTTGCCACCGCCTCCCGCAGCATCCCAGCCGAGAGATCGACGCCGACGGCTTCCCCGAAACGGCCCTCGAGCGCCCGGGCCATCAGCCCGGATCCGCAACCCAGATCGAGAAAGCGATCATATCGCCGGTTCCCTGCTGCGTGCAGCTCGATTGCCGCACGCAACATCTCCGGCGCCCGATACGCGAGCGCGCCTGTGAGGTGGCGGTCAAAACGCGGCGCATATTCGTCGAACAGCGCGGCGACATAGGCATCGGGCATCGCCGCCGATGTCGGCGGCACGGCGGCCCTCTGCGCCAGCAACATGCCGGCACCAAGCCGGTCCGAGGGATCGAGCGCGAGGCAGGCTGCCAACGCTGCACCAGCGGCGGCATTCTCTCCGAGCGCCGACAAGGCCTTCGCGAGCTGAAAGTGCGCCGGCGGCCACCCCGGAACGACCTCGATCACCTGCGCGAACAAGTCACGCGCAGCGACGAAATCACCCTCCTCCAGCGCCGCCTCTCCGTAAGCGAAACGACGATCCGCGATCAAATCTCCGGATGTCCGCGTAGAATAGTCAGCCGGCATAGGATCCAACCTTTACGGTTTCGGCTTCCGGTTCGGGAATCGCGCGCGCGTCACGCCGATTACGAATCGCGCGCATGAACCGGACGATCCAGCCCGCGACCATGGCGGAAAGGCCAAGCAGCGCGACGCCGAGCATCGCCCAGCGGATCAGACGGGCGTCGAGGCGGAAGCCTGTTTCTCCCGCCGTCAGCAACAGCGTCGAAAGCCCCAGAACGATCAGCCGGATCCGGGCCAGTCGCGCCGACCGCAGCGCGGGCCTCACATCGCTGCCGAGTGCCAGCAGTTCAGCCAGCCCGGTCGCCGCGACAAGCAGGAGCATGGCACAGGCGACGAGGACGATCACCAGCGGCAGAAGCGCCCAGAGAAATCCGAGAATGACAGGAAGCCCGGAAGCTGCAGCCAGCGCCGGCATGGCGAGGCCATTGTCGAAACGCAGGCTGCCTGGCGCGAGCGGAAGACGCGGATCGACGGCGCCGCAGGCCCGCGCGGCCTGCCGCGCGTCGTCCGGCCATGTTCCGCAGGCCGAGAGCCAGCCGCGCAACACATCATCGTAAACGAAGACCGGCCATTGCGTCGGCGCGGCCTCGACAAGACCGGTGGTGATCAGCGCCTGCAGTCGCGTCCCGTTGAACTCAAGGATCGCGAGCACGGTCGTTGCCGTCACGAGACCTGTCACGATCGCGATCACCCTTGCAGGGGTTCCGCGAACCGCGCCGGAGGCCTGCAGCGCCGTCATCCCCAGAGCGAAACCCATTACCCCCGCCGGCAGATCCGGCCTGCGCAGAACCATTCCGATCCGGGCACCGGTCTGGTTCAGGGTTTCGCTCGCGACATACCGCAGGAACTCCACATCGAGGCCTTGGGGAGACTGGATGCGCAACCATTCAGGAACGACCGGGAGCACAAGCAGAAGACCCGCAAAGGCGAGGCCGATCATGGCGGCCCGGCGGATCGAGACCAGCCCGCCGACAAGCGCCAGGAGGCAAATGAACGCGACCACGCCCCGGAAAGCGAGCCGGGGTGGCCAGCCGCTCGCCTCGACAAGGCGATCGGCCAGAACTGGCACCATCGCCGCCAGCAATGTGGCTGCGCCGAGCCCCGCCGCCAGCATGATCGCGGGCGCCGCGCCGCGCAGTGTCGCCGCGCGCGAGGGCTCGGCGGACCCGCTCCGCTGGATTGCGGGGCGGAAGGCAGCCCATGGATTGACGGGCGGAAGAAGCTGGCCGAGGACAAAACCCGTCAGCAGCCAGAGCGCGGGTGAGAAGACCTCAGCGCCGAAAAGGCCCGGGTAAAAGCGCGCCAGAACAAGCAGCAGGGCCACGATGGCGCCTTGCGCCATCCCCGCCCCACCATTCTCCCCGAGGATGAAACGCCCCAGCCGGCTGGTCGCGGCGGAAACCGCCGACACAACCAGAACCGCGCCGAGAACCCCCGCGACACCAAGCGCGGCGAGTGGCGCCGGCAATCCCATCCTCTCGCCGAAGACGAGGAGGCCGATAGCCGCCATCGCCAGCGAAAAAATCAAGGCACCGGCCATGGGATCCGTCCTTCGCTGCCCGTCCTTGCCCGCACCGGATCGATCGTTCCGACGCGGATACTTCCCTCCACAGGTCTAATAGACGAGCACTGGCATGTCTAATAGAGGAGCACCGGCGCTTGCCAATAGGGATGATTGCCGTTCATCATCGGCAACCGGGCGCGAAGTCCGGTCCGCCGCGTCAACGGGCGGTATGGCGAGAGGTATGGACATGACGGATACTGGCCTTGAGGCGGATCGCGGCACGATACTGATCGCCGACGATCACCCCCTTTTCCGCGGCGCCCTGAAGCAGGCGCTCTCCGGCATCTTCAAGGAGCTTCAGTTCATCGAATCCGGAACCCTGGAGGAAACGACCGCCGCGCTTTCCATCGGTGCGGATATCGATCTCATCCTGCTCGATCTGAAGATGCCCGGCGTCAGCGGATTTTCCGGCCTGACGTTCCTGCGGTCCCAGTTCCCGGCGGTGCCGGTCGTCATCGTCTCGGGCGTCGACGATGCCGCCACGATCCGCACCTGCCTTGAGTTCGGCGCGTCGGGCTACATTCCGAAGACGACGCCGATCGACAAGATGAACGCCGCCGTCCGCACGGTGCTCGCGGGCGGAAGCTGGACGCCGCCGGACATTCCGCTCGGCGAGAACGCGGACAAGGAGACGGGCGATCTCGTCCGCCGTCTTGCAAGCCTCACGCCGCAGCAGATGCGCGTCCTGACGATGCTTTCGGAAGGGCTTCTCAACAAGCAGATCGCTTACGAGCTGTCCGTGTCGGAAGCGACCGTGAAGGCCCATGTCTCCGCGATCCTGATGAAGCTCGGCGTCGAGAGCCGCACGCAGGCCGTGATCGCCGCCGCGAAGATCGACCTGCCGAACTGATCGGCCGAGCTGTCAGGCCTCCGCCCAGGCTGCGGCACCACGGCCGACCAGTTCGCCAACTGACGACGCCTTTTCGCGCGCCATGGCGCCGAGGATGGCGGTCTTGATCTCGCCGATGAGCCCCGGCCCCCGGAACACAAGCGCCGAATAGAGCTGCACGAGGTGCGCTCCGGCGGCAATCTTCGCCACCGCGTCCTCGCCGCTCGATATCCCGCCGACACCGATCAGCGGGAACTGGCCCTCGACGCGCCGATAGGTCTTCGCGAGCATGATCGTCGAGGGGCGGAAAAGCGGCTTGCCCGAAAGACCGCCCGTTTCTCCCGCGATCGTCTTGTCCCGGAGGCTTTCGGGGCGGGCGATCGTCGTGTTCGAGACGATCATGCCGTCGATGCCGCGCGACCGTGCGACGGCCACGATGTCGTCAAGCTGGAGATCGTCGATATCCGGCGCGATCTTGAGGAGCACGCGGGCATGCCCGCCGCTCGACGCCCGGCAATCGAGAACGCGCGCCAGCAACTCATCGAGGAACGCGCGTCCCTGAAGGTCGCGCAGGCCCGGTGTATTGGGCGACGACACGTTCAAGGTAACAAACTCCGCGAGCCCGCCGAGGCGCCGGTAAAGCTCGACGTAATCGGCGATGCGGTCCGCGCTGTCCTTGTTCGCGCCGAGATTGATGCCGAGCACGCCTCGACGCTCCCGCGCCGCCAGACGGGAGGCCACCTTGTCGGCCCCCTCGCTGTTGAGCCCGTAACGGTTGATGACCGCCTGATCCGCCGGTAGACGGAAGACGCGCGGCTTCGGGTTGCCGGGCTGGGGCTTGAGGGTCACGCCGCCGACCTCCGCGAACCCGAACCCGAGCCGCATCAACGCGTCAGGCACGCGCGCGTTCTTGTCGAAGCCCGCGGCGATGCCGACCGGGTTGGGAAAATCGAGACCGAATGCCGAAACGGCAAGCCGGGCGTCGTCCGCGCCGCACGCCGGCAACGGTGCCCGTTCGAGGGCGGCAATCGCGAGATCGTGCGCCGTCTCCGGATCAATAAAGCGCAGGGTTGGCGAGAACAGCGAGAAGAGCGAAGCGATCATGACGTCTCGTCGGGAAAAGACAGAATGGGGAAACCGGCCGGATCCGTTTCGATCGGTCTATTCCAGACCACGGCGTCGATCGCAAGCGCCGCGTAAAGATGCGGGAACAGGGCGCCGCCGCGCGAGACCTCGTAGCGGAGATTGTCGCCAAGGCGATCCGCCGCAACCGCGACCAGCACGAGGTCCGTTTTTCCGGCGAAATGTTTCCGGGCCGTCTCCTGCACCTGCTCGCGATCCGAAAGATGGATGAAGCCGTCGCGATGATCGTCCGGGGAGCCCGTATAGCGGCCTGACTGCTTAAAGTCGCGCCACTCCGTCGCGGTCATGATCTTGTATACGCGTCCCAATTCCCGGCCTCCAAAATGCTTAGAGCATCAAAAAAACATTAAGTATCCGCATTTTTCTCGGTATTTTCCAGCAATTGCTCGCCATGTCCAACTTTGGTAGGTCACATCTTTACCTGAGGGGAAGCCAGACGCTTCATGTTAACTCACGCGCAAATCTGGGCGGCGATCGACGCTTTGGCTGAACGGGAGGGGACCTCGGCATCGGGGCTTGCGCGTCGCGCCGGGCTCGATGCGACGACGTTCAATCGCTCGAAGCGGCAGAACGACAAGGGGCAGTTGCGCTGGCCTTCGACGGAGTCGATCGCCAAAGTCCTCGGTGCGACCGGCATCGGCGTCGATGAATTTCTTTCGCTGCGGAAACTTCCAGACCATGGGCTCGTGCCGTGCCGCGTGCTGAAGGAACCCCTGTCCGGCTGGTTCACGCCGGATAGCCAGCCACACGGACCGGGCTGGGACGAGGTCGCGTTTCCCGGTCTCGACGGCGAAGAGGCCTTCGGCGTGGAAATTTCCGGCAAGCGCTTCCAACCCTTCTATCGCGACGGCGATATCCTGATCCTCACGGCGTCCACCCAGCCGCGGCGTGGCGACCGCATGCTGCTCGCGTTGAAGGACGGCAGCTTCCGGATCAAGACTTTCGTCCGCCACGCCGGAAACCAGTTCCATTTCAGGCCGCTCGGCGAGGGCGAGGAAGCGCGTCTCAACCGCGGCGACATCGATCACATGTTCCGGATTCTCTGGGCCAGCCAGTAAATCCGTCAGGTGCGCGCGTCCACGAACCGTTTGTGGCTCTCGATCAGCACACCATCGAGCGCGTCGCGGATCAGCCTGCGGGTGTTGTCTAGCCCGTAGATCGCGGCGAACGAACCGAAACGCGGCCCGCGCTCCTCGCCCAGCAGCACCTGATAGAGCGCGGTGAACCACGCGTTCGAGACACCGGGGCGTTCGGGTGTCGCACCCTTGGCGTTAAAATCCTGATAGCGGGGCACGGCGCGGGCCACATCGTAGACCGCTTCCTGCACGGCCTCCGGCGTCGCATCCGCCGGCAGGCGCGCAAGCGCCGCATCGAGCGATTCCAGCGCACCGCGCTCGACCTCGTCGGCCGCGCGATAATTCTTCTTCGGCTTCACGAAATCCTGGA
>JAVTWI010000181.1:0-9372 GCA_032229845.1 Rhabdaerophilum sp.
GGCTATATTTCCATCGAGCACGGCCTCAAGGGCCCCAATCACGCGGTCGTCACCGCCTGTTCGACCGGTGCTCACGCGATCGGCGACGGCGCGCGCATGATCGCGCTCGGCGATGCCGATGTGATGGTCGCGGGGGGCACGGAGTCGCCGATCTCGCGGATATCGATGGCCGGCTTTGCCGCTTGCCGCGCGTTGTCCACAGGGTTCAACGACGACCCCACCCGCGCCTCGCGCCCTTACGACAGGGACCGCGACGGCTTCGTGATGGGCGAGGGCTCCGGCATCGTCGTGCTGGAGGAGCTCGAGCACGCCAAGGCGCGCGGCGCGAAGATCTACGCCGAGATTGTGGGCTACGGCATGTCGGGCGACGCCTTCCACATCACCGCCCCCTCCGAGGACGGTGATGGCGCCTTCCGCTGCATGAGCGCCGCGCTGAAGCGTGCCGGCATCTCGTCGGGGGATATCGACTACATCAACGCGCATGGCACCTCGACCATGGCGGATACGATCGAACTCGGCGCGGTGCTGCGTCTGCTCGGCAACGAGACCCGCAATATCTCGATGTCCTCGACCAAGTCGATGACCGGGCATCTGCTCGGCGCGGCAGGCGCCATCGAGGCCATCTTCTCGATTCTCGCGATTCGCGATCAGATCGCGCCGCCGACGATCAATCTCGACAATCCGGATGTCGAAACCACAATCGACCTCGTGCCGCACAAGGCCCGGCCGCGAAAGATCGATATCGCCCTGTCCAATTCCTTCGGTTTCGGCGGCACCAACGCCTCGCTGATCATGCGGCGTTATGCCTGAGCCGCCGGCGGCCGGGCGCCTGCCCGTTTTCGCCATATTTGTCGGGAATACCGGCAACCCGAATATTAACGCGCGGCCTGCTGCGGCCGCCATCACGAGACCGCATGCGAGGCGGGAGAGGCGAGAGGATGGCGCTTAAGCCCGAGACACCGAGCGACCCCGGCGAAGATGCCGTCCGCCGCGGCTGGTTCAGCGGCCGCCGTCGGCCGGCCGTCGGCGAGGCCGTCAACGCGACCGTCGCGCCGCCGCCGCCGCCGAAGCGCCGCAAGACCGGGCTGATCGGCCTGTTCTCGGGCCTGATGACGGCGTCGCTGATCCTCGTGCTGGTACTGGCCGGCGGCATCGCGATGGGCCGCAAGCAATTCGCCGCCGAAGGGCCGCTTCCGGCGGACAAGTTCGTGATCATCGAGCGCGGTTCGAGTTCGGAGGACATCGCCGAGCATCTGACCCATGAAGGCGTGATCGAGAAGCCGGGCTGGCTCTGGTTCGCGCTGTTCTGGCGCGACCTTCAGGCGAAATTCTCGTCCTCCGCCGCCAATAATCGTGCGAAATCCGGCGAGTATCTCTTCAAGCGTCACGTGACGATGAACGAGGTGCTCGAAATCATTTCCTCCGGCCGCTCGGTCGAGCACACGATCACAATTCCCGAGGGGTTGACCAGCGAGCAGATCGTCCAGCGCCTCAAGGACAACGACCTCCTGGTCGGCGAGATCTCGCAGATTCCGGTGGAGGGCTCGCTCCTGCCGGATACCTACAAGGTCAACCGCGGCACGCCGCGCGAGGCGCTTCTCGCCCGCATGCAGCGCGAGCACAAACGTGTGCTGCAGGAGGTCTGGAACCGCCGCGCCAAGGATCTGCCGCTGAAATCGACCCGTGAACTCGTGACCCTGGCTTCGATCGTCGAGAAGGAAACCGGGCGCGCCGACGAGCGCAACCGCGTCGCCAGCGTCTTCTACAACCGCCTTGAGAAGCGTATGAAGCTCCAGTCCGATCCCACGATCATCTATGGGCTGATCGGCGGCAAGGCCATCCTCGGCCGCAGCCTCACCCGCGCCGAGATCGACAAGCCGACCCCCTACAACACCTATGTGATCAGCGGCCTTCCGCCGGGACCGATCGCCAATCCGGGCCGCGCGGCCATGGAAGCCGCCGCAAACCCCTCGCAGACGAAGGATCTCTACTTTGTGGCCGACGGTACCGGCGGCCACGCCTTCGCGGAATCGCTCGAACAGCATAACCGCAATGTCGCGCGCTGGCGCCAGATCGAGGCGCTGCGCCAGCAATCGGGGCAGGGCGCGGCCGCGCCGGCACAGGGCGCTCCCGGAACAGGCACTCCGCCAGCCACCGCTCGCCAGCCGCTGCAGAATCTGCCATTGGCCACCAACCCGGTGCAGTGACCGGGGCTTCGATCGGGGGGAGGCGGAGATGGAGAAGAACCGGCGCGGCATGATGTTCGTCATTTCCTCGCCCTCCGGCGCGGGGAAATCGGTTCTCTCGCGGCTGCTCCTGCAGGCCGACCC
Organism: Rhabdaerophilum sp.; assembly: GCA_032229845.1. Lineage (GTDB taxonomy): Bacteria > Pseudomonadota > Alphaproteobacteria > Rhizobiales > Beijerinckiaceae > Rhabdaerophilum. The sequence continues at coordinate 2,331 of JAVTWI010000181.1, forward strand.
GTCGATCCGGCTGTCGGTCTCCGTGACGACGCGCCAGCGCCGGCCCAGCGAAGTGGAAGGGGTCCACTACCGCTTCATCGATGTGCCGACCTTCCACGCGATGCGCGAGCGCGGCGACCTTCTCGAATGGGCCGAGGTGCACGGCAATTTCTACGCGACCCCGCGCGGACCGGTGGAACTCGCGCTTGCCGAGGGTGCCGATGTCCTCTTCGACATCGACGTTCAGGGCACGCTCCAGCTCTACCAGCGGATGCGGCCGGATGTCGTCAGCGTCTTCATCCTGCCGCCGTCGATCGAGGAGCTTCAGCGCCGCCTCAAGCGCCGCGCCGAGGATGCCGACAGCGTCATCTTCCGCCGTCTCCAGACCGCCGAAACCGAGATCGCGCACTGGGGCGATTACGACTACGTGCTGGTGAACGAGGATCTCGAACGCTGCTTCGACGAGTTGAAGCAGATCCTCGCCGCGGAACGCATGAAGCGGCACCGGCGGGCCTATCTCGCCGACGATGTGCGCATGCTGCTGCAGGACCTCACGAAGGTGCTCGCCCGGGGCGCCTGACCGGCGCGACGCGGTCAACGCGCGTCCAATGCATTTTCCGCTCAAGTGGGTGCCGGTTGAGCGAAAGAAAATGCTGTAAAACAACAAGATGGAGCGTCATTCTGGTTCCGTCAGAATGAGGAACGCTCCAGCGCCCGCGCCATCGCGTAGAAGGCCGTTCCCGGCAGCGTCTCCGGGCGTTCGGAACCGTCGAGCCCCGCCGCCTCCAGGAGATGCGCGATGTCCCCAAGGGATTTGAGACTCTGCCGCAGCATCTTGCGCCGCTGGGCGAAGGCCGCTGCGGTGACGCGTTCGAGCGCCTCGAGCAAAACCGGCTCCGGCGCGGAACGCGGCACGAGATGCACGACGCTCGACGTCACCTTGGGCGGCGGCGTGAAGGCGGCTGGCGGCAGATCGAACAGGATTTTCGTCGTGCAGCGCCAGTTGGCGAGAATGCCGAGCCGGCCGTAATCGTCCGGGTGCGCCGGCGTCGCGACGATCCGTTTCGCGACCTCGCGCTGGAACATTAGCGTCAGGGAATCGTAGAACGGCGGCCACGGCATGGCGCGCAGCCAGCCGATCAGCAGTTGCGTGCCGATGTTGTAGGGGAGGTTGGCGACGATCCGCGCGCGCCGCCCGTCCAGCAGCGGCAAGGGATCGAACGTCATCGCATCCGCCTCCACCACCGTCAGCCGGCCCGGATAGGCCGCGGCGATCTCCGCCAGCGCACCCATGCAGCGGTGATCGCGTTCGATGGCGATGACGTGCGCGGCGCCATGCGCGAGCAGCGCCCGGGTCAAGCCGCCGGGACCCGGCCCCACCTCGATGACGACATGGTCGTCGAGCGAGCCGGCCGATCGGGCGATCTTCGAGGTGATATTGAGATCGAGTAGAAAGTTCTGTCCCAGCGACTTGCGAGCATCGAGCCCGTGGGCGCGGATGACCTCGCGCAGCGGAGGCAGTTGATCCAGCATCGTGCCCGCCGCTTACCGGCGATAGACGACGTTGTACTTCTTTCGCAGCGACGCCAGGTAGTCCTTCGTGTTTTCCGAGAATTTCTTCAGCGTCAGCTGGTTGGCGACGGCCGCGCGCTCGAGTTCGGGGTTGTCGCGCTGCTTCTTCGCGCACACGGCGATCAGCTCGTAGCCCTGCGGCGTCGCATAGGGCGCGGTCATCTTGCCGACCGGCGTCTGGTCGAGCAGCTTGCGCATCGCCGGCGGCAGATCGGCGCTCGTGCGTGTGACGCGATCCTTCACCGCGACATCCGTCAGCGTGCGGAACCTGTCGAAGCCACCCTCGCAGGAGGAAAAGCCACCCCTTGCCGCGGCGGCCGCATGCTGCTGCGCCCCGGCCTTGCCGCTGCCCTGCGGCACGATGAAAAGAATCTGCACCAGCTCGTATTCGGTGATCGTGCCTTCGCCGGCCTTCTTCTTGTTGACCTCGGCGTCGATTTCCGCGCGCGTAACCTGCGACCCCATCCGGGCGCGATCGCGCAGCAGCGCCTCCCAGGCAAGATTGGCCCGCAGGCTCTCGCGCAGGAGATCCGGCTCCAGCCCGGCGCGACGGAGGGTCTGCGCGAACTGGTCCGCCGACTGGTTATAACCTTTGGCAAGACGGTTGAATTCGTATTCGACGCCGTCTTCCGTCACGCGGTAGCCGATCCGGCGGGCCTCGAGAATCTTGACCTGATCGTCGACGAGTTCCTGCAGGGCCGTCTTGGGGGTGACGCGCTGCTTCTGCGTCAGGGCACCGAGCCTGATCCGCTGCTGGACATCGAACGACGTGATCGCCTTGCCGTTGACCGTGGCCACGACGTTCTGGGCCTGCGCCGCACCCGGAAATGCCGCCAGCGTCAATCCAGCCACGGCGATTCCGGCCAGCACGGACTGGCGAAACGGATGGGTGAGGGCGCGGAAAAGCTCAGGAACCATGTGAAACATTAGCGTGACGTCCTTCGGGCGAGGGTCGAATCGCCGAGATCCTTCAGCTCGAGCTTCATGAGATAGGTCGTGGTCCGGAGATTCGTGCCGCTGATATAATCGTTGTAGGTACGCGAGTAGAGCAGGGAGAAGTCTGTACACTCGTCCTTGTAGCCGAAGCCGAGCGTCGTGCCGGCAACGCTCCAGCGATCCTTGTCGATCCCGACCGTCCGCAGCGTCAGGTAGCGATCGAGGTCGAACAGCACCGAACCGGTGACGTAGAAATTGCGCGGCAGATCGATCCGGCTCTTCAGATGCACGCCCTCCCGGCGCAGGCTGTAGCCGAGTTCCGGCTGCGGCGCGATGCGGGAGTAGAGCGCGGCGAGTTCGATGCTCTTGCCGAACTTCGTCGAGCCTTCGACATCGAGACGCTTGAGCGCGAGGGTCTTCTCGTCGAACCGGCCGCGGGTCGTGAAGGTCGAGGTCACGTTCGGCTGGAACGTCACCGCCGTCACGAAATCCGACTGCTGGCTTTCGAGACCGGAGTTGCGCCCGGTGTTGGCGAGATCGTACTGCGCGAAGGAATTGCGGCCGGCGAGATGGACCGACTGGCCGAACAGCAGGCTGAGATAGGCGCCGTTGTTGGCGGTGAAGCTGTAACGGCCGCCGTAGTTCAGGCGGGTGCCGCCCTCGATACGGTCATAGCCGGAGAACTTGTTGAGCGCGAAGATCGAGTTCTCGTCAAAGACGAGGCTCTGCGCGTCCTCGTTCGGCAGCTTGCCGATGCGCTGCTCGTTCGGCCGGGCGATGAACTGGACGATCGGCTCGAAATGATGCGTGCCGAAGCCTGAAGCCGCGAAGAACGGGTAGCGGTATTCGATGCCGATAGTCGGCATGCCGCGGAACAGGAAATTGTCCGCGTTGCCGCCGAAAAACGCGCTCTGGTTGTCGTTGCCGTAGCGCCCCGTCGGGAACAGGTTCGCGGGGCTGTTGTAACCGGATTGCCTGACCTGAAGCCACGCGAGATCGCCGCGCAGGCTCGCAAACGGCGTCCACACCTGCCCGACCGGATCGATAAACTGGCGCCGCCACGACACTTCGAAGCTGGTGCGCATGTAATCGCCGGCGAAGCCGCGCAGCAGGCACTTGCCCGGCGCGTAGGCGCCTGTCGGGTTCGCAGCAGTGACGCAGGCGAGATACCGGCCCGTGGTGCCGGAATAATTCAGCAACTGCAGGTTGCCGCTTTGCAGCGGCTGGTAATAGGCCGCGTCGCGGTGGATCGCCGCAGCATTGGCGCTGATCGTCAATTCGCCACCGATGCTGCTCGGCGTGAACCGGCGCTCGAAGTCGAAGCTCGGCGCCGCCGAGCCGATCTGCGGCTGCCAGTCCGCTGTCGAAAGCCCGAGGAAATGATAGGCCGAGAGGTCGAACCAGCTACGCGAGCCCTGGCCACGCAGATAAACGGACGAGATCGATTCCTGATAGAAGGCGGCCGAGAGCGAGGTCGGCTTGACCTTGTAGTCGTTGAAATAGAAGCGGTCGGTCGCGATCGCGCCATTCCAGCCGAAGGTCCATTTCTCGTTGAGATGGAACTTGCCGGCCGAGGAGATCGAGCCGCGGAACAACCGGTCCGCCTGGCCGAAGTAGGCGGGGTCGCGGAACTGGCCGCGATCCTGCTGGAAAATGCCGTTGGCACGGATGTTATAAGAGCCGTTCGCAAGCCGATGCCGCCACAGAATATCGCCGTGGAAGCCCTGTCTCGAGAAATAGGTCGGCGTGAAGGTGACGTCGTAGTTCTTGCCCGCCGCCCAGTAGAGCGGGATCGAGGTGCCGTAGCCAAGCTTGGTCTTCGAGACGAAACGCGGCGAGAGCACACCCGAAAGGCGGTTCACGGTCGGGTCCGGCGCGGCGAAGAACGGGAACCATGCCAGCGGCACACCCCAGAACTCGATGCTGGCATCTTCGTAATAGATGCGCTGCTCGGAGTTGTTGTGGATGATCCGCTTGGCCTTCACCTGCCAGAGCGGCGGCTTGGAAGGATCGTTCTTGCAGGCTTCGCAGGCGGTATAGGTGCCGCGCTCGAACACGGTCTGCTCGCCACCCGTGCGCTCGGCGCGGGCGGCGGAGAGGCGCGACTTGGTCGGCGTCTCGACGCGCAGCGAGTCGATGAACCCGTTCTTGAAATCGTCGGTCAGGTCGAAGCGGTCGCCGTAGGACTTGGTGCCGTCGGCTTCCGTCATGCGGGCGTTGCCCTCGGCATAGACGCGCTTGTTCTTGCGGTCATAGGTCACGCGGTCGGCTTCGAGCACGCGGCCCTGATAGTAGATCTGCACGTCGCCGACCGCGCTGACGCGATCCTTGTCGCGGTCGTAGACGACCTCCTTGGCATCGACCAGCATGCGCGACTTCTTGTCGTTCTGCGCATGGGCGGCGAGGCGGTCGTTGAGCGTCTGCGCGGCAGCCGGAGCCGGCATCGAAAGGCCGAGAACGGCAAGCGCCACCGAGCCCAGAAGGGCTTTGCGGAGCGTTAACCATTCCATGCGATTCTTGGCAGATCGCGCGTCCATCAGCCGTCTTCCTTGCGAAGAAGCGTCAGAACGCCGTAGGCGGAGGCAAGCGAAGGCGCAACCCAGGCTGCGAATCCGGCCGACACGGCCCCCGCATTTCCCAGGTCTTCGGCGACTTGCGTCGCGACAAAGAGGGCAAAACCTGCGCTCACACCACCCAACACCATTCGAGCCAGACCACCTGATCGTAAAAACTTTAACGAAAAACAAGCGGCGAGCAAAACCATCGCAACCAGGAGACCCGGTCGCGCCAGCAGAGTCTGGTATATGAGGCGATACCGCGTCGCGTCGAGCCCGGCAAGTTCCAGCCGCGAGACAATTCCCGGAAGCGACCAGAATGACACAGCCTGACCGGGGCCGAGCGACGAGCGGATTTCGTCGAGAGTCAGGGTCGTCGCCAGCAGGTAGGTATCGTGGGTTTCCGGCTCGACGTCGATCGAGACGACGCGCGCCTTGACGAACCGCCAGAAGCCCTTGCGCAACTGCGCCTCCGGTGCCTCGATGCGTTCGAGGAACTGGCTCGAACGGTCCATCACATACGCGGTCACGCCGAGCAGCGAGCCGTTGTCCATGTCGAAGCTGGTGGCGCGCAGGATCGCCTCGCCATCGACCGACCGCTGGCGAAGCCACACCTCCTTGCCGAGCGCGACGCCACCGCGCCGGAAGATCTGTGCCTCGAGCGCGTTGGCGCGGTCCTTCAGCGCGGACGCCACGGGGTTATAAACGCCGACGACGAACAGGCCGGTGACAAGCGCCACGATCAGCGCCGGCGAGATGAACTGCCAGGCCGAAATGCCGGCCGCGCGCGCAACGACCAGTTCGAGCCGGCGCGAAAGCCCGATGAAGGCGACCATGCCGCCGAACAGCATGCCGAACGGAACGACGCGCTCGGCCGTCGCGGGCGTGCGGAACAGCGCCAGCTTCGCCATCGTTCCCGTGCCCGCGCCGGTTGCATCGCCCGCGCGCCGCATCAGTTCCACGAAATCGATGGTGTAGATCAGCACGAACACCGTCGCGAACACGATCAGCATCGCGCTTGCGAAACGCTTCGCGAAATAGAACCCGAGCGTTTTCCCGATCATGACGCGCAACCGATCATGGGCTCGGCCTCAGCCGCGCGGGCAGGAGGCCGACGAGCCGCGCCGTGACCTCGTTCCAGTCGATGCTCCGCTTGCGGCGGATCGGCCAGAACGCGCGCATACCGTAGACCGCACCGCCGATGGTGAAGCCGATCGGCACGGCATACATCATCATCGCGCCGGCGACCGAGCGGACCGAAAGGCTCGCCGCCGCGAAGCCGAGAATGCGCATCAGCACCAGCGTCGCCACTGCGCCGAGAATGGCCGCCCCGCGGCTCTGGCGCGTCGTCCGCGCGCTGCCGAGCGCCGCGAAAGCGATGGCGAGCGTTGCGATCGGATAGAGCGGGTTCGTCAACCGGTCGTGCAATTCGGCGCGGAACCGCCCGTAAATCGATTTCACGAAATCGTCGTTGCGGTTGAGAAACAACAGCTCCCAGGTCGTGCGCTCGCGTGGCTTGAGATTGTATTTCCCGGTCGCCTGCTCGAACTGGTCGAGGTCGAACACGTAGCGGTCAAAGGCGATGATGGCGCTGTCGCGCTGCGTCGGGCTCTGGCGCTGCATCGACCCCTTGTCGAGGATGAGATAGGTGCGCCCCTCGATCTCGGTAACGAGGCCGCGCGCGGCGAGATAGGTCGCGGTCGATTTCGGATCGCGCGAATCGTTGATCATCACTCCGCCCATCGCGCCGCCGGGGAGGCGCTGGCGATAGTGGAACATGATGCCCTGATCGAGCTGGATGAACTTCCCGTCCTGGACGATCCGCGTCACCACGTCGGCGCGGATCTTGGTGACGAGCGTGCGCAGCGCCCGGAAGCTCTCGGGCATCACGTAGATCGAGATCGTGCCGACGAGGAGCGAGACGAACAGCGTCAGCACCAGCAGGGGCCGGAGCAGGGTGCGCGGCGCGGTGCCGGCCGCATTCATCACGATCAGCTCGC
>JAVTWI010000182.1:0-9309 GCA_032229845.1 Rhabdaerophilum sp.
GCGCGCCGTGATCCCTTCCTCGACGAGGCGGCGGGCGACCTTCGGCATCCGCGCCCAGGCGGTCGCGAGTTCGGGAACGGAGGCGGCGCCGTCCACCGCGTCGCCGAGCGCGAGCGCGTCCGAGGAGCGCAGGCGGAGAAGATCGCGGGCGGAAAGCGCCCCGACCATCGCTCCGTCCTCGTCCACCACGCCGAGATGGCGGATGTGGTGCTGCTCCATGCGCCCGATGGCGCGATAGACGAAGGCGTCCTTCGGCACGGTCAACAGCGGGCGGCTTGCCATCTCCCCGACGCGGTCATCGAGGCCGGCCGATCCCCGGCGACCGATATGACGGATCACGTCGCGCTCCGTGACGATGCCGACCGGCGGGGTCAGCCCCTCGGTGGTGGCGGAGACGAACACCGAGGAAATGCCCTTTTCAGCCATCAAGGCCACTGCAGCGCCGAACCGCGTGTCCGGCGCCACATAGATCGGCGGCATCGCGGCCACGTCGCTGACGCGATGGCGGAACGGATAAGCGTCGATGCGGCCGAGAATGCTTTCGGGGCCGGCCTTGGGGCGGACTGGCTCGGTCCAGCCGGCGCGGTTGTAATCGTCGAGCACGGCGGTCAGCCGGCGGCAGGCCGTTTCCGCCTCGATCAGCGTGCGGATGCCGTGTTCCTTCAGCGCCGGGATCATGGCGACGAACACACGCGCTGTCAGGGTCGCGTCCGCCAGCGCGTCGTGGCGGTTGTCGACGGCGATATTGAGGTGGGCCGCGAGCTTGTCGAGCGTGAAGCCCCCGAGATGGTGGAAGCAGATCTCGCCAAGAAGACGCGTATCGAGGACGTGGTTCCAGAACGGCTTGACCCCGGCAAGGGCGCACTCGCGTTCGAGCACCGCGAGGTCGAAGCCGATGTTGTGTCCGAGCAGCACCTTGTCGCCGACGAATTCGGCGAGATCGCGATGGACGGCTCCGAATTTCGGCGCTTCGGCAACATCGGCGGCATAGAGCCCGTGGATCTTCGAGGTCTCGGGCGGGATTGGAACGCCGGGGTTGAGCTTGCGGTCGAAGACCGGGCGGTCGAGCAGCATACCGTGCCGGAGAATCACGGCGCCGATTTGGAGGATGCGGACCTTGGCGGGATCGAGCCCCGTCGTCTCGGTATCGATGACGACGGCTTCGAGAACGGAAAGCGGGTGATGTTCGACAGCCATGACAATCCTCCCGGTCCGACGCTAGGCTCCCGCCGGTTCTCCCGCCATGCGCTGCCTCAAAAGGAGCCTAAAGGACTCCCGCCAGCCGCAGGATCGGCGGAAGCGCCAGCAGCGCGCAACCCGCGACCCAGATCATCAGCGAGGTGGAACCGGATTGCGATTGCCCGGTCATCCGCTCGTAGATCGCGGCGGGAACGCCAGCGATGACGACGGCGGCGAGGCCGAGAAACAGCGAGGTGAAATAAAACACCAGCAGCGGTGAGGTGATGAACAGATTGACGAGCACCGGCCGCAGCAGGATGAAACCGGGCTCGAAATACGGCGAGAAATTCATGCCGCACATCAGCGACAGGCCGGCGATAGCGATGAGAAAGCCGTCGCGGCGCAGAAGGGCCTCGCGTTGATCGTGATCCGTCATGTCATGCCCCCGCCGTCGGAAGGAAGCCATACATCGTCGCGATCAGAAGCAGCGCGATGCGCAGGATAAGGATCCAGACGACCCCGAAAAGATAGAGCATGCCGCTCGGCACCAGCGCCGGCGTCACGGCCCGGATCGTGTGCAGCAGCGGATTCGTGATCTGGCAGAACACACGCCAGATGACGAGTTCGCTCTGCGGCCGGAAAAACAGCGAGAGCAGGAAACGGCCGATCAAGGTGTAGAGCGCCGCCGCCAGGACGATATTCGGAACGTGAAAAAGCCAGAAGCTGGCCGAGCCGGACATCTCGTTGGCCTCCCGAAGCCTGTGAAGAAAAAACAAGGCGGGGGATTTCTCCCCCGCCTTGCATGATCGGGTCAAGACCGGTCAGGCGGTCTTTTCTTCCATCAGCGTGTTGCCACGCGGACGGCGGCAGGCGTCGATGAAGTCCTGCATCTCCCGCGACGGCGCCGGGGTCAGCATCGAGACCACATACATCGCGATCGCTCCCGCCGGCAGACCGAAGATCGCCGCCGAGATGTTCGAGATGTTCATCCAGCCCACCTTGTTGGCGAGGATCTTGGCGGCGTTCGGGTCCGCCAGTGCCTTCGCCATATCGGGGATGAGCGGCGTGCCGCTCGGCGAGACCAGAGAGGACATGCCGAGCACCTTCACGCCAAACTCAGGCGCGTAGCGCGAGCACCAGAGATAGGTCGCGGTCACGCCGAAGCCGACGATCATACCGACGACAGCGCCGGTGCCGTTGACGCGCTTGGACCACACGCCGAACACGAGCGCCGGGAACAGCCCCGCCGCGGCGAGACTGAACGCCCAGGCCACCATCGAGAGGATGTCGGCCGGTTTCGTCGAGGCCACATAGGCTGCGAACAAGGCCACGAGCACCAGCAGGACGCGCGACACGACGAGACGACGCGAGGTCGGCGCGTTCTTGTCGATCATCTTGTAATAGATGTCGTGGCTGAGCGCGTTGGCGATCGCCAGCAGCAGGCCGTCGGCGGTCGAGAGCGCGGCCGCGAGGCCACCGGCGGCGACGAGGCCGGCGATGACATACGGAAGGCCCGCGATTTCCGGCGTGGAGAGCACCACCACATCCGGGTTGATGCCGAAGTTGGCCATGTGGACAACGCCGTCATGTCCCGCAATGGCGCCGCAGGCTGCCTTGACTGCATCGGCGGAGGCTGCCGCCTTGCCGCAGATCGTCACGAGGCCGAGCTTGCCCCAGCTGTACACCCAGGCCGGCAGGTCCGCGATGTTCTTGCCGATCAGGGTCGAATAGACCTCGAGCTTCGAGAACGCCGCATAGGCCGGAGCCGTGAAGTACAGCAGGAAGATGAACAGCAGCGACCACGCCACCGAGATGCGCGCTTCCTTGACCGAGGGGGTCGTGAAATAGCGCATCAGGACGTGCGGCAGCGACGCCGTGCCGATCATCAGGCAGAGGATCAGCGCGAAGTAGTTGCCGGGCGTATAGCTGTTGAACGGTGTCACATGGGCTTTCGCCGCCATGACCTGTGCCGAGGCCACCCCCGTTGCGACGAACTTCTGTTCGAGCGCGGTGATTTCCTGCAGCGCCTGACCGTAGGTGAGCTGCGGGATCGGCAGGCCGTACTTCTTCGCCGAGAGAATGACCACCGGGATGAGGTAGGCCACGATCAGGACGATATACTGCGCGACCTGCGTCCAGGTCACGGCACGCATGCCGCCCAGCATAGAGCAGACGAGAATGCCTATCAGGCCGACATAAACCGCCACCGTGAAGTCCATGCCCAGAAAGCGCTGGGCGATGATGCCGGTCGCGTAGATCTGGGCGACGACATAGGTGAACGAGCAGCACAGCAGCACGATCACGCCGAGAAAGCGCGGGAAGTTGCCGCCGTAGCGCGCAGACAGGAAGTCCGGAACGGTATAGGCGCCGAACTTGCGCAGGAACGGCGCGACGAGCACCGCGACGAGCACGTAGCCACCGGTCCAGCCGAGCACGAAGGCGAGGCCGTCATAGCCCAGAAGGAACAGCGAGCCCGCCATGCCGACGAACGAAGCACCGGACATCCAGTCGGCGCCGGTCGCCATGCCGTTGTAGAACGCCGGGACCCGCCGGCCCGCGACGTAATATTCCGACACCTGCATCGTCCGTGAGATGATGCCGATGAAGGCGTAGACCGCGATCGTGAAGAACACGAAGAGGTAGCCGAGATAGACGTTCGGGACGCCCATCTTTTCGAGAAGCGCGATGAACAGCACAAAGGCGACAAAGCCGCCTGTGTAAATGCCGTAAATCCGCCCGAGGTTTGAGGTGAATTCATCACCCCCAGATGCCTGAGTTGCCATGATTTCCCCCGCTTATTCGTCTTCGGCGACGCCGCATTCGCGGTCGATCTTGTCCTGCGCCTTCGCGAACCAGAACAGCATAGCCACGAAAATGATCAGCGAGCCCTGCGCGGCCATGTAGAAGCCGAGCGGAAAGCCAGCGATCTTGATCGCGTTGAGCTGGTTCACGAACAGATGGATGCCGAAGCTGAAAATCGCCCAAAGCACCATCATCACAATCATAAGTGAACTGGTTTTTTTCCAGTGCAGTTCATTCATATCCTTTGACATTACCTATTTCCTCCCTACCCACGTTGTCCGCGGTGAAGTAAAAGGGATCACAGGTGAGGGCGGAAAAACCGGTCCGGATGCCCCTGCCGCAGCTCCCAACGTATATATTCAGTTAAAGGGTGTGATGCGTCTCTACGACTTTCGGCTATCTGTGCCAAATTGGCAGGAATTTGGCGCCAAAGTCGGCGATTTCGCCCACTCTGGGTCGGACTCCGCCATAAAATCATCTTATTTGGCAGATTGTGCGCTGCGATATGAATAGATTCCGGTGAGAAAGAAAACACGTGATTCGAATTTGTCTAACAGGATATTTGAATATTGCGGCGCAGCGTTGATCTAAGCGCATGCCTTAAGGTGATAGTATTCATAATGTATAAATAAAATTCTATACCTTGCGCGCTATACCAGGCCACCGTTGATGTGCAGCGACTGTCCGGTGATATAGCCGGCCTCTTCGCCGGCCAGAAAGGCGATCAGCGCCGCCACCTCGGCGGGGGCTCCGAGGCGCCCGAGCGGAATTCTCTCGGCGATGGCGACGAGCTTGGCGGGGTCGACATTGCCGGCGATCCCGACGTCCTTGGCGATATAGCCGGGGACGACGCAGTTCACGGTAATGCCGTCGGGCGCATAGGCGAGGGCGAGGCTGCGGACGGCGACCTCGATTGCCCCCTTGGCGGCGACGGAGGCGGGGAACTGCGGCAGGTCGTTGCGGAACAGGTGCGCCGTGAAGCTTCCGGTCGCGATGATGCGGGGCTGCGCGGACTGTTTCAGCATTGGCAACGCCGCCTGTGCGAGCGCAAGAAAGCTGATCGCATTGCCCCGGAACGCATAGTCGAGATCGCCTGCCGTCACCTCGCCGATCGGCTTGGCGATCGGGAAGCCGGCGTTGGCGACCAGAACGTCGAGGCGGCCGAAGGCTTCGCGTGTCGCATCGACGAGCATCGCGGCCGTTGCGGGTTCCGCGAGATCGCCAAGCGCGGTTCGGACTTCGGCGCCGGCGGCGCGGGCTTCGGCGGCAACGGCCTCCAGCCGTTCGGCGGAATGACGCGCGTGGATGAGAAGGCTGGTTTCGGGGCCGGCGACCCGCCGGACCAGCGCGGCGCCGATTCCCGACGAAGCGCCGGTGATCAGCCAGACACGGTGTGACGGTTCCATTCAGTCCTCCCCGCGGCGCACCCCTTCACGGTGGAGGGTGTAGAGACCGCTTGCAACGATGATGGCGGCGCCGGCGACGATCCACCGGTCAGGCACGGTTCCGAACAGAAGATAGCCGGTCGCGGCCGCCCAGACGAGTTGCACATAGGCGAAGGGCGCCAGAACCGAGGCGCGTGCCCGCCCGAAAGCCACGATGACCATCGTATGCCCGACCGCGGCGCTGAGCCCGATCCACAATCCGAGCCCGATCTCGCGCCAGCCGGGCATCACGAAATAGAACGGCAGCAGCAGCGTGGTTCCCACCAGCATGACGAGTGAGGACCAGACCATGGTGGTCTCCGGCGGCTCGGTCGTCATCATGCCGCGCGTCATCACGCTGCCGAACGCCCACAGGATCGCCGCGCCGATCGGGAGCAGGGCGGTGATCTGGAACGCGCTCGATCCGGGACGGATGATGATCAGCATGCCGACGAAGCCGACCAGCGTCGCGATCGCGCGGCGGATGCCGACCTTCTCGCCCAGCATGAACACCGAGAACACGGTGATCAGGATCGGCCAGATGAAGTTGATCGCGGTCGTATCCGCCAGCGGCAGGTAGCTGAGGCCGGTGATGTAGAGCAGGGAGGAAATCCACACCGCTGCGCCCCGCACCAGTTGCGTGCCGGGGTGGGTGGTCACGAACGCAGCCTTGCCCTTGCGCCAGTAGGCAATCGGCACGGCGATCAGCGCAACGATGACGGCGCGGATCCACTGCACTTCCAGCGGCGGCAGGGTCGCGACCATCATTTTCGAGGCGGCATCACCCAGCGCGAAAATGAAGGACGAGCCGAGGACAAGGGCAATGCCGAGCCCGCGGGATTCAGCGGGTGGCGTATGGGGTGGAATCATGGCGGCTGAACAACGGGGGCTGGCGAGGATCTTGCTGATCCGCCTTTCCGTATACAGAACACGGAACCGGACGCCAGTCCAGATGCGGGCATCATCCCTTGCGCGGCAGGATCGGCTTTGTCGTGTCGAGCGCGAGAACCTCTTCGAGGGTCTTCGCCGCCGCCAGTGCTCGGGCATCACCCCGCGGCCGGGCGACGATCTGCAAGCCCACCGGCAAGCCGGATTTCGTGAAACCGCAGGGGAGCGAGATCGCAGGGCAGCTCACCAGCGTGATGGCGTAGGCAATCGCGAGCCAATGGACGTAATTGTCGAATTTCACGCCGTTGCAGCTCTCGACGTAGCGATTGCCCACGGGGAAGGGCGGCACGATCGTCGCCGGTGTGCAGAGGATGTCGTGATCCTCGAAGAAATCGAGCGTGTTGCGGTAAAGTTCGGCGCGCCGCGTCTCGGCGCGGACGTGATCCTCCATCGTCAACGCGAGGCCCTTCTCGATGTTCCAGATCACCTCCGGCTTGAGGAGGTCGCGCTTGGCGTCGAGCAGCGCCTTCTTGGAAATCGCGAAGTTCTTCGCCCTGAGCACGTTGAAGGCGTCATGCGCGCCGGTGAAATCCGGGTGCGCTTCCTCGACGATCGCTCCCGCCTCGGCAAAGCGCAGCGCGGCCTTGCGGCAGATCTCCGCGACCTCGGGATCGACCGGTGTGATGCCGAGATCGGCCGAGAAGGCAACGCGCTTCGGCTTCCAGCCGGAGCGGGTGAAGCCGAGATAGGACGTTTCCGGCTTCGGCAACGATACGGGGTCGCGAATATCCTCGCCCGAAAGGCAATCGAGAAAAAAGGCGCAATCCTCGACGTTGCGCGCCATCGGCCCCTGAACGGAAAGCTGACGGTCGAGCGGCACGCCCGGCAGGCAAGCAACCCGGCCGGGCGAGGGGCGCATGCCGACGATGCCGCAGAAGCTCGCCGGATTTCGGAGCGAACCGCCGAGGTCCGAACCATGTGCGAGCCAGGCCATGCCGGTCGCGAGCGCGACGGCTGAACCGCCTGAAGAGCCGGCCGCCGACATCGCCGTGTTCCACGGATTGACCGTCACGCCGAACACCTCGTTGAAGGTATTGGCGCCGGCGCCAAATTCCGGGGTGTTGGTCTTGGCGTAAATGACACCGCTCTCGCTTTCGAGCCGTTCGACCAGCGGGTCCGAGGCTTCGGGCACGTGATCGGCGAAGATCGGCGAGCCATACGTCGTCCGCATCCCCGCGACGTCGGTGAGGTCCTTGATCGCGACCGGCAGGCCCTTGAGCGCGCCACGCTCAGCGGGCGGGCGGGCCAGCGTTGCCTTCGCCGCACGGCGTGCGCGGTCGAAATCGACGGTCGGCAAGGCGTTCACGTCCTTGTCGACGAGGCCGATGCGGCTTTCGAGCGCGTCAAGGCAATCGAGCGGCGTCACCTCGCCGCGTGCGAGGAGATCGACGACCGCAAGCGCGGAACGGGAAACGAGATCGGAAGCAGGCATGGCAGGTCCGGGAAAGGATGGGGTTGTGCCCCAGCCTAGGCCGCGTATGCGGTATGCCGCAAGAGCCGATCGGAGGGGGCGATCAGGCTTCCGCCGATTTCTGGTATTCCTTGACGTCCTTGAGGATGAGGCCCGGCGTGCGCTCGGCGTCGTATTCCAGCGAGAACTGGCTCGGCGAGAGGAACACCGGCGCGCCATCAAGGTCGTTGGCGATCGCCGAACGGTGCCGGTCCATGAAGGTTTCGAGATCGGCCGGATTTTCGGCGCTGATCCAGCGGCAGAGGGAGAACCGCGTCGGCTCGAACGCGACGGGCAGGCCGTATTCAGCCTCCAGCCGCGCCTGAAGCACATCGAGCTGGAGCGCGCCGACGACGCCGACGATGGCGCCCGAGCCGTCATGCGGCAGGAAAAGCTGCACCACGCCTTCCTCGGCAAGCTGCTGGAGCGCCTCGCGCAGTTTCTTGGCCTTCATCGCGTCCTTGAGCGAGACGCGACGCAGGATTTCCGGCGCGAAGCTCGGAATGCCGCGGAAGACGAGGTTCTCGCCCTCGGTCAGCGTATCGCCAATGCGCAGCGTGCCATGGTTCGGAATGCCGACGACATCGCCGGCATAGGCTTCGTCCGCAATCGAACGGTCCTGCGCGAAGAAGAACTGCGGCGCATTGAGGCTGATCGGCTTGCCGGTCCGCACGAGCTTGGCCTTCATGCCGCGCGAGAGCCTGCCCGAGCACACGCGCAGGAAGGCGATGCGGTCGCGGTGGTTCGGATCCATGTTCGCCTGGATCTTGAAGATGAAGCCGCTCATCTTGGGGTCCGTCGGCTGAACCTCGCGCAGGTTGGCGGCCTGCGGGCGCGGCGAGGGCGCGAAATCCGTCATCGCATCCATCAGTTCGCGGATGCCGAACGACCGCAGCGCCGAGCCGAAGAACACCGGCGTCAGATGCCCTTCGAGAAACGCGGCGAGATCGAACGGCTTCGAGGCCTCGCGCGCGAGTTCGGCGGATTCGGCGAAGGCCTCGCGCTCGAAGCCGGGTAGGAGCGCCAGCAGGGCAGGGTCATCCGCGCCGGAGACGGGCTTCGCGGCGGTGTCGTCATCGACCTGCCGGATGGTGTTGTTGGTGAAATTGAAGGTGCCGGCGAAGCTCTTGCCCTGACCGATGGGCCAGTTCACGGGCGAGGTGTCGAGCGCCAGCGTCTTCTCGATCTCGTCGAGCAGGTCGAACGGGTCGCGCGATTCCCGGTCGAGCTTGTTGACGAAGGTGACAATGGGAATGTCGCGCAGCCGGCAGACCTCGAACAGCTTGCGCGTGCGCGCCTCGATGCCCTTCGCCGCGTCGATCACCATCACCGCGGCATCGACAGCGGTGAGCGTGCGGTAGGTATCTTCCGAGAAGTCCTCGTGGCCCGGCGTATCGAGCAGGTTGAAGATGTGGTCGCGATATTCGAACGTCATCACCGAGGTGACGACCGAGATGCCGCGCTCGCGCTCGATCTTCATCCAGTCGGAGCGCGTGTTCATGCGGT
>JAVTWI010000183.1:0-9191 GCA_032229845.1 Rhabdaerophilum sp.
CGGCGCCACCGCCCGCGAACTCAGCGCGCGCGGCTGGAAAGTCGCCCTGCTCTCGCCCTCCGGCAACGCCGAAGCGCTGGCGAAGGAACTCGGCGGTGTCGGCGTCACCGGCTCGGTGACGGAGGAGGCCGATCTCAAGCGGCTCGTCGATGCGGCGATGGCCGCATACGGGCGCATAGACGGCGCCGTGCTCTCGACCGGCCATCCGCCGAAAGGCGATCTGCTCGCGCTGACCGACGAGGACTGGATCAAGGGGCTCAACCTCATCATCCTCAACGTCGTCAAGGTCGCGCGGCTCGTCACCCCGATCATGGAGCGCCAGGGCGGCGGCGCGATCGTCAACATCTCGACCTTCGCCGCCTTCGAGCCCGACCCTGTGTTCCCGATTTCCTGCACCCTGCGCGCCGGCCTCGCCTCGTTCGCGAAGCTCTACGCGGATCAATACGCACCGAAAAACATCCGCATGAACAACCTGCTGCCGGGCTTTATTGATTCCTTGCCGGAGAAGCCGCAGTTCAAGGCCCGGATCCCGATGGGCCGCTATGGCAAGGTGGAGGAAATCGCCCGCACAGCCGCCTTCCTGCTCTCGGAGGATGCCGGCTACATCACCGGGCAGAACATCCGCGTCGATGGCGGCATCACCCGCTCTGTATGAATAGCATTTTCCGATCAAGTGGATACCGGTTGATCGAAAGGAAATGCGTTCAGCCAGAAAGTCACACCGCGTGGAAGGCCCGGCGGGTATAGACCAAGCCGGCATGGGCCGTCCCGAACCGGATATCGTGGATCGCGCCGATCACGACGAGATGGCTCGCGACCGGCTTGATCTCCTCGACGCGGCACGAGAACCCGACGAGCGCATCGGCGAGGCAGGGCTGGCCGAGAACATCCGCCAACCATTTGCCGTGCTCGAACCGCCGTTCGCCGCGCGCGGGCGTGCGCCCGGCGAAAACATTGGCGAGTTCCTGCTGTCCGGCGCCGAGCGTGTTGACGCTGAAGGCGCCGTTCTCGCGCACGATCGCCGCCGTGCGGCTCGACTTGTTGAGGCAGACCAGCAGCGTCGGCGGCGCATCGGAAACCGAGGTCACGGCGGTCGCGGTCAACCCGCCCTTGCCGCCCGGCCCGTCGGTCGCGATCAGGTGGACCGCGCCGGCGACACGGCTCATGGCATCGCGGAATGCCTGCGGCTCGGCGGAGGGGTCGTGAACGAATTGGGGCGTCAAGGTCTTTCCTTCGGCCGGGGACAAGATCCGGCTTTGCCTCCCATGTGAGGCATTCGCGCCGGAGTGCAAGAGCATTCGAAGCCTGAGGCCGAAATCTTGACCAAGCGTGTATCACCGCCAGCGCCGTGAAATTCACCGCTCGGCATGCGGATTTGCGGTTGAAACACCGGCGGCACCGCGACATTCTGCGCCACCTCCAATGTCCGGAATGTCCAGCCCCAATGCCGCTCGCCCTCACCGATACCGAACGCGCCTGGCTCCACGGCGAAGGCGGCGAGGCTCGGGCGCTGGCGATGCGCGTCATCACCGGAACCGCGCGGATCATGGGTGCGAAGAAGCTTGTCGAGATCGCCTCCGCCCATATCGACGGCGCGCTCTATCATGGCGATTCCGGCACGCTGTTCGGCGAGCGGCTGGCCGCGCTCGGGGCCAAGGTCGCTGTGCCGACGACGCTCAATGTCGGCGCGCTCGATCTCGCCTGCGGCACGAAAACGCGCCTCCCCCCGCACGAGCACGAGATGGCGGCGCGGATGATGCGGGCCTACGAGGCGATGGACTGCGCCCCGAGCTGGACCTGTGCGCCCTATCAGGCCGGGCACCGGCCAGCCTTTGGGAGCGATGTCGCCTGGGGCGAATCCAATGCCGTCGCCTTCTGCAATTCGGTGCTCGGCGCCCGCACCAACCGCTATGGCGATTTTCTCGACATCTGCTGCGCGATCACTGCACGGGCGCCTTACTACGGCCTGCATATCCCCGAGAACCGGCGCGCGACCTTCGTGCTCGATTGCTCGAAGCTCTCGCCTGCCTTGCGCAACGCCGAGGTATTCTGGCCAGTGATCGGCACCCTCTTCGGCCAGCGCGCCGGAACGGATATCGGCATCGTCACCGGATTGAAGGGCTTCGCGACCGAGGACCGGCTGAAAGCCTTCGGCGCGGCCGCGGCTTCCGCCGGCGCGGTCGGCCTGTTCCACATCGAGGGCGTGACCCCCGAAGCGCCGGACCTCGTCACCGCCACCGGCGGCGAGCGCTATCCCGAGACGATCCGCGTCACCCCGGCGATGCTCGACGCCGCCCGCGCCGGACTGTCCACCACGCAGGAGGAGCGCGTCGACGCCGTGGCGATCGGCTCGCCGCATTGCTCGATCGACGAACTGCTCGAGCTCGACCGGCTGATCGCCGGGCGGAAACTCGCCCGCCCGTTCTACGCCTGCACCGGGCGCCATGCGGTGAAGGCGCTGGAAGCGGCGGGGCGGCGCGACGCGCTCGAAACCGCCGGCGTCACGCTCGTCGCCGATACCTGCGTCGTCGTCACGCCGATCCTCAAGGTGATCGACGGGGTGCTGATGACCAATTCCGGCAAGTTCGCCCACTACGCTCCCGGCAACACCGGCTATGCGGTGCAATACGGCGCTCTCTCCGAATGCGTCGAGAGCGCAGTGTCCGGCAAGCTGATCCGCGACGAAAGGCTCTGGGCATGAAGTTGTCTGGCATGAGAGCTTCGGCATGACCGCGCATCGCCCCAAAGCCCACCCGATCCTGCCCGGCACCGCCGAGGGCCCGCTGTTGCGGCTCACGGCGCCGCTCTCGTTCTGGGGCGGGGTCGATCCGAAGACCGGCACGATCATCCAGGTCCGCCATCCGCAATGCGGAACCTCGATCACGGGAACAGTGCTGTGCCTGCCGGCGACTATCGGCTCTTCCTCGTCATCCGCCGTCCTGCTCGAACTCATCCGCCTCGGCAAGGCACCGGCCGCGCTCGTGCTGGCCGAGCCGGACGCCATCCTACTGATCGGCTGCCTCGTTGCCCGCGAGATGGGCTGGGACGCCCCGCCGGCCTTCGAACTGGCCGCGAGCAGCCAGCACAAGCTGGCGGCCGGCCCCGTCGCGCTTGACCGCGCGGGCCACTTCTCACCTCTTCGGCAAGCCTGAACCCGGATATCACAATGGCGCGACACACTTTCTTCTGCGTGGACGGACATACCTGCGGCAACCCGGTCCGCATGGTCGTGGGCGGCGGCCCGAACCTCGTCGGCGCGACGATGAGCGAGAAGCGTGATCACTTCATGCGCGATTACGACTGGATCCGCACCGCGCTGATGTTCGAACCGCGCGGCCACGACATGATGTCCGGCTCGATCCTCTATCCGCCGACGCGGCCCGACTGCGACGTTGCCATCCTCTACATCGAGACGACCGGCTGCCTGCCCATGTGCGGCCACGGCACCATCGGCACCGTGACGATGGCCCTCGAGCAGGGCCTCGTGGCGCCCAAGACGCCCGGCAAGCTGATGCTCGACACACCCGCCGGGCTCGTCGTCGCGCACTACAGGGAGGAAGGTGGGCGCGTCACCTCGGTGAAGCTCGTCAATATCCCCTCGTTCCTGCACGCCAGCGACGTGAAGCTCGACGTACCGGGCCTCGGCGCGATCACGGTCGACATCGCTTACGGCGGCAACTTCTACGCCATCGTCGATCCGCAGCCGAACTTCACCGATCTCGCCGATGTCCAGCCTTCGGACATCCTGCGCTGGTCACCGGCGCTGCGGCAGGAGGTCAACCGCGTCATCGACCTGGTTCATCCGGAAAACCCGGCGATCCGCGGCTGTCGGCACGTGCTCTGGGCCGGCAGGCCGACGAAGCCGGGCATCACCGCCCGCAACGCGGTGTTCTACGGCGAGAAGGCCATCGACCGCTCGCCTTGCGGCACCGGCACGTCGGCGCGCATGGCGCAATGGGCCGCGAAAGGCCTGCTCAAACCGGGGCAGGATTTCGTCCACGAAAGCATCATCGGCTCGCTCTTTACCGGCCGCATCGAGGCGGAAACGACCGTCGGCGGCAAGCCGGCCATCGTTCCCTCGGTGGAGGGATGGGCGGTGATGACCGGCCTGAATACGATTTTCGTCGACGATCATGATCCTTTCGCACATGGCTTCGTTCTGGCCGACAAACCCCGCACTTAGAGAATTCCCCTGCATTCCAGCGAAATATTGGGGACTTCCCCGTTTGAGATGCAAAATTGTCGGTTGATTCACTAAGGACAACCGTTCATCTCTTACCGCCGTCCGATTGTCGAAACGGTAATAGGCTGCTAACGATAAGGCAGGAACCGGTTCAACGGACTTGGCACGAATCCCGCATCAGACGGGATAGTGAATAGGGGAGGCGTTCGGTTTTCGTATGGAAGTATTCACGCAACAACTCATCAACGGCGTGACGCTCGGCGCCGTTTATGGGCTGATTGCCATCGGCTACACGATGGTTTTCGGCATCATCGGCATGGTGAACTTCGCCCACGGCGATGTGTTCATGATTTCTGCTTTCGTCGCGCTGATTGTATTTCTGGCGGTAACCACCCTGGCCGGGCTTTCCGGCGGCGTGGTCTTCCTCGCGCTCCTGCTGGCGCTGATCGTCTCCATGGTGATCACCTCCCTCTACAGCTGGACGATCGAGCGGGTCGCCTACCGCAAGCTGCGCGGCTCGTTCCGCCTCGCGCCGCTGATCTCGGCGATCGGCATGTCGATCCTGCTGATGAATTTCGTGCAGGTTGCCCAAGGCGCGCGCAACAAGCCCATTCCCCCGGTGATGCGCGACACCATCACGCTGTTCGAGCGCAACGGCTTCGCCGTAGCCATTTCCTACAAGCAGATCATGATCATCGTCGTGACGGCGGTCCTGCTCGGCATCTTCTGGTATATCGTGCAGAAGACGCCGCTCGGACGGGCGCAACGCGCCTGCGAGCAGGACCCGAAGATGGCCGCCCTGCTCGGCATCCCAGTCGACCGCACGATCTCGATCACCTTCATCATGGGCGCGGCGCTGGCGGCGGTCGCCGGCACGATGTTCCTCACCTATTACGGTGTCGTCGTCTTCTCGGACGGGTTCACGCCGGGCGTGAAGGCCTTCACGGCGGCGGTGCTCGGCGGCATCGGCTCCCTGCCCGGCGCGGTGCTGGGCGGGCTGCTGATCGGCCTGATCGAGACCTTCTGGTCCGCCTATTTCTCGATCGATTACAAGGATGTGGCCGCGTTCTCAATTCTCGCCATCGTGCTGATCTTCATGCCGCAGGGCCTGTTGGGCAAACCGGAAGTCGAGAAGGTGTGACATGAGCGATCCGGCAAACACTTCCGGCCCGAACTACGCGCAGATCACGCGGGACTCCGCCTTCGCGGCGCTGATCGCCTTCGGCCTCTTCGTGCTGATGCTCGGCTTCAAGGCCGACCAGTCGCTCAACAACCAGCTCGTGCTGGTGTTCCGCCCCGAACTGTTGGCGGCGACCGTTGCGCTTGTCTTCGTCGGCCGGTTCCTGATCGGCTACTGGCACGCGACGCGACGCGAGAAAACCGCGAAAAAATCGAAGGCCGCCTCGCCCTTCATGCTCAAGGCCGAGAAATACGGGTTGCCTCTGGCGATCGGTTTCCTCGTCGCCTACCCGATCTTCATCCTGGCGACCGTGGGGCCTTCCGGCGCGATCAAGTGGATCGACAACTTCGGCATCCAGATCCTCATCTACATCATGCTCGGCTGGGGCCTGAACATCGTCGTCGGCCTCGCCGGACTGCTCGACCTCGGCTATGTCGCGTTCTACGCGGTCGGCGCCTATTCCTACGCCCTGTTCGCGACCAGCGAGCCGATCAAGGATTTCATGGCGCAATTGATCGGCGAAGGGTTCTGGCAGGCTTGGGCCTTCTGGATCTGCCTGCCGGTCGCCGGCATCCTCGCCGCCTTCTGGGGCATCATGCTCGGTTTCCCGGTGCTGCGCCTGCGCGGTGACTACCTCGCGATCGTAACGCTGGCCTTCGGCGAGATCATCCGCCTCGTGCTCATCAACTGGGTCGCGTTCTCGAACGGCTATGCCGGCATCTCCTCGATCCCGCGGCCGAGTTTCTTCGGCATCCCCTTCAACGCGACCGACGAGGGCTTCGCGGCCCGGTTCGGCCTTGAATTCTCGCCGATCTACCGCACGATCTTCCTGTTCTACGTGATCCTCGCGCTGGCGCTGATCACCGCCGCGGTCTCGATGCGGCTGCGCCGGCTGCCGGTCGGCCGCGCGTGGGAAGCCTTGCGCGAGGATGAGATCGCCTGCCGCTCGCTCGGCATCAACACCGTCAACACCAAGCTGACCGCCTTCGCCATCGGCGCCATGTTCGGTGGCTTTGCCGGCGCGTTCTTCGCCTCGCGCCAGGGCTTCATCTCGCCGGAAAGCTTCGTCTTTCTGGAATCGGCGCAGATCCTCGCCATCGTCGTGCTGGGCGGCATGGGCAGCCTGCTCGGCGTGGTGATCGCCTCGATCCTGCTGGTCGGCGGCGTCGAGATCCTGCGCGAGCTCGACTTCCTCAAGGCGGTTTTCGGCGACAATTTCGACCCGGCGCAATACCGCATGCTGATCTTCGGTGCCTGTATGGTGCTGATGATGCTGTGGAAGCCGCGCGGCCTGATTTCCGTGCGCGAACCGTCCGTCTTCCTGAAGGAAAAGAAGGCCGTCTCGGCCGACCTCGTCAAAGAGGGGCATGGCTGAAATGGCAAACTGGACCAAAGACCCCATCCTCAAGGTCGAGAATGTCACGATGCGCTTCGGCGGCCTCGTGGCGGTCAACGATCTCTCCTTCGTGGCCGGCCGCGGCGACATCACCGCGATCATCGGCCCGAACGGCGCCGGCAAGACCACGGTGTTCAACTGCATCACCGGGTTCTACAAGCCGACGGTCGGGCGCATGGCGCTCCGCCACGGCACGGTCGATATCGAGACCCACATCGAGGAGCTGACCGATACCTCGCGCGATGCGATGCATTTTGCGGACGGCTCGCTCTACCTTCTCGAACGCATGGCGGATTTCCAGATCTCAGCGCGCGCCAAGGTCTCGCGCACCTTCCAGAACATCCGCCTGTTCTCCGGCATGACGGTGCTGGAAAACCTGATGGTCGCCCAGCACAACCCGCTGATGGTCGCGTCCAACTGGACCATTGGCGGCCTCATCGGCCTCGCCAGTTTCCGCAATCGCGAGAACGAGGCGATCGAGAAGGCCAAGTACTGGCTCAACAAGACTAATCTTCTCGACCGCGCCGACGATCCGGCCGGCGACCTCCCCTACGGCGACCAGCGCCGCCTTGAGATCGCCCGCGCGATGTGCACCGATCCCGTGCTGCTCTGTCTCGACGAGCCGGCGGCGGGCCTCAACCCCAAGGAAAGCCTCGACCTCAACACCCTGCTGAAGTCGATCCGCGACGATCACGGCACCTCGCTGCTGCTGATCGAGCATGACATGAGCGTCGTCATGCAGATTTCCGACCATGTCGTCGTGCTCGATTACGGCACGAAGATCTCCGACGGCACGCCGGCCGAAGTGCAGGCCGATCCCCGGGTCATCGCCGCCTACCTTGGCGCGGAAGATGAAACCGAAGTGGAGCAGATCGAGGCGGAGGTCGGACTATGAGCGAAGCAAGCGCGACGCCCCTCCTCTCCATCCGGGGCGTGAAAACCTATTACGGCAACATCATCGCGCTGAAGGGCGTCGATCTCGACGTTCGTGAGGGCGAGATCGTCACGCTGATCGGCGCGAACGGCGCCGGCAAGTCGACCCTGATGATGACGATCTTCGGCAAGCCGCAGGCCCGCGAGGGCTCGATCGTCTTCGAAGGGCGCGACATCACCCGGATGCCGACCCACGAGATCGCCTATCTCGGCATCGCCCAGTCGCCGGAGGGCCGCCGCGTCTTCCCGCGCATGAGCGTGTTCGAAAACCTGCAGATGGGCGCGCACGTCAACAATCTGGCGTATTTCGACACCGATCTCGAACGGGTCTGCACCATCTTCCCGCGTCTCAAGGAGCGGCTCCAGCAACGCGCCGGCACGCTCTCGGGGGGCGAACAGCAGATGCTGGCGATCGCCCGCGCGCTGATGAGCCGGCCACGCCTGCTGATGCTGGACGAGCCCTCGCTCGGTCTCGCACCGATCGTCGTCCGGCAGATTTTCGAGGTCATCCGCGACGTCAACAAGGAACAGGGCATGACGGTGTTCCTGGTCGAGCAGAACGCCTACCATGCGCTCAAGCTCGCCTCGCGCGGTTACGTGATGGTCAATGGCCTCATCACCATGACCGGGACCGGCGCGGAACTGCTCGCCAACCCGCAGGTCAAGGCCGCCTATCTCGAAGGCGGTCACCACTGAAGCATCTCTCGCGGGGCGGGAGCCCGCGCCGCGAAAACCGGAACAAGAGCAAGAAGACAGCGACAGGAACGACGGAGACTGGGATGCAGGGAATTCTTTACGAGGAACCGTCGGCCTGGCTGTTCGTGCTGGTCACCGTGATCATGGGTGGCTGGGCCGCCTGGCGCGCCGGTCGCGCGGTCGCCAAGACCTGGAAGCCGCTCTGGCAGCTTGTGCCCTACATGCTGCTGCTGGGCGCCGCCGTGCGCTTCATCCATTTCGCGCTTTTCGAGGGCACGCTGCTCTCGCCGCACTATTATCTCATCGACACGGTCTTCATCTCGATTTTCGCTTGGCTGGGCTGGCGGCACGAGCGCACGGAGGCCATGGCGCGCCTTTACGCCTTCTCGTTCGAGAAGGCTTCGCCCTTCTCCTGGCGGCGCAAGAGCGCCTGAGGGAAGCGCGCAGGATTGGCCGCGCCGGATACGAACGAATAATGGGCCAAGGCCCGGGAAATATATCGGATTAGGCTGGTGACAGAGAGAAAAAAACCGGCTTTGATGGCTTCAGGCGTGCTTCGGCACGGCTTGAAACGCTCGCGGGTAGCGATGTGAACCCGTCTTGTCAGTCACAGGGAGAGACCTGATGAAGAAAACTTTGTTGGCCGGCGTTGCGCTTGCCGCAAGCCTTGCTTTTGCAGGCGCAGCCAATGCACAGCTCAAGATGGGCGTGACCGGCCCGCTCACGGGCCCGAACGCCGCGTTCGGCAAGCAGTTGACCGACGGCGCCGAACAGGCGGTCGCCGATTTCAACGCCAAGGGCGG
>JAVTWI010000184.1:0-9181 GCA_032229845.1 Rhabdaerophilum sp.
GTCCGCGAGCAGCAGCACGCGCGGCTCAAGCGGCTTCGCACCGGCCTGAAGGCTGGCGATCGGCTCGCCGATGTAGCGGATGGTGCCGTCGAGCGAGAGCTGGAGCTGGTCGTCGTTCGCGGTCGACAGCCGTGTCGCGCGATTCTCGATCTCCGAGGCGAGCGCCTTGGCCGCCGCGGCGCGCAAGGTCTTGACTTCCAGCGATCCGGGGTCTTGCCCCTCAGCATTCGCATCCGGCGTGAACCGGAACCCTTCGAGACGGCCGATCGGCTGGCCCTCGACCAGCACTTCTCCCGTCGGCTTGACTTCAGTTTCGAGCATCGCGTTCTCTTTCAGTCGGCGCATCAGGAAAGAGGTGCGCCGGTCGACAAAGCGTTGCATGAGCCGCTCATGCAAAGCATCCGATACCTTGTCCTCTAGCGTGCGCGTGACGTTCTGCCAATGCGCTGCTTCACGCAACCAGTCCGGCCGGTTGGCACAATAGCTCCAGGTGCGGATCTGCGCGAGCCGCCACGAGAGGGCGTCGATATCGCCCTCGATGCGGTCGCAGGCTTTGATTTCACGGGCGAACCAGTCCTGATCGATCGCACCGCGCCGCATAATCGGCTCGTAGAGCGAGGCGACGAGATCGGCATGGCTCTGGGGTGATACTTTCCGGTAATCCGGCAGCTGGCACAGGTCCCACAGCCGCCTGACTGCACTTTCGCCCGCCGCGAGATCGCGCACCAGCGGGCGCGTCATGGCGAGTTCGAGGGTGATCTCGTCCTCCGCCTTGCGGGCTCGCATGAGGCCGGGATCGGGCGAGGGCCGCGCCAGCGATTGCTCGAGCCGGTCGAGCGAGGTGAAATCGAGCGCGGAATTCCGCCATTGCGCCAGCCGGAACGGCTCGAAACGGTGCTCCTCCAGCGCCTCGACCAGGTCTTCCTCGAACGGTGGACAGCGGCCGGTGGTGCCGAAGGTGCCATCTGCCGAAGCCCGCCCGGCGCGGCCGGCGATCTGCGCCATCTCGGCCGGAAACAGCCGCCGATGGCGACGCCCGTCGTATTTTCGGTCGGCGGCGAAGGCGACATGCTCGATCTCGAGGTTAAGTCCCATGCCGATTGCATCGGTCGCAACGATGTGGTTGACCTCGCCGACCTGGAACATCTCGACCTGCGCATTGCGCGTGCGCGGCGAGAGCGATCCCATCACGACCGCCGCACCGCCACGCTGGCGGCGCACGAGTTCGGCGATGGCGTAAACCTCCTCGGCGGAGAAGGCGATGATCGCCGAACGCTGCGGCAGTCGGGTGATCTTTTTCTCGCCGGCAAACGCAAGGTGGGACATGCGCGGCCGGCTGGTGATCGTCACCCCCGGCAACAGGTGCTCGATGATCGGCTGCGCGGTCGCCGCGCCGAGCAGCAGGGTCTCCCCGCGCCCGCGCCGGTTGAGCAGCGCATCGGTGAAGACATGGCCGCGCTCGAGATCGGCGATCAGCTGGATTTCGTCGATGGCGACGAAGCTCGCATTGACGTCCCGGGGCATCGCCTCGACCGTCGAGACCCAGTAGCGCGGGTTCTTCGGCTTGATCTTCTCCTCGCCCGTGACGAGCGCCACCGCCTCCCGGCCGACCTTTGCGACAACCCGGTTGTAGACCTCGCGCGCGAGAAGTCGCAGCGGCAGGCCGATCATGCCGCTGTCGTGCCCAAGCATCCGCTCGATGGCGAGATGGGTCTTGCCGGTGTTGGTCGGCCCGAGAACAGCGGTCACGCCCGCGCCGCGCGGTCTTGGCGCAGACCCCGTCGTTCCGGGGGCAATCCTGAAAGGAACAGTCATCGGCAATCCGCTGATGCCCCCGCCGGGGCCGTTCCCCCAATGTGGGGAGATCGCGCGGGGAGGACAACCCATCTTCTCGGGTTTCACGACGCGGCTATTGCGCCGGATCGGGACAATCCCAAAGCACGAATCGGTCGATCGGAAACTATTCGAACGGGAGCGGAACGAATCCGGGACGAATCGGTGACTCTAAGTGAGTCACGTTTTGTTCTAACACAAGATGTGCGGGACCTCAGCGCAATAGAAACAAGACCTGGTGTTTTCTACGCAAGCGGATCGACTCGGCGAACGCCATTCGGGATTCCCGCCAAGAGTCGAGCGGAAAACCGACGCAAGCCTTTTCTTTCGGAAACATAGCTAATACTTCGTTTCACCCGCCAGAACGACGTCCGCTGCCCGGTTTAACGAATGGGGCAAGAGAGGAACGAAGCGGCAACGAATCAGCTCGAAGTGATTCGCACCGAAGGATGGGCTGAAAGAAAACTCCAATAATCTCCACGCATTAGGAAAAGTTATCGCAACCCACCCGCGCGGGTACACCCGCCGGAACGGACGCCATGGAACCTTCCGCGCGTTAAGGAAAGGCATCGTTTCGGACCAGATCGGGTGTTACGAGCCGGAGTTGAACGCAACGGCCTCGATGATCGTCGTGCCGATCATCGTCTTGACCGAGATGCGATAGGGCACGAGCAGCTTGCCGCCGTTCACCGGCGCGAGCCAGACATCCATGTCGCGATTCGCGATCATGAATTTCGTGACCCGCCGCTCCGGTCGGTGGCCCGCCACCGGGACATAGCGCGCCGAGCAGACGAGAACCGGCCCGGAATAGCCCTTCTCGCTCTTCACCTGCTTCGTCCCGCTGTAGGAGAGCATGACATCGAAGCGCTGGCTGCCGTCGAACACCGGAATACGCCGCTCGCAATTGGCCTTGTCGAGCGGGTCGGTCGCGCGCACCGGCATCAGCAGCGCGCTGACGGGGTCGATGACGCCGATCCTGTGCGAATCGCGCAACGGGACGCGATCCTCCTTCAGTTCGAACGGCGGTTCGATCGCGACACTCCGGACAGAGCCCGACGCGGCCGCGATCTGGATCGTGCGTGAATCGTGGCCGTTGGTCGCCGA
Organism: Rhabdaerophilum sp.; assembly: GCA_032229845.1. Classification (GTDB taxonomy): domain Bacteria; phylum Pseudomonadota; class Alphaproteobacteria; order Rhizobiales; family Beijerinckiaceae; genus Rhabdaerophilum. The sequence goes on from JAVTWI010000184.1 coordinate 2,938, forward strand.
GAGCGAGAAACCGTTGCTCAGAACGCCCGTGCCGGCAAGATTGCCCTTAGCCGTCGCCGCGCCGCGCCCCTTGGACACCGCGCCAACCAGCCCCGTCAGGGCCGACGACACGTTGAGCGTATAGGTCGAACCGCTCAGCGCCCCTTCGAGCGTCGCCTGGCCGATCGAGAGCCCGGCAAGCGTGATACGGTAGCGCGCGGAGAAATCCTGCGCGAAACCCGGCGCGAGGCTGGCGGCAAGGAACGCCGTCGCAACCGTCAGACGCGCCGGAGAACCCGGCCGGCGGCTCGAAAAATGGAACAACCCTCAATTCCCTTCCCGCATGGCCCCACCGCCCGGATCGCCCGACCCGGGGGTCGAAAGTGTTTTTCGAATCCGTGGCTGATTCGTGGCAAGATTCGCGCAAAAGCAGCGATTGGCCAAGCGCTACGACGATCCGCCCGCCGCGGCGCTGTGCGGCCCGAATTTTTCGCCTCCCACGCGCGGGCCTTGCATTGACCGGGACGCCGTCATCGACTATAGGCCTCGCTTCCGATTTCCAGAAAGCTTTGAAGGCTGCGGCCCTAGAGGCAAACCCTGGATGCTGGCCTGCCCGCGCTGACACCGGGCAACGGTATCCGGTGACGAGAGGTTAGTAGACGATGTCCCGTGTTTGCGAATTGACCGGCAAGGGTGTTCTGGTTGGCCACAAGGTCAGCCACTCCAACCGCAAGACGAAGCGCCGCTTCCTGCCGAACCTGGTGAACGTGACGCTGCAGTCGGATGCGCTCGGTCGCGCCGTCCGCCTCCGCGTGTCGGCCAACGGCCTGCGCTCGGTCGAGCATCGCGGCGGCCTCGACGCCTTCCTGATGAAGGCCTCGGACGGCGAGCTTTCGGGCACCGCCCGCGACCTCAAGCGCGAGATCGCCAAGAAGCTCGAAGCCTGAAAGAGGAAGCTGGAAGCCTGAAAGAGGCCCAGCACCTGATTTTTCAGATCCTGCATGGATATCCAAGGGCGGCACTGCCGCCCTTTTTGCTGTTCTCAGGCCACCAACGCGAAGCGCAATACAAGATTGCGCTGCAGGATCGAGAAGTTGTCATCCGACATCAGTGTCAGGATCACGCGGCCGCTGCGGTCCTGATGCACCATCAGCGCTTCCATGTTGTCGATCTGCTGGCCGAGATGCGCTTCGATCAACACTTCGCCGTCGAGCACGGCGCCGGGCCGGATCATGCCGAGCGGCACGCGGCGGATACGGAACCCGAGCCCGAAGAACGGCACGAATCGCCGTTCGAGAACGAGCAGATCACCATCGGGCAGAAAATCGAGATCGGTGATGTCGAAATCGCCGATCTTGCGTACCGATAGCTGGCCCGGTTTAGGGCCGATGATGAAGCCGGGCATATCCCGGCTCGCGCTGCCCCGCGGCGCGTGCTCCGCGAGCGCGAGCAGCGAGCCGGCGAAGGGCGACCCGGCGGGGATGACACCGAGCGCCTCGATCCCCTGGTTGGCGTTGAGCTTTTTCATCGCCGCCGGGGTCGGAATGATCTCCCCCCGCGCCTCGATGCCGCGTGCGCTGAAATCGAACCGGAAGATGTCGTGTGTCCGCTCGACACCGACATAGTAATACCGGCCACCCCGCGCGAGGCTCTCGCTGTCGAAGTAGCGCGTGTCCTTGAGCCGCCGCCCGGCGGCGTTGCGCAATGGCGCGATGCGGGCCTCGGCGATGCGTTTCAGCGCGCCGCCTTCCTCGATCAGGCGTCCGGTGATCCAGTGGGCATGATCGGTAAGGGCGACAAAGCCGATCCCGTCCGGGTCGATGCGTCCGGCCGAAATCCCGCCGAACTCCGGATCCTTCGACCGCATTTCGAGGCCGCCGAGAAATTCGAGCGCGCCGAACCGCCGCTGGGCACGGTCCTCCGCAGAGAAATGGGAGAACGGATAGCAATCGATCGTAAAATCACGTGCAGCGTCGCGATCGATCGACCTTGCCGCGGTGGCGGACGAGGCGGCGAGGCTGGCGGCAGTGGCGGCGAGGAACCTGCGCCGCGTGATCAAGCACGGCCTCCGGCGGCACGGCGCGGCGGCGGAGCCGGCGCAACCCGCGGCGCTTCCTCGAACAGTTCCGCCAGTTTCTCGGTCATCACCCCGCCGAGTTCCTCGGCATCGACGATCGTCACCGCGCGCCGATAGTAGCGCGTCACGTCGTGGCCGATGCCGATGGCGATCAGCTCCACGGGCGAGCGCGTCTCGATCTGCTCGATGATCTGCCGTAGGTGCTTTTCGAGATAATTGCCTGAATTGACCGAGAGCGTCGTATCGTCGACCGGCGCACCGTCCGAGATCATCATCAGGATGCGCCGCTGCTCGCGCCGGGCGAGCAGGCGGTTATGCGCCCAGTCCAGCGCCTCGCCGTCGATGTTCTCCTTGAGCAGCCCCTCGCGCATCATCAGCCCGAGATTGCGCCGCGCCCGCCGCCAGGGCGCATCGGCGCTCTTGTAGATGACGTGGCGCAGATCGTTGAGCCGGCCCGGATTGGCGGGCTTGCCCGATTGCAGCCAGAGTTCGCGGGACTGTCCGCCCTTCCAGGCCTTGGTGGTGAAGCCGAGGATCTCGACCTTCACCCCGCAGCGCTCCAGCGTGCGGGCGAGAATATCGGCGCCGGTCGCCGCGACCGTGATCGGCCGGCCGCGCATGGAGCCGGAATTGTCGATCAGCAGCGTCACCACCGTGTCGCGGAAATTGGTGTCCTTCTCGCGCTTGAAGGAGAGCGGCGCGAAGGTCCCGCGCATATCGTCGATCACGACGCGCGTGAGGCGCGAGGGGTCGAGCGTGCCCTCTTCGAGGTCGAACTCCCAACTGCGGTTCTGCTGCGCCAGCAGGCGACGCTGAAGCCGGTTCGCCAGCCGCCCGACCACGCCCTGAAGGTTGGAGAGCTGCTTGTCGAGATAGGCACGCAGGCGATCGAGTTCCTCGACATCGCAGAGTTCCTCCGCCGCGATTGTCTCGTCGAACTTGTTGGTGAAAGCCTTGTAGGCGCCGGCGTTGCGCGCATCGTCCTTGTGCTGGGGCGGGCGCGAGGCCTCGGCCGGCTCCTCGCCGTCGACCATGTCCTCGTCCTCGGGAAAGTCGCCCGGCGGCGCATCGGCGGCTTCCTGCGCGCCCTCGCTCATGTCGTCAGAAAGCGCGTCCGTCTCCTCGAGATCGAACCCCTCGTTCTCCTCGGCGGCGCCGCTCTCGCCTTCCTGCGGCTTTTCGTCGCCGTCATCGCCGTCGTCGTTGTTCTCGTCCTCGTCGTCCTGCCCCATCGGATCGGCCTCGACCATGCCGAGATCGACGAGCATCTGCTGGACAAGTTTCGCGAAGGCCTGCTGGTTCTCGATATTAGCATGGAGCGAATCGAGCGTCTTGCCGGCGCGATCCTCGAGGTTGTCGCGCCAGAGATCGGTGATCCGCGCGGCGGATTCCGGCGGCTTCTGCCCGGTTAGGCGCTCGCGCACCAGCATCGCCACCGCCTCTTCCATCGGTGCATTGGCGATGTCGTTGACCTCGGCGAGGTTGGAGCGACGATAACGGTCCTCCAGCATCGCGCCGAGATTGGTGGCGACGCCCGCCATCCGGTTGGCGCCGATCGCGTCGCAGCGCGCCGCTTCGACCGCCTCGAACACCTTGCGGGCGTCCAGACCCTCCGGCATCAGCCGGCGGTGCAGCTTGTCGTCGTGGCAGGCGAGGCGCAGGGCGTAGCTGTCGGCATGGCCGCGCAGGATGGCGACATCCTTCGCCGTCGGCTTGCGCGGCGGCTCGGGCAGGCGCGCGCGCACCACCTCGCCGGCATCGACGAGGCTCGGCCGGTCGGCGGCGAACTGCACATCGACCTCGCCCTTGCCGGCCATGGCGCGCAGGGCCGAGGAAACCGCTTTCTTGAACGGTTCGACCGGGCTGTCCTTCGCGGCGGGGTTGTTTTTCGAGTTCGAGGTCATGTCACTCAGCCGAGCATGTTGAATTCGTAGCGCGTGAGGCCGTCTTCCGGCTCGCCGCGCAGCGGGGTGAGAAGGCCGCCGGCCTTGAAGACCTTGCCACGCGCCTTCACCGATGCGACAGGGAACCAGAATTCCAGCTTGCCGTCATCGCCCTTTACGACAAGCCTGTCCTCCTCGATCAACGCCGCGCCGTCCGCCGATTGCGCGGCAACGGAAATCTCGATCCGGCACAGCGTATCGATATGGGTCTGTGCAAACGCCGCCAGACGCCGTGCGCCCGCCCGATCGAGCGTGCCGCGGAACGCCGGCTCCTTCGCCTGCGCCCGCATCGGCGCCAGTGCCGCGACAAAAGCCGCGAGCAGCGCCTGGCGGCGGTTGAGCAGCGGCCCAATCATGCGATGATCCTTTCCGCGAGATCGACGAGCCCCGACGCGGCGACATCGACCGGGACACGCGGCTCCGCCTCGCCCTTGCCGGGGCCGTGCTCATCCGGCCGGGCGATATGCGCGGTCTTGAGGCCCAGCGCCGCTGCGGCGGCGAGATCGTCCGAATGCGCCGCGACCATCATGCACTGCGCCGGCTCGAGATCGAAAGCCGCGCAGCCGGCGAGATAGACGCCGGGCTTGGGCTTGTAGTCGCGCGCGATCTCCGAACCGAGGATCGCATCCCAGTGGAAACCGTTGTGCCGCGCCATCTCGGCCATCAGCGAGATATTGCCGTTCGACATCGGCGCGAGCAGGAACTTCACGCGCAAAAGCCGAAGGCCGCGCACGACATCCGGCCAGGCATCGAGCCGGTGCCAGACGAGGTTGAGCGCGGCACGATCCTTTTCGCTCATGTCGTCGAGCCCGAAGCGCGGCAAAATACGATCGAGGTTCTCGCGATGGAGCGTGTCGAGCTTCACATAGCCGCGCCCGCCCTCGCGGATGCGCTGCATGGCGGGCTGGTATTCCCCGCGCCAGGCATCGGCAAAAGCCCCACCGTCAACGGGAAGCTGAAGCCGTTCGACCTCGCGCGCAATGCTGCCGCGCCAGTCCACCAGCGTGCCGAACACATCGAAGAACAGGGCGCGGACCCCGGTCATGAAAAGCGCTTCACCAGATAGATGTTGTCGTGCCCGGCCGGGTGATCCTTGATCCGCCCGAATTCCTCAAAGCCGTTGGCCTTGTAGAAATTCGGCGCCTGGAACGACCAGGTCGAGAGATGCATATGCGTCGCGCCGAATTTGCGTGCCTCGGACTCCGCCAGATCGATCAAGCGCTTGCCGACCCCTGTGCCCCGCTGGCTCTCGTCGATCCAGAGGAGATCGACGTAGAGATAATCCATGCGCAACTCGCCGATCAGCCCGCCGACAACAGCGCCGGCATCATCCCGCACGGACAAAGCGAAAGGATGACGATCGCGCTGCACCGGCAGGAAGCGATCATTGTAACGCGTCAGCCCGGAGGCAACCGCCTGCCGGACTTCATCGAACCGCGAAGTATCGACCTGAACAAGGGCCATCGCCTCAACTCAGCGCGACGTTGACCGCGCTTTCCTTCAACTCCTGTCCGAACGAGCGCTGGTAGAACTCGGCCACAAGGGCGCGCTCCAGCTCATCGCACTTGTTGAGGAAGGTGAGACGGAACGCCATGCCAAGATCGCCGAAGATGGCGGCGTTCTCGGCCCAGGTGATCACCGTACGCGGGCTCATGACGGTCGAGAGTTCGCCGTTCATGAAGGCGTTGCGCGTCAGATCCGCGACGCGGACCATGCGGTTGACGGTCTCGCGGCCTTCCTTGGTCTGGAAGTGCTTGGCCTTGGCGAGCACGATATCCACTTCCTTGTCGTGCGCGAGGTAGTTCAGCACCGTGACGATCGACCAGCGGTCCATCTGCGCCTGGTTGATCTGCTGCGTACCGTGATAGAGGCCGGAGGTGTCGCCGAGGCCGATGGTGTTGGCTGTCGCGAACAGGCGGAACGCCTTGTGCGGACGGATCACGCGGCTCTGGTCGAGCAGCGTCAGCCGGCCCGAGCTTTCGAGCACACGCTGGATGACGAACATGACGTCAGGACGACCGGCGTCGTATTCGTCGAACACCAGCGCGATATTGTGCTGGTAGGCCCAGGGCAGGATGCCGTCCTTGAACTCGGTGACCTGCTTGCCGTCCTTCAGGACGATGGCATCCTTGCCGACGAGATCGATACGGGAGACGTGGCTGTCGAGGTTGACGCGCACGCACGGCCAGTTGAGCCGCGCCGCGACCTGCTCGATGTGCGTCGACTTGCCGGTGCCGTGATAGCC
>JAVTWI010000185.1:0-9175 GCA_032229845.1 Rhabdaerophilum sp.
AGAGGCGCTTTTCCTATTTTATAGGCGTAATGATCATGAAAATTGCACCTTTCCGGATCGGAGCTTACACCCTGCCGGGACCGGCAGCGCTGGCGCCGATGTCCGGCGTGACCGATCACGGCTTCCGGTTGGCCGCCCATCGCTTCGGCGCGGGGATGGTCGTCAGCGAAATGGTGGCGGCCGACCAGCTCGCCGCCGGCGAAGAAGAGGCGCGGCTGCGTGCCGAGGGGCAGGGGCTGCCGCTCCACATCGTCCAGCTCGCCGGCTGCGAGGCCGAGGCGATGGCAAAGGGTGCGCGCGTGGCGGAGGCTTCCGGCGCGGATGTCATCGACATCAACATGGGCTGCCCGGCCAAGCGCGTCATCAATGGCTGGTCCGGCTCCGCCCTGATGCGCGACCTCGACCACGCGCAGACGCTGATCGATGCCGTGCGGCAAGCGGTTCGCGTGCCGGTGACGCTGAAAATGCGGCTCGGCTGGGATGAAATTACGAAAAATGCCGCCGAACTCGCGCGCCGCGCCGAGGATTCCGGGCTTTCGCTGGTGACGGTGCACGGCCGCACACGGATGCAGTTTTACAAGGGCCGGGCCGATTGGCGCGCGGTTCGCGCCGTCCGCGAGGCGACGCGGCTGCCGCTGATCGTCAACGGCGACATCGCCAGCACCGCCGATGCCGAGGCCGCGCTGGAACAGTCCGGCGCCGACGCGGTGATGATCGGGCGCGGGGCCCTGGGGCGGCCGTGGCTGGTGGGGGAAATCGCCGCGCACCTGTCTGGCGCCGCGTCCCCGCATTTGGCGCCGACGGCTCTGGCGGAAGCGGCCGTGAGCCACTACCTCTGCCTCGTGACGACAATGGGCGAACGGCAGGGCGTGCGCCACGCCCGCAAGCACGTTGCAGCCTACGCCGAGGAAGCCATCCGCCGCGGCGCCCGCCTCGATCGGCGGGAGCTGGCGGAAATCTTGCAAGCGGATGATGCAAAACGCGTTTCCCGCTTTCTCGACTCGCTGTTCCGCGCCATCGACGCGCCGCTCCCCGGCAAGGCGGCCTGACGTAAGACCTGAAAGGATGCCTGCATCTTGCGAACCCTGATCGACGCGATGCCGATGCCCGTCATCGAACTTGACGGCAGAAACCGGATCGTCTTCGCGAATTCCGCCGCCGAGCCGCTGCTGGGCGCGGGCCGCGGGCGCCTGCGCGACCGCGTGCTCGCCGAATTCGTCCCGCCCAACTCGCCGCTGCTGCAACTGATCGCACATGTGCGGGAGAAGGGCGGCAGCGTCACCGAATACGGCATCGATCTCTCCTCGGGCCGCAACGCGAAAAACGATTACATCGCCGATATCTACGCTTCGCCGCTCGTCGACCGGAAGGACGAGATCCTGCTGGTGATCCAGCCGCGCGCGATCATGGACAAGATGAACCGCCAGCTGACGCACCGCGACGCCGTGCGCTCGGTCGGCGCGATGGCCTCGATGCTGGCACACGAGATCAAGAACCCGCTTTCCGGCATCCGCGGCGCGGCGCAGCTGATCGAGCATTCGCTGCCGGCGGCGGAGAAGCCGCTTTCGACGCTGATCCGTTCCGAAGTCGACCGCATCGTCCGCCTTGTCGAGCGGTTCGAGATCTTCTCGGACGGGCGGCCGTTGCCGATGGCGCCCGTCAACATTCACGAAGTGCTCGACCATGTGACGCGGCTCGCGACCAGCGGTTTCGCCGCCCACATCACCTTCGAGAACCGCTTCGACCCCTCGCTGCCGCCGATCCTCGCCAATCGCGACAAGCTCGTCCAGGCCATTCTCAACCTTGTGAAAAACGCCGCGGAAGCGATCGGACCCGAGACGGAGGGCGGCCGGATCGTGCTCTCGACGGCGTTCCGGCCCGGCGTTTCGGTCATGGTGCCGACGAGCGCGCAGCGCGTGGCGCTGCCGTTCGAGGTCTGCATCTACGACAATGGTCCCGGCATTCCGGAAAACCTGGTGCCGCATCTTTTCGAACCGTTCGTGACCAGCAAGGCCTCTGGTTCTGGCCTCGGTCTTGCAATGGTGGCGAAAGTCGTGAGCGATCACGGCGGGGTCATCGAATGCGAGCGGATCAAGGGTCAGACCCTGTTCCGTATCCTGCTGCCGATGCACCACGCGCGGGAGCACTGACGATCTAGAAGCGGCGCAGCGCAGCGCCGCCGGATGAACTGAAAGAGGGCCCGACAGGCATGGCACCACTGATTCTTGTCGCGGACGACGATCTGGCGATCCGGACGGTCGTCTCTCAGGCACTGATCCGGGCCGGCTACGAGGTGCGGGCCACCGGCAACGCCCATATCCTGTCCCGCTGGGTGGAAGCGGGCGAGGGCGACCTTGTCATCACCGATGTCGTCATGCCGGACGAGAACATTTTCGAGGTGCTGCCGCGCATGAAGAAGGCGCGCCCCGATCTGCCGATCGTGGTGATGAGCGCGCAGAACACCTTCATGACCGCCATCCGCGCTTCGGAGCGCGGCGCCTACGAATATCTCCCGAAACCGTTCGACCTCGACCAGTTGATCCGCATCGTCGGCCAGGCGCTGGCCGGCAGCGAGGCGAAGAAGGCTCCCGTCGTCGAGACCAAACCCGAGGCCGAGGCCGGCAAGCCGAGCGAGGAAATCCCGCTGGTCGGCCGTTCCGGCGCGATGCAGGACGTCTACCGCGTGCTCGCGCGGCTGATGAACACCGACCTCACGGTGATGATCACCGGCGAGAGCGGCACCGGCAAGGAACTCGTCGCCCGCGCGCTGCACGATTTCGGCCGTCGCCGGAAGGGCCCGTTCGTCGCCATCAACATGGCGGCGATCCCGCGCGATCTCATCGAGAGCGAACTCTTCGGCCACGAGAAGGGCGCCTTCACCGGCGCCGCCCAGCGCAGCCAGGGCCGGTTCGAGCAGGCCGAGGGCGGCACCCTGTTCCTCGACGAGATCGGCGACATGCCGATGGAGGCCCAGACGCGCCTGCTGCGCGTGCTCCAGCAGGGCGAATACATGACGGTCGGCGGCCGCACGCCGATCAAGACCGATGTCCGCATCGTCGCCGCCACCAACAAGGACCTCATCACGCTGATCGAGAAGGGCCTCTTCCGCGAGGATCTCTATTACCGCCTCTCGGTCGTGCCGATCCGCCTGCCGCCCCTGCGCGAGCGCCTCGGCGACATTCCCGATCTCGCCCGCCACTTCCTCGCGCTCGCCGAGAAGGAAGGCCTGCCGCGCAAGAATTTCGATCAGGCCGCGCTGGAGCGGATGAAGCGGCACGACTGGCCGGGCAATATCCGCGAACTCGAAAACCTCGTGCGCCGGCTTGCGGCGCTCCACCCCGACGATGTGATCGGCATTCAGGCGATCGAGAACGAACTGGCGCTGGTCCGCCGCGCCGCGCCGCGCGAGGCCGAACCGCGCATCGTCGAGGCGACGACCACCGGCGAGACGCTGGAAAGCTTCTTCCGTGGCTATCTCAAGACCTATTTCGCCCGCTTCGGCGACGAACTGCCGCCCGAGGGCCTTTACGACCGATTGCTCGTCGAATTCGAGCGCCCGCTCGTCGCCGCCGCACTGGCTGCCACCAACGGCAATCAGGTCCGCGCGGCCGATCTGCTCGGCCTCAATCGCAATACGCTGCGCAAGAAAATCCGTGAACTCGGCATCCGCATGACAAGCGCGGTGGGGTGATCCCGCCCCAGAATTGTCGCAATTCAACAACAGTGTTGCGATTATGAGTCATTCGAGCCAGTCTCTGGCCCGAACCGAGTCGCTGTCCCGCGCAGCGAGCCGAAAATCTGTTTCGCGAGCGATTCCGTGGTCCTTTCCGTTGACAATTTCCGGTTGCGCATGGCGCGCGGCGCGGCTTCAGGGCGGTTCCGCACAAGGCGGTGGCGCTGATGACCGACCGCACCACACCGGAAGACTTGTCCGATAGCGCCGAACCGGCGAGCGCGACAGCGGCGGCAGGAAGCCAGCCGGGCGCACTTGACGAGCGGGGCGGCTCGGTCTGGGCGACGACGGCGGTCATCGCCTCGCTGCTCGCGGCGGTCGGAACCTTCCTGTTCCTGATGGGCACGCTCGGCGTCGAGCCCGACGATCGCACGACGCTGATCTTCCTCGGCGTCGATATCGCACTCATTCTCGCGCTGCTGCTGATCGTCGTGCGCCAGCTTTGGCGTCTGCATCGCGCCAATCCGGCGGGGCTGGCGGGGGCACGGCTCCACCGCCGCGTCGTGAGCCTGTTCAGCCTCGTCGCGGCGGTGCCGACGGCGCTGGTGGCGGGCGCGGCCGTGATCGCGCTGGAAAGGGGCCTGACGCCGTGGTTCTCGGGCGATCTGCGCGCGCTCGTGCAGAACGCGGATGTGATCTCGCGCAATTTCCAGCAGCAGATCTGCCAGAACCTGATCCGCGAGACGCGGCTGATGGCGAGCGATATCGACCGTGCCGGTTCGAGCGGCTTCTTCATCAACAATCAGGCCGGCTTCCAGAGCTTCCTCAACGGCCGCGCCGCCGCGCTCGGCTTTCCCTACGCCGTCATCTTCAAGGAAGACGGCACGATGGTGGAGAAGGCGCAAGTCGATGCGCGCAAGCCGGTCACGCCGCCGGTGGTCTCGCCAGAGGATTTCCGCTACGCGTCCACGGAGGAGCCGCCGTGCCTGTTCAGCCATGAATCCATCGGCGGGCTGGTGCAGCTGAAGAGCTTCGGCACCGATTCCTTCCTGATGGTCGCGCGCGGCATCGATCCGCGGATGCTGGAGTTTCCGGTGATCGCACGGTCGGGCATCACGCAATATCAGGTGCTTGAACAGCGTCGCAAGGCGACGCAGCTCGGCATCGTGCTCGTCTTCGCGCTGCTGACGCTGATCGGCCTGCTGGCTTCCGTTCTTCTCGGACTGGGCTTCGCCGACAAGCTGGTCGACCCGATCCGCCGGCTGATGCAGGCGACCGATCAGGTCTCGGCCGGCAACCTCTATGTCCAGGTGCCGCACGCCAAGATGGGGGCGGACCTTGCCCAGCTCGGCGCAACCTTCAACAACATGACGAGCGTGCTGCGCGAGCAGCACGACAGCCTCAGCGAAGCCAACGCGCTGATCGACCGCCGCCGCCGCTTCATGGAGGCGGTGCTCTCGAGCGTGCCGGCAGGCGTCATCGGCCTCGATGTCGGCGGGCAGGTCAGCCTCATCAACCCGATGGCGCGGCAGATCCTGCTCCTCGGCGATCAGGATATCCACGACCGGCACTACACCGAGGTGCTGCCCGAGATCGCTGCGACGATCGAGGAAGCGCGTTCGGGCATGCCGCGACTGCTGCAGACCGAGATCATGCTGCGCCGGCGCGGCCTCGAACGCACGCTCTCGGTGCGCATCACGGCGGATTCGACCGGCGGCCACGTCATCACGCTCGACGACATCACCGATCTCGTCACAGCGCAGCGCACTTCGGCCTGGGCGGATGTCGCGCGGCGCATCGCCCACGAGATCAAGAACCCGCTCACCCCGATCCAGCTTTCCGCCGAGCGCATCCGCCGCAAGTTCGGCAAGGTGATCACCGAGGACCGCCCGGTCTTCGACCAATGCACGGATACGATCATCCGTCAGGTCGAGGACATCAAGCGCATGGTCGATGAGTTCTCGTCCTTCGCGCGGATGCCGAAGCCGCAGCCGAAAGACGAGGATTTGACGGCCACGCTGCGCGAGGTCGCGTTCCTGATGCGCGTCGGCAACCCGTCGATCGCGATCGAGGATACCCTGCCGGATCACCCGGTGATGGCGCGCTATGATCGGCGGCTGATCGCGCAGGCGGTGCAGAACCTCATCAAGAACGCCTGCGAGGCGATTGCGGAATCGCCGGCCGGCGAGGCCGGGGCAGGGCGCATCGACATTGGCCTCGCCGAGGGCGGTGACATGCTGGTGATCGACATCCGCGACAACGGCAAGGGCTTCCCGAAGGAAGACCGCCAGCGCCTGCTCGAACCCTATATGACAACGCGCGACGGCGGCACCGGCCTCGGTCTCCCGATTGTCGCCAAGATCTTCGAGGATCACGGCGGGCGGATCGAACTGCTCGATCCGAAGCCGGTCGACGGCATCGACCAGCCCGGCGCGCTCGTCCGCATCCATCTGCCGCGCCTTGCGGCGGTCGAAACCGCCGAGGCGCCTCAGGGCCACAAGCCCGATACAACCGGAACAACCGAGGAAACCCGATAATGGCAAGCGACATTCTCATCGTGGATGACGAGGCCGATATCCGCGAACTCGTCGCCGGTATTCTCGACGATGAAGGCTATTCGACGCGCACCGCCCGCCACGCCGACGAAGCGCTGGCGGCGATCGAGACGCGTCGCCCGAACCTCATTTTCCTCGATATCTGGATTCAGGGCAGCCGGCTCGACGGCCTGCAACTGCTGGAGGTCATCAAGGAACTGCATCCGGAAATCCCGATCGTCATGATCTCAGGCCACGGCAACATCGAAACCGCCGTCGCCGCCATCAAGCAGGGCGCCTACGATTTCATCGAGAAGCCGTTCAAGGCCGACCGGCTGGTGCTGGTCGCGCAGCGGGCGCTCGAACAAATGGCGCTCAAGCGCGAGATCAAGGACCTGAAGACCCGATCCGGCGTGCCGGATGGCCTTGTCGGCAATTCGACTATCATGTCGCAGCTGCGCCAGCAGATCGAGCGCGTCGCGCCGACGAACGCCCGCGTGCTGGTCTCCGGTCCGCCCGGCTCGGGCAAGGAACTCTGCGCCCGCTCGCTCCATCAGCTTTCCCAGCGCGCGACCGGCCCCTTCGTTATCATCAACGCCGCCGCGATCACGCCCGAGAAGATGGAAGAGGCGCTGTTCGGCATCGAGGGCAACGCCGCCCGCACCCGGCGCATCGGCGCATTGGAGGAGGCGCATGGCGGCTCGCTCTTCATCGACGAGATCGCCGACATGCCGCGCGAGACGCAGAACAAGATCCTGCGCGTGCTGGTCGACCAGAATTTCCAGCGCGTCGAAGGTAACGCGCGCGTCCATGTCGACGTGCGCATCATTTCCTCCACCAGCCGCGACCTGCAGGAAGAGGTGGCGGCGGGGCGCTTCCGCGAGGACCTCTACCACCGCCTCGGCGTGGTGCCGATCCGCGTGCCGGCGCTCGCCGAGCGGCGCGAGGACATTCCGGCACTGATCGAGCATTTCATGCAGCAGATCGCGATCTCCTCGGGCCTGCCGAAACGCCAGATCGCGATGGACGCCATGGCCATCCTGCAGACGCACGATTGGCCGGGCAATGTCCGCCAGCTCAGGAACAACATCGAACGGCTGATGATCCTCGCCGGCGGCGACGCCAGCCAGGAGGTCACCGCCGAGATGCTGCCGCAGGATGTCGGCTCCTCCGCCCCGGCGACCCCGAACGGCGCCGGCGGCGAGAAGCTGCTCTCGATGGCCCTGCGCGAGGCGCGGGAGGTGTTCGAGCGCGAATATCTCATCGCCCAGATCAACCGCTTCGGCGGCAATATCTCGCGCACGGCCGAATTCGTCGGCATGGAGCGCTCGGCGTTGCACCGAAAACTCAAGTCGCTGGGGATTTGAACTTCGTATACAAGACCCCTTGGCAGCGACGCGAATTCGTGCAGGATTGAACGGAACGCTGCAGTGCAACAAGCATTGCGCACCCCCTATGCAGCGCGCGCAAGCGTGCCAAGAACAAGAGAGTTGACGGAATGGCTACCGAACGAGCCCTCAGTCTACAGGACAATTTTCTCAATCACGTTCGCAAGAACAAGATTTCTGTCACCATCTTCCTCGTCAACGGCGTCAAGCTGCAGGGCGCGGTGACCTGGTTCGACAATTTCTGCGTGCTGCTGAAACGCGATGGCGTGTCCCAGCTCGTCTACAAGCACGCGATCTCGACCATCATGCCCGCCGCGCCGATCCATCTGCCGGGTCCGAACGACGAGGATTGAGCAGGCCCGGACCGCAAGGACCAGCCCTGCCGGGATCACGAACGGAACAGAGCCACGAGCGAGAATCCAACCCCGCCGGCAAAAAAGGCCAAGGGCGCCGCCTTCGAACCTGAAAAGGCGATCGCGCTGCAAACGCGCACGCTCGTTGTCGGGCCATACCTCAGCGACCGCAGCGCCGCCCATGCCGGTTCGCTGTCGCTGCGTTCGCCGCAGGCGCGGCTCGACGAGGCGGTCGGCCTGACGATGGCGATCGACCTCGCGATCGTTGATTCGCTTGCGATTCCGCTGCGCGAGACCCGTCCGGCGACCTACATCGGCCAGGGCAAGGTCGAGGAGATCGCGCGCCGGATCGAGGCCGAGGAAATCGGCCTCGTGATGATGGATTGCGCGCTCTCGCCGGTGCAGCAGCGCAACCTCGAACAGGCGTTCAAGGCCAAGGTCATCGACCGGACCGGGCTGATCCTCGAGATTTTCGGCCGCCGCGCCTCGACACGCGAAGGGCGGCTGCAGGTCGAACTCGCCCATCTCGCCTACCAGAAATCCCGCCTCGTGCGCTCGTGGACCCACCTTGAGCGCCAGCGCGGCGGCTTCGGCTTCCTCGGCGGCCCCGGCGAAACCCAGATCGAGACCGACCGGCGCCTCATCCAGGAGCGCATGAGCCGGTTTGAGCGCGACCTCGAGGACGTCAAGCGCACCCGCGGCCTGCATCGCGCCTCCCGCGAGAAGGTGCCGTATCCGACGGTCGCGCTCGTTGGCTACACCAACGCCGGAAAATCAAGCCTCTTCAACCGGATGACCGAGGCCGAGGTGCTGGCCAAGGACATGCTGTTCGCGACGCTCGACCCCACAACGCGCGCCGTCGCGCTGCCGCACGGGCTGAAAGTGGTGCTCTCCGATACGGTCGGCTTCATTTCCGATCTGCCGACGCAGCTCGTCGCCGCCTTCCGCGCGACGCTGGAGGACGTGATCTCGGCACGGATCATCCTCCATGTCCGTGACATCGCCAACCCGGACACCGAGGCGCAGGAACTCGACGTTAAGCAGGTGCTGGCCGAACTCGGCATCTCCGGTGCGGCGGAAAAGCGCATCATCGAGGTGTGGAACAAGGCCGATCTTCTGACCGGAGCCGAGGCCGCGCGGCTAGCGGAAGTCAGCCAGCGTCGCGGGGAGGGAGCGCCGGTGCTGGTTTCGGCGCTGACCGGCGCCGGGATTCCGGCCCTGCTGGCC
>JAVTWI010000186.1:0-9150 GCA_032229845.1 Rhabdaerophilum sp.
CCGCGATCCCGCGCCCAGCCGGCGTCCGCCATGACGGACGCGATATGGGCATGGTGATGCTGGACCTGCGCGAGCGGCACGCCGAGGTCACCGGCCCGCGCGGCAGCGTGGCGGCTCGACACATAATCCGGGTGGAGATCGCAGGCGACGATCTCCGGGCGATGGTCGAGCAGTCCGGCGTAGTCGTGGTCGGCCTTGACGAACTCCGAGGCGCTCAGGGCATCGTCGAGATCGCCGAGGTGATGGCTCGGCAGCGCCATGCCGTCGCGCGTCAGGCAGAGCGCGGCCTTGAGCTGCGCGCCATAGGCGGCAACCGGCGGCGCCTTCCCGAACCCTTCCGGCAGCGGCAGCATCCCCGGGGCTAGGCCACGCGCGCGGCGCAGGATCGCCGGCTTCCCGGCCTCAACTCGCATCACGGAATCGTCGAGCCGGCGGGCGATTTCCCGGTCATGCAGCAGGAAGCCGTCGGCGAAGGCGGAGAGCTTTTCCCGCGCCTCATCGTTGCCGATCGCCTGCGGCTCCCCGGAAAGATTGCCCGAGGTCATCACCAGCGGCCCGCCGAAGGCTTCGAGCAACAGGGTGTGAAGCGGCGTCGAGGGCAGCATGAAGCCAAGGGTCCATTGCCCCGGCGCGACGGAAGGCGCGAGCCCCTCGCCCGCCGCCGCCAGCAGCACCACGGGACCGACGGGCGAGACGAGAAGGCGTTCCTCCTCCGCGTCGATTTCAGCGTGGCGGCGGATGATCGCGAGGTCCGGCGCCATCACCGCGAAAGGCTTCGCCGGGCGGCGCTTGCGGGCCCGCAACCGGGCGACGGCCGCCTCGTCGCACGCATCGCAGGCGAGATGGAAGCCGCCGATCGACCGCAGCGCGACAATGCCGCCGTCCTTGAGTAGCCTCACTGCTTCGGCGAGCGCATCGCCGTGCCGGACTGCGCCGCCTTCCTCGAACCAGAGGCGCGGCCCGCAGGCGGGACAGGCGATCGGCTGGGCGTGAAAGCGCCGGTCGGCGGGGTCGTCATATTCGGCCCGGCAGGCCGCGCACATCGCGAAGGTGCGCATGGTGGTCGCAGCGCGATCGTAGGGAATAGCCTCGATGATCGAGAAGCGCGGGCCGCAATGCGTACAGTTGGTGAAGGCATAGCGATGCCGCCGCGCCGCGGGATCCGCGATCTCCGCTCGGCACTCGGCGCAGGTCGCGGCATCGGGCGTCACGCCGGTGCGGGCGAGCGCCCGGTCGGTCGCGACGATCGAGAATCCCGGCGGTGCGTTGCCGGCCAGCGCATGCACCTCCACGGCGTCGATGCGCGCAAGCGGCGGCGCGTCGGCGACGAGGGCCGAGCGGAAGACGTCGAGGCTCTCTCCCCACACCTCGATCCAGACGCCTTCGGAATCGTTGCGGACCGTTCCGGCGAGACCCATCCGTGCCGCCAGCCGCCAGACGAAGGGGCGGAAGCCCACGCCCTGCACCTGCCCCCGCACCCGGATGCCGAGACCGTCCGTGGGCATCAATGAACCGTGCAGACCATACAGGGATCGAACGACCGGACGATGTGCTGCACGGCGATCGGCGTCACCTCGCCCGCACGCACCGGCGCGCCTTCGAGCGCGGCCTCGACCGGGCCGGCGCTTCCGTCCGCGTCACGCGGGGAGAAGTTCCAGGTGGTTGGCGCGATGATCTGGTAGTTGGCGATGCGCCCGTTCTTCAACACGACCCAGTGGCCGAGCGAACCGCGCGCGGCCTCGACCAGCCCCGCCCCGCGCCCCTCGTCCGGGATCGCGCCGTGGCGGATGAAATCGGCGCCGGGAGCGCGGGGGAGCGCGAGCTTTTCCAGTGCGCACCCCCGCGGGGCGTTTTCGCGCTGCGGGCCGTTGTCGCGGGCCCGGGCATCGGCACCGCCCTGCCCGAGCGCGCGCGCCAGCGGGTGGCCGTCCACGATCTGCCGGGCGAGCGCGCCGACCTCGACGGTCTCGCCGGCAAGGCGCGGCGCCTTGCACCAGGTGTAGCCGGGCTCGGCCATCGCCGGATCGGGGCTGGTCTCGCCCTCGAACGGGTGGTGCGCGCCGCCCTCCATCCAAGCATGGCTGATGTCCTCGACGATCGCGTCGTGAGGCACGTCGGACAGGATACCCCCACGCAGCAGACCGGCCCTGAAGAGCGGCCCATCGTCAAGGTGATAGGCGCCGAAGGACATGAAGCGATCCGGCCCGCGCCCCATTTCGCCAAGTGCCGTGGCATCGGCGGCATCGAGGAAAAGCCGGGCGTCGCCCGCGGTTCCGGCGCGATGCCAGCGCCGGAGCGTCTCGGGGTCGGCGAGTTCGGCGAAGGCTTCCAGCGGCCCGGCGAACAGATCCGCTTCGAGATAGGCCCGGAACGCCCGCAGAAGGGCGATGATCCGCACCTTGTCGCGCGCATCGGGCGCCTTGGTGACGCCGCCGGGCTGGATCGCCAGCGTATGCGGCCATTTTCCTGCCAGCAGTCCCATGATGTGCAGGAGTTGCGTCCGTGCGTCGACCGCCGCGCGAACCGCGCTGCCCGCCCCGGCCGCGAAACGCGCGATCGCCTGCTCATGAAAGCCGGCTCCCTCGTAAACGGGCTTGGCGAAGTCCGGCATGAAGAACAGGTTGAAGTGCGTCAGGTGATCCGCGAGGTTCTCCACGCCATGAATGATCGCGGCGGCGATGGCGCCCTCCGGCGTCGGCGCGAGACCCTGCGCCGCTGCCAGGGCCCGTGCCGCGGCCGCGCTCTGGCTGACGGAGCAGATGCCGCAGATGCGCGGCGTGATCGTCAGCGCGTCGCGTGGGTCCTTGCCGCGCAGCATGCGCTCGAAGCCGCGGAACAGCGGCGAGTTCACCCGCGCGGCGACAACCCGCCCGTCGTCGATATCCAGCCGTATTTCCAGATCGCCCTCGACCCGGTTGAACGGCCCGGCGATGATGCGGGTCGGCGCGCTCATGTGCGCTTCGTGTTGCGCGCGGTCGGCGGCGTGACGATGCGCGGCGCGTGGGCATTGTCGCGCAGGCGCTTCGGCGTCGCCGCCTTGGAGAGCGAGGCAAGCGCGATGAACCAGGCCTTCGGCATATCGGTCGGCAGGCCGATCGGGATGCCGCCGAGCTTCGGCGTCTCGGTGAAGACGCGGCCCGGCTCCTCGAACTCCGGCGCGGTGCAGTTGATGCAGGGGTAGCCGCCGCGCGTGCAGGAGCCCTCGCCGTTCCACGGCCGTGTGTTGCAATCCCCGTGCGCCTGGGTGCCGATGCAGCCGAGGTTCTCCATCAGGCAGCCGATCTCGGAGAAATGCTCGGCGCTGGCCTTGAACTCGTAGAACTCGTTCTTCGGGCAGCCGTGGTGCACGAGATGATCGGCATAGAAGCGCGGACGGCGATAAAGGTCGAGATCCTCGACGTCGAGCGCGCCCATGCTCAGAAGCATCAGCGTTTCGGTCACCCAGTTCGGATGGGTGGGACAGCCGGCGACATTGATGACGGGCCTGCCTGATTTCGCGCGGAAGGCGCTGCCGAGAATACCGCCTTCGACCATGCCGTCATAGGCAAGGCCAGCGGCATCGGACGGATTGTCGCCCGCCGCCGAAACCCCGCCGAACGCGGCGCAACTGCCGACCGCGACGACATCGCCTGCGAGGGCCGCCAACGACCGCACCCAATCGAGCATGGGCCGACCGGTGCCGCTCAGCATGTGGAACCGGCCGGTGCCGTTCGGCCCGCGCGGGATCGCGCCTTCCACGAGCAACGCGTCGAGCCGCGTTTCGCCGCGCTCGATGTGCTCGAGGATCGCGAGCGCGTCCGGCCCGGTCTCCGCGCTCAGGGCCGGGTGCCACAGCATCCGGATGCCGAAGTTGGCGAAGGTCGCGAACAGCCCGGGGTCTTCCGCCGCCAGCACGGACATCGTGCAACCGCCGCAGCCGGAGGATTGCAGCCAGAGGACGTTGAATTCAGCCATCGACGTCTCCGACCGGCAGCGTGAGCCGGAACCGGGCGCCGCCGCCCGGACGATTGGCGACGGAAAGCGAACCGCCGTTCTCCGCCATGATCTTGTAGCTGATCGACAACCCCAGCCCCGTGCCCTGCCCAACCGGCTTGGTGGTGAAGAAGGGATCGAAGATTTTCAGCATGATTTCTTCCGGCACGCCGGGCCCGACATCCGACACATCGAGAATGGCTGTGCCGCCCTGGGTGCCGATCGAGAGTTCAAGCCGCGGGTTCTCGACGTTCTCCATCGCGTCGATCGCGTTCTGCACGAGGTTCATCACCACCTGCTGGACATGGCCCGGCCGGCCGTAGGCCAGCACCGGCCCGGGCGCGTCGATCTCGACCGGGATCGCGGAGGCGCGCCCCTTGATGACCCAATGCGCCGCTGTCTGCGCGATCTGCACGAGATCGAAGGTCTCCATGCGGCCGGACCCGTCCGCAGAGAGGCGGCGCAGGCTCTCGACGATGTCGCGCACGCGCTCCGCGCCTTCGAGCGCGCCGGTCACCGCGTCGCGGACATTGCGGACCGCGAGATCGAGCTTCAGTTCGCGCCGTAGTGCGACCAGTTCCTCGCGGCCGGCCCCTGCCTCGACGCGGGCGAAATAGGTCTCGAACTTGGTGGCGTAGCGGTCGAGCGCGTGGGCGTTGCCATAAATGAAGCTGATCGGGTTGTTGAGTTCATGCGCCACGCCGGCCAGCAGCCGGCCGAGCGAGGCGAGCTTTTCCGAATGGACAAGCTGCGACTGCGCTTCCTTCAGCGCCTGATGGGTGCGCTCCATCGCGCTCAGCGCGCTGCGCAACTCGCCGACCGGGCGGCCGATCAGCACCGCGCCGACATAGCGCCCGCGCTTGTCGAGCCGCGCCGTCGCGCTCATCTCGAGCGGTGTCGTGCCTTCGGGAACGCGCAACTGGTGCTCGGCGATCTTGACCTGACGCCCTTGCACCAGCGCGGCGAGCCCGCGCTTGATCATCGCGGCGTCTTCCGGCGCGAACCAATCCAGCAGATGCGTGCCAAGCACCTCGTGCTTGGTTGCGCCGGTGAGATCGGTGAACGCGCGATTGACCTCGATGATTTCGCCGGCGGGGCCGCAGACGATCAGCGCGTCGCTCATCGCGCCGATGATCGAATAGACGAAACCGCGCATCGCCTCGAGTTCGGCGTTGCGCTCCTCCAGCTGGACCTGATGGTCGACAAGCTCGCGATATGCCACGTCAACCGAGCGCAGGACCTGCACCCAGGCTTCTTCCGAGAAGGCTACCGGATCGGGCGATGCCAGAACGACCATGCGCTTATGCTGACCCAGCCGGACCGCCGAGGCAAGTCATCGGAAATCGGCGGCAAGTCGCCGCCCCTCTTCGGAGATCGTCCGCTCAGACGCGGGCGGCCCCCTTCCTCGGGATGCCGAGCACCTTCATGCGCGAGATCAGCGTCGTCGGCCGCAGGCCGAGCAGCATGGCGGCCCCGCCTTCGCCGAAAATCCGGTATTCCGCCGCTTCGAGCGCGGAAAGGATATTGGCGCGATCACGCGCCTTGCGATCAGCCTCGGTCAGCACCGGCGCCAGGGCTTCCGCCCTGGGGACGATGGACGCGCCGGCGCGGGCGCCGATACCCGGCAGATCGAAGCGGAGGTGATTGTTGACCGCGAGGATGGCCGCACGCTCGACGGCGTTTTCCAGCTCCCGCACGTTGCCCGGCCAGGAATACTGCCGGAGTTTCTCGACATCGCCGCGCGACAGCTTCACCGGCGCGATCTTGAGCCGTGCGATCGCCCCCTCCAGCGCGTGCTGGGCAAGAAGCGGAATATCATCCGGCCGCTCGCGCAGCGGCAGGCAATCGATCGGAAACACGTCGAGCCGGTAGTAGAGATCCTCGCGGAAACGTCCTGCCTTCACGTCGGCCTTCAGGTTGCGGTTGGTCGCGGCGATGATACGGACGTCGATCCGCCGCGTCGTTTCCTCACCGATGCGCTCGAACTGCTTGTCCTGCAGCACGCGCAGCAACTTCGCCTGCAGTTCGAGCGGAATTTCGCCGACCTCGTCGAGGAAGATCGTCGCACCGTCGGCGAGTTCGAAGCGGCCGACTCGGTCGCGGATCGCACCGGTGAAGGCACCCTTCACATGGCCGAAGAACTCACTCTCGAACAGTTCGCGCGGGATAGCGGCACAGTTGACGCGGATCAGCGGGCGGTTCGCGCGGCGGCTGGCCTCGTGGATCGCATGCGCGACAAGGCTCTTGCCGGTGCCGGATTCGCCGGTGATCAGCACAGTCGCCTCGGTCTGCGCGACAAGCTCGATCTGGCTCGCGAGCTTCTGCATCGCCGCGCTGGCGCCGATGATACCACGATAGCGGGTCTCGGCGCGGATTTCCTGCTGGAGATATTCGTTTTCCTGTTCGAGGCGTTCGCGCAGGCGATCCACCTCCGCCAGCGCGCGGCGCAGCCGCTCCTCGGCCTCGCGCCGTTCCGTGATGTCGCGGAACACGATCACGGCGCCGAGCAGCTTGCCGCGATCGCGGATCGGGGTCGAGGTATATTCGACGAAGAACGGGGTTCCGTCCTTGCGCCAGAACACCTCGGTATCGACCTTGCGCACCGCGCCGTCGCGGAAAGCGGCATAGATCGGGCAATCGTGGTTGTCGTAGTGCCGGCCGTCGGCATGAGTGTGGTGGACGACGGAATGCATGTCGCGCCCGACAAGCTCGGCGGCCTTGTAGCCCAGTATCCGCTCCGCCGCCGGATTGACGAAGGTGGTGATGCCTTCCGCGTTGACGCCGTAGATGCCCTCGCCGGCGGCGCCGAGAATGAGTCGGTTCTCGCGTTCGATATCCTGAAAGAAGCGCTCGGCGCGCTGCCATTCGCCGATCCCGGACCGCATGAACAGGTCGGCCTCGCGATCGATCAGCCGTTTCTGGCGTTCGGCAATGTCGTGAAGGCCAATCAGCAGGCAATCTGCCTGTTCTCCGGGCAGCGGAACGCCGGAATATTCGAGCTTCAGTTGCGATCCATCCGCATGACGCGGCGAGAGCGCATGGGTCCAGTAACGGCCCTTGTGCGCCACAGCTTCGGTAAACACGGCCAACGCCGCCCGCTGGCCGGGGTGCAGCGCCGTCGCGGCGGTGGCGCGCAGAGATTCCCTCGAATATCCAAGGAGTTCGACCGCGCGCGGATTGGCATCGACAACCCGGTCGGCGCGGGGGTCGATGACGATCTGGGCCTCGCCCGCGCATTCGAACGCGACCCCCAGCCCCGGCGCGGGATTTCCACACGAACAGGCTACGAAATTTCGTTCAACCATTACGATTCCTCGTCTTCTACGAAATTCCGTAGCACGCGCCGTGCCATCGGCACGTGCGCAACTCCTTTACGGAACTGGGAAATTCCGCCTGTCCCCCATATGGCACATCGATTGCTCGGCTGTTCCCGTCCCTCTCGACAGGAGAACAGCATCATGTCGGCATTCTCGAATCCCTTCTCCAGCGCCGTCCGGTTCATGAAGGGCTGCCTCTGCGGCCAGCATCGCTCGGCGGAAGAACACGACCGGGCCATGAAGGCCGAGGCCGTGGAAGCCCCGCTCGACAACGACGAGAAGCTCTATGGCCGCGTCATCGAACGTGCGGTGATGCAGGCGCTGTTCCCACGCGATGTCGAACGCCGCGCCTTTCTGAAGGCGGTCGGATCGTCCACCGCCTACGCCGCCATCGCCTCGCTGTTCCCGCTCGCGACAGCCACCGAGGTTCTGGCGCAGGGCGCGCCGCTCGAGAAGAAGGACCTCAAGGTCGGCTTCATCCCGATCACCTGCGCAACACCGATCATCATGGCGAAGCCGATGGGCTTCTACGAAAAGCACGGGCTCAACGTCGACGTCATCAAGACCGCCGGGTGGGCCGTCGTCCGCGACAAGACGATCAACAAGGAATACGACGCCGCGCACATGCTCTCGCCGATGCCGCTGGCGATTACGCTTGGCGCCGGCTCGAACCCGATTCCCTATACGATGCCGGCGGTTGAGAACATCAACGGCCAGGCGATCACGCTGTCGATGAAGCACAAGGACAAGCGCGACCCGAAGAGCTGGAAGGGCTTCAAGTTCGCGGTGCCTTTCGACTATTCGATGCACAACTACCTGCTGCGCTATTACCTCGCCGAGCACGGCATCGACCCGGATACCGACGTCCAGATCCGCGCCGTGCCGCCGCCGGAGATGGTCGCGAACCTGCGCGCCGACAACATCGACGGCTTCCTCGCGCCCGATCCGGTGAACCAGCGCGCGGTCTATGATGGCGTAGGCTTCATCCACATCCTGTCCAAAGAGATCTGGGATCGCCACCCCTGCTGCGCCTTCGCCGCCTCGAAGGAATTCGTCACGGGCTCGCCCAACACCTACGCGGCGCTCCTCAAGGCGATCATCGACGCGACCGCCTTCGCCACCAAGCAGGAGAACCGCAAGCAGATCGCCGAGGCGATCGCGCCGGCGAACTATCTCAACCAGCCGGTGACCGTGGTCGAACAGGTGCTGACCGGCACCTTCGCCGACGGGCTCGGCAAGGTGCAGAAGGTGCCGGACCGCATCGATTTCGACCCCTTCCCCTACGAGAGCTTCGCGATCTGGATTCTCACCCAGATGAAGCGCTGGGGGCAGATCAAGGGCGATGTCGACTACGCAAGCGTCGCCAAACAGGTCTACCTCGCGACCGACGCCGCGAAGCTGATGAAGGAAGTCGGCCTCGCGCCGCCCGCCTCGCCCTCGAAGAGCTTCGTCGTGATGGGCAAGACCTTCGATCCGGGCAAGCCGGAGGAATACATCGCCTCGTTCAAGATCAAGCGGGCCTGAACCATGCGGGAGAGCAACCTCGGATTTCGCGCCGGCGTCGTCTCGATCGCGATCCTGCTCATCTTCGGGCTCGCCTGGCATCTCGCGGTGTCCGGCACCGGCCAGACGCAGGCGATGGACCCGGAATACGCCAAGCTGATGGGACAGACGGCGACGCAGGGAAAATCCGCCATGCCGGGCCCGATCGACGTCCTCAAGACGATCTGGGGGCACTTGAAGGAGCCGTTCTACGATCGCGGCCCCAATGACAAGGGCATCGGCATCCAGCTCGCCTACTCGATCGGCCGCGTGCTGATCGGCTCTACGCTGGCGATCCTCGTCGCGCTGCCGCTCGGCT
>JAVTWI010000187.1:0-9134 GCA_032229845.1 Rhabdaerophilum sp.
GGTTACCGTGGCGCCGAATTCTCAGACCGCAGCGATGCGCGCCGCACCCGGCTCCGGCACGTCGATGCCGCCGGCGACATATTCGTTGAGCTTGTTGCGCAGCGTGCGGATCGAGATGCCGAGGATCTTCGCCGCATGGGTGCGGTTGCCGAGGCAATGATCGAGCGTATCGAGAATCAGCTCGCGCTCAACATCCGCGACCGTGCGACCGACGAGCGCACGCGTCGCGGCCTCTGCCGCTTCCGCCGCGCGGCGGGCGGTGGCGTCGCTCGCATCGCGCGCGATCGAATCGCCCTCCGGCGTCAGGATCGCGTCCGGCCCGATCTCAACCCCCATCGCCAGCAGCACCGCGCGATGAATGGTGTTCTCGAGTTCGCGGACATTGCCGCGCCACGGGTTGGCGAGCAGGACGCGCTTGGCGTCATGGCTGATCGGCCGTGCCGGAAGCCCGTTGAGCTGGGCATAACGCTTGGCGAAATGGTTGGCGAGTTCGATGATGTCGTTCGGCCGTTCGCGCAGCGCCGGAATCTTCAGGTTGACGACGTTGAGGCGATAGAGAAGGTCCTCGCGGAATTCACCCGCCTTCACGCTCTCGGCAAGGTTGCGGTTCGACGTCGCGATGATGCGGATATCGACCGGAACGGGCCGCTGGCCGCCAACGCGGTCGATGACGCGCTCCTGGATCGCGCGCAGCAGCTTGGCCTGAAGCCGCACGTCCATTTCCGAGATTTCATCGAGCAGCAGCGTGCCGCCGTCGGCCTCCTCGAACTTGCCGATGCGCCGTGCCACGGCACCGGTGAAGGCGCCCTTCTCGTGACCGAAGAGTTCGCTTTCAAGGAGATTGTCAGGGATGGCGGCGCAGTTCACCGAGACAAACGGCCGCGTCGCACGCTTCGATTTCTCGTGCAGGAAGCGCGCCATCACCTCCTTGCCGACGCCGCTTTCGCCGGTGATCAGTACCGAAGCATCCGACCCCGCGATCTGCTGGGCGAGCTTGAGGACGCGGCTCATCGCCTCGTCGCGATAGACCAGCGAAGTCTCGGTGCGGCTCACCGCTTCGAGGATCGCCGCGATCAGCTCGGGATCGGGCGGCAGCGGGACATATTCCTTCGCGCCCGCCTCGATGGCGGCGACGGCGGCGCGCTTGTCGTTCGCGGTTCCGCAGGCAACGATCGGCAGCGTGATGTGCTCGGCATTGAGGCCCTTGACGAGCGCGGCGATGTCGAGATGCGCATCGACCATCGCGAGGTCCGCGCCCTTGCCCTGCCGCAGGTGCGAGATCGCCGCTTCCACGCCGTCGACCTGGGCGACCGAGGCGCCACGCTCACGGGCGATCTTCGCCGCCGTGATCAGTTCACCGCGCAAGGTTCCGACAATGAGAAGCCGCATGGCCGTTCTCCGCTTCTGGTCCGTTCGTCAGGCGCCGCCGGGATCAGCGGTCGCTCTTGATGATTTCCGTCATGGTCACGCCGAGCTTGTCGTCGACCAGCACGACCTCGCCACGCGCGACGAGCCGGTCGTTGACGAAGATATCGATCGCCTCGCCGACCTTGCGGTCGAGTTCGAGGATATGGCCGGGGCTCATGTGCAGCAGTTCGCCGACACCCATCTTGGTGCGGCCGAGAACCGCCGAGACCTGCACCGGCACATCGAAGACATGTTCGAGGTCGGCCGCGCTCTTGCTCGACGGCGCGCCCTCCTCGTCGTTGCCGTAGGCCGCCGCCACGAGATCGGCGGTGGATTCGAGATCCTGGAGCTGGAAATTGCCTTCGGTGGACATGCTCATCAGCCTTCTATTGTCACTCGGTCTTCAGTCCTGATCCGGGAACAGCAGGTTCACGGATCGATCGATCAACGCTTCGAGTTTTTCCCGTTCGCGGACGATGCCGCCATCGGCCCATTCGATCCGGCAATCGCCCAGCGGAATGTCCGGGTCAGGAAAAACGAACAACTTGGTGTCGAGCCCGTTCTCGCGCAGCATCAGCCCGAGACGGTTCTTGCAGGTGTCGACCAGCGAAGGCGTGACGCGCACCGCCACGTGCGGCGTGCCGCGCAGATCGTTGAAGATCGCCTTGGCCGTCGCCTCGATCGCCTGCATCGGCGCAGTCTCGATCATGCGCCCTGCGAGCTTGGTTGCAAAGAGCCGCGCGAAGGCAAGGGCCTCGTTGCGGGCATCGGTCTCCAGCCGGCGCATCTCGATGGTCGCGATCTCGAGCCGGGCCAGGATCGCATCAAGGCACCCGGCGAGGCGTAGGGCCTCGTGATCGGTCTGCTGCTTCTTCCCTTCCTCGACGCCCTGCTCGAACGCCTCGCGCCGGGCCTCCTCGATGAGCCGCTGGTGCTCGGCGTAGGGGACGGGCACGCGCCGCGACGGCTCGACGAACGGCGAGCCGTTGCCGCCCTTGGTGAAGTCCCTGCCGAAACTGAAGGTGTTGGCACCCGCTGACATCGCTTCCGCCTCAGTAGATCAGTTCGTCTTCGGCGCGGTTCTTGCCGATGGTGATCTCGCCCTTCGACGCCAGTTCCTTGGCGAGAATGACGATCTTGGTCTGGGCCTCGTCCACTTCCTTCAGGCGGACCGGGCCGCGACCCTGCATCAGTTCTTCCATGTTCTTCGCGGCGCGGGTCGACATCTGCTGGAAGAAGAACTTCTTCATCGACGGCGCGGCGCCCTTCAGCGCGATCGCGAGCTGGTCGCGGTCGGAGTAGCGGATGAGGGTCTGCGTCGAACCCGGATCGAGCTTGGCGAGATCCTCGAACGTGAACATCAGCGCGCGGATCTTTTGCGCCGAATCGCGGTTGCGCTCGTCGAGCGCCGCCATGAACCAGCTCTCGGTCTGACGGTCGAACGAGTTGAAGATTTCGGCGATGAGCTCGTGGCTGTCGCGGCGGCTCGTGTGCGAGAGGTTTGAGATGAACTCGGTGCGCAGCGTCTCCTCGATATGATCGAGAACCTCCTTCTGCACCTCCTCCATGTTCAGCATCCGGTTGACGACCTCGAGCGCGAATTCGTGCGGCAGCAGCGCCAGCACCTTCGCCGCGTTCTCCGAGCGGATCTTGGAGAGGATCACCGCCACGGTCTGCGGATATTCGCCCTTGAGGTAGTTCGCCAGCACCTGATCCTGCACGTTGCCGAGCTTCTGCCACATGTTGCGGCCGGCCGGCCCGCGGATCTCCTCCATCAGGGTGTAGACCTTGTCCTTGGGCAGGATCTTGGTGAGCAGCGCCTCGGTGCGATCGTAGTCGCCGGTGACGGCACCACCCTGCGCCATCATCGACAGGAATTCGCCGACCAGCGCCTCGACAGCTTCCGCCGTCACCGCGCCGAGGCGGGACATGGCGCGGGTCACGGTCCGGATTTCGTCCTCTTCAAGCGCCTTCCAGATCTCCGCGCCGTAGCGGTCGCCGAGCACGAGCAGGATGATCGCCGCCTTCTCCGGCCCCGAGAGGAACCGCGTCAGATCGGCCTTCGCCTTGTCGTCGTGTGTCTTTTCGACTGCGTTCGATGCCTTGGCCATGTTCTTCGCCCCTTAGCCCCGTTTTTCCGATCAGCGCGTCTGCGAGATCCACTGCCGGACGATCGCAGTCGATTCGCTCGGATTATCCTGGACAATCTTGCCGAGGTGATCGACCGCGCTCTGCTGCAGGGCATGCTGGATGACGTTGACATTCGCGGCCTGGTTGGAATTCGCCGCGACCGGCCCGCCCTCGCCGTTCGGCCCCGGCAATGCGAGCATCTGGCTCGGACCGCCGTTCGCCATGCCGGAGGCGGCAATGACACCTTCAAGACCGGTCAGCTGCGGCACGGCCGGCGCGGCACCGGCTTTCTCCTTCACGCCGATCCCCATCTGGCGGAGCAGCGGACGGATGACGAGCAGCGTCACCAGCAGCGTGAGGATGCCGAAGACGGTCAGTTCGACGAGACGCAGCGCGTCTTCCTTGGTCAGGGCGAGCATCTGCTCGACGAAGGTCGGCTGCTTGCCCTCGACCGGCGTCACACCCTCCGCGAAGCGCAGGTTGATGACCTCGACCTGGTCGCCGCGGTTGCGGTCGAACCCGATCGCGGAGCGGACGAGCGCGGCGATACGGTCGAGTTCCTCGGAGGTGCGCGGCTTGTAGTCCATCTGCCCCCCGGCGCCCGGCGTGTAGATACCGTCGACCAACACCGCGACCGAGAGCTTCTTGACGCGCCCGGCTTCGATGATCTCGGTGCGGGTGGTCTTGGAAATCTCGTAGTTGACGATTTCCTCGTTGCGCGAGGTCGCGTCTTTCTGCTGCGGCGTATTGGTATTCTGGTTCTGTCCGGCCGGCAGTTCCTTGGAGACGCTGACCTGATTGTCGCGCGCTTCCTGGCTCTGCTGGTTCTCGGTACGGGTCTGGGTCGAGCGAACCACCCGGCTTTCGGGATCGAAATTGTCGGTCACCTGCTGGATGCGGTTGAAATCCATGTCGGCCGAGACCTGCACGCGCGCCCGGCCACGACCGACGACACTGGCGACGATCTCCTCGATCTGCGTCCTGAGGCGCTTCTCATGCGCGGACTGCTTGTCCTGCGCGAGCGCGGCGGCATCGGTCTCGTTGCCGGCGCCGTCAGCGAGCAGGCGACCGGTCTCGTCGACGATCGACACGCGCTCCGGCTTCAGCCCCTGCACGGCGGTCGCGACGAGGTGGCGGATCGCGCGGATCTGGCTGGCGTCGAGATCGCCGCGCGTCTTGACGACGATGGAAGCGCGCGGCTCCTGCTTCTCACGGTCGAACAGCTTCTTTTCCGGGATGGCGAGATGCACCCGCGCTTGGCTGACGCGGTCGATGCCCTTGATGGTGCGGGCCAGCTCGCCCTCAAGCGCGCGGAGCTGGTTGATGCCCTGCACGAAGCTCGTCGCCGAGAAGCTGTCCGACTTGTCGAAGATCTCGTAGCCGACGTTGCCGCCGGCCGGCAGGCCCTTGCCGGCGAATTCCATGCGGAGCTTGGTCGTCATGTCGCGCGGCACGAGAATGGTGCCGCCGTCCTGCCGGATCTCGAACTTGATGCCGCGGTTCTCGAGATCGCGGGTGATGGTGTTGGAATCCTGGATCGGCAGGTCACTGAACAGCACCCCCATGCCCGGCGTGGACATCTTCGTCATCACGAAGGCGAAAAACCCGACAAGGGCCAATGTCACCGCGCCCATCGCGACGAGGCGTTGCGGACCCAGCTTGTTCACGATCTCGAGGATGCCGTTCACTGCCTCACCATCCGGTTCCGGTTCAGGCGCACCGCACGAATTGCGCGGCGCACGATTTCTGCGCTAGGCAAGAATTGCCCGGTGGATGGTTACCGCCTCGTTAACTCGACCGACTTTTTTGTGCCAAATCGACATCGGCTTCTCACTTTCCTTTCCGCCCCCGGGCTGGCGGACCGGCTGGAGATACGTTCATGAGCCTTCCGATCGCGATCACGATGGGCGACGGCGCCGGAATCGGCCCGGAAATCATCGCGAAATATCTCGCGACCGCCGCCGCGCGCGATCTTTTCGTCATCGGCGATCCCGCCCATCTCGCGCGGGCTTTTGCGCAGGCGGGAAACCGACGGCAGATTGTCGCATGCCCACCCGGATCAGCGATAAAAGGGATCGATAAAATCCTTGGCGATGGAGCGGTGCCGGTCCTGAACGTCGGAAACCTTCCGGAAAATCTCGCGCCCGGCGTCGTGCGCGCCGAATGCGGCCGTCTCGCCTATGATGCGATCACCACCGCGATCGATCTCGCGCGCGGCGGCGAAATCGGCGCCATGGTCACCGCGCCGATCCACAAGGAGGCCCTCAACGCGGCCGGCGTGCCCTTCCCCGGCCATACCGAAATTCTCGCGGATCGAACCGGGACCAGGGATTTCGGCATGATGCTGATCGAGGGGCCTTTGCGGGTGATC
Source organism: Rhabdaerophilum sp. (assembly GCA_032229845.1). Lineage (GTDB taxonomy): Bacteria > Pseudomonadota > Alphaproteobacteria > Rhizobiales > Beijerinckiaceae > Rhabdaerophilum. The sequence goes on from JAVTWI010000187.1 coordinate 5,909, forward strand.
CTGGTGTCGATCCACCTCTCGCTTCGCGCAGCGCTCGACAAGGTGACGGAGCCCGATCTCTTGCGGACCTTTCGACTGGCTCAGGAGGGCTGCCGGGCGCTGGGCATCGAAAAACCCCGCATTGCGGTCGCCGGGCTCAATCCGCATGCGGGCGAAGGCGGCCTGTTCGGGCGCGAAGAAATCGAAACGATCTCCCCGGCGGTGGCGAAGGCTCGGGCGGAAGGCCTCGATATCTCCGGCCCTTTCCCGCCCGACACGGTGTTCATGCGGGCGCGCAAGGGCGATTTCGACATCGTCGTCGCGCAATATCACGATCAGGGGCTGATCCCGATCAAGCTCAACGGGATCGAGAAGGGCGTCAACATCACCGTCGGTCTGCCGATCATCCGTACGAGTGTCGATCACGGAACAGCGTTCGACATCGCTGGCAAGGGCCTCGCCGACCCGTCAAGCCTCGCCGAGGCGGTTCATGTCGCGCGGGCGATGATGGCGGCAAAATCCGGACGGTCTTGAAACGCCGAAAGGCCCGCGTTTAGCGGGCCCTGTTCAAAGCGCGGGAAGGCGCGATTACTGGCGGTAATGCTGGATGCGCGTCGTGCGCAGGCCGGCGAGCCCGTGTTCGTCGATCGAACTCTGCCAGGAGAGAAATTCCTCGACCGTCAGCGTATAACGCGAGCAGGCCTCGTCGAGCGAAAGAAGGCCGCCGCGCACGGCAGCGACAACCTCGGCCTTGCGGCGGATGACCCAGCGACGGGTTTCCGGCGGCGGCAGGTCGGCGATCGTCAAGGGGCTGCCATCGGGACCGATGACATACTTCACGCGGGGGCGAAGCGGTTCACTCATGGGTACGCTCACAAAACGCAACGACTACGTTCATGAATGGTAAGGCCCGCTTGTTAAAAAACGCCTAAGTGCTGACACAATCAGCGACGGACCGATTTGACGGAGGTGACGGGGATCAGAATCCCGCCCACGTCGAGCACCGGAACGTCGCCAGTGACATCGACGCCATCGACTGTGCCGGAGATTTCTGACTTCACCGTCATCGCCTGCCCGTTGGCATCCTTGGCGGCAACGACGATGGTGTACTGACCATCGGCCGCCTTTTCACCGTTGGCGGTCTTGCCGTCCCAGTTGAACGTCTGATCGCCGGACGCGAGCGTCTTGGTGGTCGAATAGACCTCGTTGCCGTTCTTGTCCTTGATGGTGATGGTCGCCTGGCCGGTGCGCGGCGCGTTGAGCTGCCAGGTCGCGGCGCCGTCCTTGAGCGCGGAGGTCGTGCCGTCTGCCGTCACGCGCGCACCGACGAAACCCATGGCGTTGGTGACATTGGCGGTCTTGTTGGAGATCAGCAGCGAGGAAAGGTTGTCGTTGGTCTTGATCTGCTGCTCGACGCTCGCGAACTGCACCAGCTGCTGGGTGAACTGGTTGGTATCCAGCGGATCGAGTGGCGACTGGTTCTTCAACTGCGTCGTCAGCAGCTGGAGAAACTGGTCGAAATTGTCGGCGATCCGCGCCGCGGACGTGTTGGTGGAACCGGTCGAGGTGCTGGTGGAGGCGGCGGCAAGGGCGCTGGAAGCAATGGTGGTCATGGTATTTCTCCGCAAGCCTCAGATCATCAGATCGAGATTGGAATTGGGAACATAGGCGCGGCGCATCGCCATCTCGGCGACTTGCGGCGGAAGCAGATTCTCATCCGGGGTGTCGGTGGCCTGCCCGCGAGCCTGGTCGCGGCGGGCCTCGCCGTTCTGGCCTTCACCGCGCAGCGAGAAGCTCAACCCGTCCGCCGATTGCCGGAGACCGGCCTGCTCGAAAGCCTGCTGGAGGGTGGAGGCATCGCGCTTGAGCATCGCCAGCGTCTCGACCCGGTCGACGACGAGGCTGGCATTGACCTCGCCATTGTCCCGGATCTGGAGCTTGACGTCGACGCGCCCCAGTTCCGCCGGGTCAAGGCGGATTTGGAAATTGGTCACTCCGCGCACCGCGTGCATCCCGATCTCGATCGGCAGCATCTGCAGCGGCGTCGGGCGCGCGATCTCGGTGGCCCGGTTGGCTGCGCCGTTCATGGCGCTCGCCTGCACAGCCCGGTCGAGCCCGGCGAGGATATCCGCCGGCCGATGGATCGCATGGGAAAGACCAAAGGAATCCAGCATATCCGCGACCCGCGAAAGGCGGGTCGGGTTGAGGTCCGGCGTCGTGGTTTTCTTTCCCGACTCCGCCGTCGTCCCGGTCTTGCCTTCACCTTCGCCGGCTTCGGCCTTGCCGGCGGCCTCTTTCGCCGCCGATTCTTTTGCAGCCTTGGCTGCAGCTTCCTTGTCGCCGGCCGCCTTCGAGGCCAAGCCGCGCGCCGCCAGATCGGCCGTCGTCCCCTTGCTCCCGGTCATATCGACCGACGCGCCCGATTCCGTCGTCTGGCCGTCGGCCGTTTCCGCGGTGGCAGGCGCTTCAACAGTTCCGGCCTTGGCCGCGCCAGCGGCGGCGACGGTCGTCGCGCCCGCCGCCTCGACGGCAGCTTCGGCAGCCGCAGCAGGCGTTTCCGCCGGAGGTAGCATCATCCCCCCGGTCTTGTCGGTGGTCGTTCCCACAGGCGCGGGATCGGGCGCGCCTGAATCGGCGGATGCGTCAGCCGCAGCGATAATGACTGCATCCGTAGCCGCAACGGGAACCGTCGGAGCCGTTTCGGTCGTCGCAGGCTGGCTCGTCGTCGTATCGGCAGTCGCCCCGACCTCCGCGCCGACCTCTCCCTCTACCTTCTTCTCACCGCAACCGTCCTTGCAGGCCGGCGTTTCGTCGGAAGCCTCGTCGATCTTGGTCTCGGGAGTGTCGTTCTTGTCGGTCTTGGCGACGGTAGCGGGCGCCTTATCGTCGTTGTGATGCGCTTCGCCCGCTTCCGAGCGACGCGGCCGGGCGCGTTCGGTGCGCGGCTCCGCTGCCCGACGCGGTTCGGGAGCCGGCCGGGGGTCGACCGGCTCCTTCGGGGGTTCGGCGGGAGGTGCATCCTTGCGGTCGTTATTCCGGGCATGGACGGTTTCGGAAACGAGAGCGCCGAACGTTTCGGGCCGCGAGCGCCCGCCATCGCTCTCCGGTCGCGCGGTTTCAGCGCGGCGGGCCGGCGCGATCTCGCTGATCGACCTGACGATTGAGAGGTTGGTTTCGTTGGGCATCGGCGCATTTCCGCGTTGAGGTCGCGGAGAGCGTAGCAATCGCCAGGCCAAGATCGGAGAAG
>JAVTWI010000188.1:0-9123 GCA_032229845.1 Rhabdaerophilum sp.
CTGTAAATTATCACGAAACCCAATGCAACCGCCGCCCTTTTCGCCCGCCTGCCCGCAGCCGGCGCAAAAGAAAAGCGCCCCGGTCATCCCGGGGCGCTGATTTTATTCCCACGTGACGGCCAAGGCCGCTCAATGCGCGCGGGCGGTGATATCCTCCTCGCCGGTGGCTGCCTTGGCCGCCGCCGGCGTCGCCTCGTCCTCGGCCCAGGTGATCGGCTCCGGCTGACGGATCAGCGCGCGCTTCAACACCTCGTCCATCCGCGAGACGGGCACGATCTCGAGCCCGTTCTTCACGTTGGCCGGGATGTCGGCGAGGTCCTTGACGTTGTCCTCGGGGATGAGAACGGTCCGGATCCCGCCGCGCAGCGCCGCGAGCAGCTTCTCCTTGAGCCCGCCGATTGGCAGCACCCGGCCACGCAGGGTCACCTCGCCCGTCATCGCGATGTCACGGCGGACGGGGATGCCCGTCATCACCGAGACGATGGCGGTCGCCATCGCGATGCCGGCCGACGGGCCGTCCTTCGGCGTCGCGCCTTCCGGCACGTGCACGTGGATGTCGCGGTTGTCGAACATCGGCGGCTTGATGCCGAATTCGAGCGCGCGGCTGCGGACATAGGACGCGGCGGCGGAAATCGATTCCTTCATCACGTCCTTGAGGTTGCCGGTGACGGTCATCTTGCCCTTGCCGGGCATCATGACGCCTTCGATCGTCAGCAGTTCGCCGCCGACCTCGGTCCAGGCGAGGCCGGTGACGCCGCCGACCAGATCCTCGGTCTCCGCCATGCCGTAGCGATACTTGGCGGGGCCGAGATAATCCTCGACCTTCTTCTCGTCGATCGTCACGCTCGTCACCGGCTTGTCGGTACCGGCCGAGAGCAGGATCTCCTTCACCGCCTTGCGGATGAGGTTGGAGATTTCGCGCTCGAGGTTGCGCACGCCCGATTCCCGCGTGTAGCGGCGGACGAGGAACTGCAGCGCCTCCGGCGTGATCGACCATTCCTTGTCGTCGAGCCCGTGCTTCTTGAGCGAGTTCGGGATCAGGTGCTTGCGCGCGATCTCGGCCTTCTCGTCCTCGGTGTAGCCGGCGATGCGGATGATCTCCATCCGGTCCATCAGCGGGCCCGGAATGTTGAGGGTGTTCGCCGTCGTCACGAACATCACGTTCGAAAGGTCGTAATCGACCTCGAGGTAATGGTCGTTGAAGGTCGAGTTCTGCTCGGGATCGAGCACCTCCAGCAGCGCGGAAGACGGATCGCCCCGGAAATCCATGCCCATCTTGTCGATCTCGTCGAGCAGGAAGAGCGGGTTCGAGGTCTTCGTCTTGCGCAGGGACTGGATGATCTTGCCCGGCATCGAACCGATGTAGGTCCGGCGATGGCCGCGGATCTCGGCTTCGTCGCGCACGCCGCCGAGGCTCATGCGCACGAACTCGCGGCCCGTCGACTTGGCGATCGACTTGCCGAGCGAGGTCTTGCCGACGCCCGGAGGACCGACGAGGCACAGGATCGGCCCGGTGAGCTTGTTGGCCCGGCTCTGCACCGCCAGATACTCGACGATCCGGTCCTTGACCTTCTCGAGCCCGTAGTGATCGGCGTCGAGGATCTCCTGCGCGAGACGCAAGTCCTTCTTCACCTTCGAGCGCTTGCCCCAAGGGAGAGAAATGATCCAGTCGAGATAGTTGCGCACCACCGTCGCCTCGGCGGACATCGGCGACATCTGCCGGAGCTTCTTGAGCTCGTGGTTGGCCTTGTCGCGCGCTTCCTTGGAGAGCTTGGTGCGGGCGATCTTGTCCTCAAGCTCGGCGAGTTCGTCCTTGCCGTCCTCGTCGCCGAGTTCCTTCTGGATCGCCTTGATCTGCTCGTTGAGGTAATACTCGCGCTGCGTCTTCTCCATCTGGCGCTTGACGCGCGTGCGGATGCGCTTCTCGACCTGGAGAACGGAAATCTCGCTCTCCATCAGCCCCAGAACCTTCTCAAGGCGGGCGGGAACAGACACGGTCTCCAGCACCGCCTGCTTGTCGGCGATCTTGACCGCGAGATGGCTCGCGACCGTATCGGCTAGCTTGGCGTAATCCTCGATGCCGCCGATCGTCGAGATGACGTCGGGCGAAACCTTCTTGTTGAGCTTGGCGTAGCCCTCGAACTCGGTCGTCACCGACCGGGCAAGCGCCTCGGCCTCGACCGCGTCGCCATAGTCCTCCGCGAGCACCTGCACCTCGGCTTCGAGGAAGGCGTCGTTGGCGACGGCGCGCAGACGGGTGGCGCGGCTCACGCCCTCGACCAGCACCTTCACGGTGCCGTCCGGCAGCTTGAGAAGCTGGAGCACGGTCGCGAGGGAGCCGACCTGGTAGATCTGGTCGATCGCGGGGTCGTCCTCGGTGGCGTTGAACTGGGTCGCCAGCAGGATGTGGCGGTCCGATTTCATGACCTCTTCGAGCGCCTTGATCGACTTCTCGCGGCCGACGAACAGCGGCACGATCATGTGCGGGAAGACGACGATATCGCGCAACGGCAGCACCGGCACCATTTCGGTGGAACCGGGAACCGGCAGGGGACGCTTCTTGTCAGCACTCATAGTCCTGATCCTTCGAGCTTGCCGCCCCGGACCGGTTTGCGGTCGTGATGGGCGCGGCCCCGGACGAGCCGGGATGTGACGGCATCGGCCTCCCCCGCGGGTTTCCCCATCCCCGCTTCATCTCGCGCGGGATGCCGGACGAACCCTCTTCGGGCGCTCGTCCGATACGGCTTCGGCATCAGCCTTTGTTACGCATGAACGTGGGGTCGATTCGGCCCTTCCGCAAGGGTAGCGCCGCAGAGCTTTTGTGGGAACCGGCAAGGTCTTGAAGAAAACCGGCCTGGCCTTGAACAAAAGGAGATTGACCTTGCGCAAAAAAGAAAGGCGCGGCCGCTTTTCGCCGCCGCGCCTCGATCCATAAGGGCACTGCCGGCGCCATCAGGCACTCGCGGCTTCGGCCTCTTCCTTGCGCTCGCCGTAGATGTAGAGCGGCTTGGCCTTGCCTTCGATCACCTCGGGCGAGACCACCACCTGCTCGACGCCTTCGAGGCCCGGCAGGTCGAACATCGTGTCGAGCAGCGCGCCTTCGAGGATCGAGCGCAACCCGCGCGCACCGGTCTTGCGTTCGATCGCCTTGCGGGCGACGACACCAAGCGCCTCGTCGTTGAAGGCGAGTTCGACGTCTTCCATCTCGAACAGGCGCTGATACTGCTTGACGAGCGCGTTCTTCGGCTCGGTGAGGATGCGCTTCAGGGCGTCCTCGTCGAGGTCCTCGAGCGTCGCGATCACCGGCAGACGGCCGATGAATTCGGGGATAAGGCCGAACTTCAGCAGATCCTCCGGCTCGACCTGGCGGAACACCTCGCCGACGCGCCGGTCATCCGGCGCCTCGACCTTGGCGCCGAAGCCGATCGACGTGCCCTTGCCGCGCGAGGAAATGATCTTCTCCAGCCCGGCGAACGCGCCGCCGCAGATGAAGAGGATGTTGGTGGTGTCGACCTGCAGGAACTCCTGCTGCGGATGCTTGCGCCCGCCCTGCGGCGGCACGGAGGCGACCGTGCCTTCCATGATCTTCAGGAGCGCCTGCTGCACGCCCTCGCCCGACACGTCGCGGGTGATCGAGGGGTTGTCGGACTTGCGGCTGATCTTGTCGATCTCGTCGATGTAGACGATGCCGCGCTGGGCACGCTCGACGTTGTAGTCTGCCGCCTGAAGCAGCTTCAGGATGATGTTCTCGACGTCCTCGCCGACATAACCCGCTTCCGTAAGCGTCGTCGCGTCGGCCATCGTGAACGGCACATCGAGGATGCGCGCCAAAGTCTGGGCGAGATAGGTCTTGCCGCAGCCGGTGGGTCCGACGAGCAGGATGTTCGACTTCGCCAGCTCGATGTCGTTGTGCTTGGTCGCGTGGTTGAGGCGCTTGTAATGGTTGTGAACCGCGACCGCGAGCACGCGCTTGGCGTAGAACTGGCCGATCACGTAATCGTCGAGGATCTTGGCGATCTCCTTCGGCGTCGGCACGCCGTCCTTCGCCTTGACGAGGGTCTTCGATTCCTCGCGGATGATATCCATGCAGAGTTCGACGCATTCATCGCAGATGAACACGGTCGGGCCCGCGATGAGTTTGCGAACCTCATGCTGGCTCTTGCCGCAGAAGGAGCAGTAAAGCGTGCTCCGGGAATCGCCGCCGCTCGTGGTCTTGCTCATCGCCTGTCTCCTATTCCGACGCGTCCGGTTTCCTCGCGGAAACGCCATCGCCGGTTATCGGCCACCAAACAGTTGGCCGAGCCTGTCGCAACACTATCCCGCTCCGGTCACGAAAGAAACGTTAAAGCCATCCGGACCGCAACGCGGAACACCACGCCCTAAAGCGTAGTGGTTGAAATGCGTGTTGCAAGTCCGGGGCCATGAATTCAGCCGGTCGCTCGCGCCGTTTTGAAACAGCGTGTGACGAAAAACCGACAATCCGGGTCAATTCGGCCGCCTTCAGGCCTTGGGCGCCTCGGGCTCCTCAAGGCGCCGGGTCAGCACCTGATCGACGATTCCGAACTCCTTCGCCATGTCGGCGGTCATGAAGTTGTCGCGCTCGAGCGCGGTATGGATCGTGTCGTAGTCGTTGCCGGTGTGATGGACATAGATCTCGTTGAGGCGCCGCTTGAGGCTCTCGACCTCCTTGGCGTGGATCATGATGTCCGTCACCTGCCCCTGGAACCCGCCGGATGGCTGGTGGACCATGATGCGCGCGTTCGGGAGCGCGAAGCGATGCCCCTTCTCGCCGGCCGGCAGCAGCAGCGAGCCCATCGAGGCAGCCTGGCCGGTGCAAAGCGTCGTCACCGGGCAACGGATAAACTGCATCGTGTCATAGATCGACAGGCCCGAGGTCACGACGCCGCCCGGCGAGTTGATGTAGAGCGAGATTTCCTTCTTGGGGTTTTCGGCTTCGAGGAACAGAAGCTGCGCCACCACGAGGCTCGCCATCGTGTCCTCGACCGGACCGATCAGGAAGATGATGCGTTCGCGCAGGAGGCGGGAGAAAATGTCAAAGGCCCGTTCGCCCCGGCTCGATTGCTCGATGACCATCGGCACCAGGGAATTGTAGGTCTCAATCGGATCTTTCATCGCGGCCTCAGCACATTGGAGGGCGGAACCCGTGAGCAGAATCCCGCCGAATCGTCGAAGAATAACGCGCTTGTCAGATAAGGACGAATCCTCGCCTGAAAAGGGGCACCCTTCGCCATGCCATGAAGAGGTTCACGAATGGTTGTCGACACGGACCGGCAGAACCGGTCCGCGCCACCTTCCGATCTCAACCGTTGCGATAGGTGTAGGAATAGCCATTGATCGCCGGCGCGCCACCGAGATGCGCGTAGAGCACCTTCGAGCCAGCCGGGAAATAGCCCTTCTTCACGAGATCGATCATGCCCTGCATGGATTTTCCCTCGTAGACAGGATCGGTGATCATCGCCTCGGTGCGCGCCGAGAGGCGGATCGCCTCGTTGGTCTCGCGGCTCGGCACACCGTAGGCCGGATAGGCATAATCCGGGAGCAGCGTCAGATCGTCCGCGGTGATCTCGCGGCCCAGCTCCACCAGCGCGGCGGTGTTGCGGGCAATCTCCATCACCTGCGCGGTCGTCTGCTCCATGGTGCCGGAGGCATCGATGCCGATCACCTTGTTGGCGCGGCCATCCTTCGCGAAACCGACCAGCATGCCGGCATGCGTCGAGCCGGTGACTGTGCAGACGATGACGTAATCGAACTTGAAGCCGAGTTGCGCCTCCTGCGCCCGCACCTCCTCCGCGAAGCCGACGTAGCCGAGCCCGCCGAACTTGTGGACCGACGCGCCGGCCGGAATGCCGTAGGGCTTGCCGCCCGCGTCCTTTACCGACTGGATGGCCTCCTCCCAGCTCTTGCGGATGCCGATATCGAAGCCATCCGGCACGATGCGGCTGTCCGCGCCCATCAGGCGCGTGAGCAGGATGTTGCCGACGCGATCGTAGACGGCGTCCTCGTGCGGCACCCAGCTCTCCTGCACCACAACGCATTTGAGGCCGAGCTTCGCGGCCGTGGCGGCCACCATGCGGGTGTGGTTCGACTGCACGCCACCGATCGAAACCAGCGTGTCCGCCCCCGATTTGAGCACGTCCGGCACGATGTATTCGAGCTTGCGCAGCTTGTTGCCGCCGAACGCGAGGCCGGAATTGCAATCCTCGCGCTTTGCGTAGATGTCGACCTGCCCGCCGAGCGCGGCGGAAAGCCTCGGCAGCTTCTCGATCGGCGTCGGGCCGAAGGTCAACGGATAACGTTCGAATTTCTCAAGCATGGCGCGGCTTTCCTCGTGATTTGACCACGAGGATCACGCTAACCTATCTTGAATGAAAGGTGCTCCCGAAATAGCGATAACCGATTGAACAATCAATCACATTTCGATAATACATGAAAGTATCAGTCATCAAGTGACATCAAAATGAAAGATTCCATCACGCCTTCTTTGGATCGGACAGACCGCGCGATTCTCCGCCTCCTGCAGAAGGACGGCCGGATGTCGAATGCCGAACTGGCCAAGCGCGCCAACACCAGCGCCGCGACCTGCCACCGGCGCACGCAACGGCTCATCGATGAGGGCTATGTCCGCGCGATCCGGGCCGAAATTGCGCCGGCGGCCGTCGAGCGCGGCGCGCTGGTGGTGGTCGGCGTGGTGCTGGACCGCTCGACCCCGGAAAGCTTCGGCGCGTTCGAGCGGGCGATCACGAAGCTCCCCTTCGTGCTCGATTGCCACCTCGTGGCCGGGGATTTCGACTATTTCCTGAAGATCCGGGTGCGCGACATGGTGGATTTCAACCATCTGCACGGCGACCAGCTCATCGCCCTGCCGGGCGTGCGGCAAACACGGACCTTCTTCGTCATGAAGGAAGTGATCGACAACGCGCCGCTCGACTTCTGAGACGCGAAACGAAAAACGCCGCCCCGAGGGGCGGCGTCTGAATTTTCCAAAGGCGGGCCGGATCACTCGGCCTTTTCGGCCTTCTTCTTGGCCGGCGCCTTCTTCGGCTTTTCCGCCTTCTCGGCCGCTTCCGGCTCGTCGTCGGCCATCAGTTCCTCGCGGGTCACCGTCTTTTCGGTGACCTTCACGCCCGAGAGGAGATGATCGACGACCTTCTCCTCGAACAGCGGCGCGCGGATCTCGGCGAGCGCCTGCGGGTTCTTGCGGTAGTATTCGAAGACCTGCTTTTCCTGGCCCGGGAACTGGCGCGCACGCAGCACCAGCGCCTGCGTGATCTCGGCGTCCTCGACCTTGATCTCGGCCTTCTGGCCGACTTCGGCCAGCACGAGGCCGAGCCGGACGCGACGGGCCGCGATGGCGCGATATTCGTCGCGGGCCTTCGCTTCGCCGCCCTCGGCGTCGAAGGTCTCGCCGGCACGCTGCATGTCAGCGTTCACCTGCCGCCACACGGCATTGAACTCTTCTTCCAGCATCGTCGGCGGCAGATCGAAGGTGTAGAGCTTGTCGAGCCCGTCGAGGAGCTGGCGCTTCATCTTCTGGCGCGTCGCGTCCTTGAGTTCCTCGGAAAGCGATTCCTTGACCGCCTCGCGCAGCTTCTCGACAGTGTCGAGGCCGAACTTCTTGGCAAGCTCATCGTCGATCTTGAGTTCGCCCGGCGCGGCGACGGCCTTCACCGTCACGTCGAATTCCGCGGCCTTGCCGGCGAGATGCTCGGCCTGATACCCGGCCGGAAACGACACCTTGACGAGCTTCTTGTCACCCGCCTTGGCACCGACGAGCTGCTCCTCGAAACCCGGAATGAACTGGCCCGAGCCGAGCACGAGATCGACATCGCCGCCGGTGCCGCCCTCGAAGGCGACGCCGTCGATCTTGCCAACGAAGTCGATCGTCAGCTTGTCGCCGTCCTTGGCCTTGTCCTTCTCGCCGCGCGGGCTGAACGGACGGTTGGCGGAGGCCATGCGCTCGATCGCCTCATCAACGTCCTTCGCCGGAACCTCGGCGACCGACTTGACGACCGCGATGCCCGAGTGATCGACGATCTCGATCGTCGGCAGCAGCTCGATATCGACCGAGAAATCGAGCCCGGCCTCACCCGCCAGCACCTTCTCGATCAGCGCCTGATCTTCCGGCATGTTGACCTTCGGCTCGGCCGCGAGGCGCGTGCCGGCGTCGTCGACGATCTTCTTGTTGGCGTCGTTGACCGCGTTCTAGACCACCTCGGCCATCACCGACTTGCCATAGACGCGCTTGAGATGCGCGGTCGGCACCTTGCCGGGGCGGAAACCGTTGAGATTGACCCGCCCGCGGATGTTTTCCAGCTCCGTATCGAAACGGTTGTTGAGATCGTCCTTCGACAGGGCAACCTTGAACTGACGCTTGAGCCCTTCGGCGAGGGTTTGGGTAACCTGCATGATAAACCTTGATGTCCGTTGCCGGGCCTTTTGGCCCGTTTTCGTTTCCGTTTGCCGCACGCCGCAGACGTGCCGTTGCCCGTATGTCGCACGCGGTTCAGGCGTGCGGATGAAATCTGTCCTTCCGGCGCGGGAGCTGGTGCGGGCGAAGGGACTCGAACCCCCACGACTTTCGTCACCGGAACCTAAATCCGGCGCGTCTACCAGTTCCGCCACGCCCGCGACTGTCCCCGCGGCTGATCCCGCGGAAATCCCCTGCCGAACGGGCCGCCGCATCCGCAAGGCGCGGCACCGGAGGACCTATCGTCGAGAGGAGCGCGCGGATTGCGCGGGCAAAGCCCGAACCTGCCGCTTGCGGGGCGGGTCTATATCACGGATTTTTCATCCCGCAGCAAAAATCTGCGCTTCCGGCCCGCCGATCCCGCGTCGGCGCCCTCGCCCGCCGGCACGCCGCCCGCTAGATTGACCGCCGAAACCATCGAATCGCCGGAGACGCCGCTTGGACACCGCTTTGCGCCTGCCCCTCTCGCGCCCCAGCCGCCGCGACGCCCTGATCGGCCTTGCCGCCAGTCTGCCGCTGCCAGCCCTCGCGCAGACAGCAGCGCCCGCGCCGCGCCGCATCGCCATGCGGGCCGAGGCGGTCGAACGTCGTCTCGGCGGCGAGGACAAACCGGCGAGCCGGCTGTTCCGCCTTCG
>JAVTWI010000189.1:0-9046 GCA_032229845.1 Rhabdaerophilum sp.
GCCGTTGAAAAGGAACGACCCGCCCCAGAACAGCGAGAGCAGACCGAGCATCGCCCATTCGGCGCCGCTCATCGCGCGCGCACCCGCCTGCGCCGGCGAAGGCGCCTGATTCTCATTTGACATGGAACGACTCGAAAAGACCGTGTTGGCGAGGAAACTGGCATGTCTCCGAAGAGCACGCCACCCGAATTCCCGTCAGCGCTGGGCGAAGCGGAACCGGAAGCCGCATTGCCACCAGTTGCGCGGCTCGCCGATGTCGATATGCACCGATTTGGTGTGGCAATAGGTGCCGACACCGCCAGCCTCCGGCAAGGTCCGCAGGAACTTGGCAAGTCTGGCCCGCTCGACGCCCGGCACGAAGAAGTCCGCCGCCATGCACTTGCGGTGATAGGAGCCGAGCCGCCCGCGATTGCGCTGGCCCGAGGTGATGACCGGCGTTCCCTTGAAATGTTCGCCGGCGATGCGGACGAGCCGCAGCAATTCAGGCCGCAGGCAGGCGATATCGACCGCATCCGTCTGTTTCTCGACGAGCATCGGCTCCGGGGCCTTTTCCTCCTCGGCCTCGATTTCCTCTGTCGTCGCCGGATGTGTGGTGGACGGCAAGCTGGCGACGCGGGGCTCTGCTGCCGGAGCAACAGGCTCCGCGACAACTGGCGCCGGCGTTTGTGGAGGAGCAACGGGGGGCGCAGGCGGCGCTGCGGGCGAAGGCGCCACCGGCGGGGTCGGGAACGCCGAGACCGCCGGCGCAGCAGGAGCCGGACGTTCGGTTGCAACGCCGGGTGCCTTGTCGATCGAGAAGGGGCGAACCGGCGGGATCGGCGCGGGGTGAGCCGGGTAAGCGGCGACCCTTTGCCCACCGTCGGGGGCCGGCGCTGAGGACGGAGAATTTCCGGCGGCCGGCGCAGGACTTGACGGCGCCGGCACCGCGACCTCCGGCTCGTCGTCGACCGGCTGCGAGGCCATCGGATTGTCCTGCGCGACAGCCGGAGGAAGCCCGGCCATCGCCACAAGCAATGCCATACCGATGCCGATGACCGCGCGGCGCGCGCGCATGCCGGAAACCGGTTCCGTCACGCCGCGCGGTGCCTCACGAAATCGCAGCGCAGAAGCGCTGGATACGGCGGCAGGCTTCCTCGAGATTGGCGTTCGAGGTCGCGTAGGAGACGCGGAAGTTCGGCCCCAGCCCGAAGGACGAGCCGTGAACCGTCGCGACGCCCTCGGTCGCGAGCAGTTCCATCACGAAATCCTCATCGGTTTCGAGCACCTTGCCCGAGGGCGCCTTCTTGCCGATCAGCGCCGCACAGGACGGATAGACATAGAACGCGCCTTCCGGCTTCGGGCACTTGAGGCCGGTCGCCTGATTGAGCATCGACACGACGAGATCGCGCCGCTCCTCGAAGGCCACGCGCGATTTCGGGATGAAATCCTGCGGCCCGTTGAGCGCCTCGACCGCCGCCCACTGCGCGATCGAGCAGGCGCCCGAGGTCTGCTGACCCTGGACCAGTTCCATCGCCTTGATGAGCTTGTCCGGCCCGGCGGCGTAACCGATACGCCAGCCGGTCATCGCATAGGCCTTCGAAACGCCGTTCATGGTGAGCGTGCGGTCCATCAGGCCCGGCTCGACCTGCGCCGGCGTCGTGTAGACGAAATCGCCGAACACGAGATGCTCGTACATGTCGTCCGTCAGCACCCAGACATGCGGATGCTTCATCAGCACGTCGGTGAGCGCCTTGAGTTCTGCGCGCGAATAGGCCGCGCCCGAGGGGTTTGACGGCGAGTTGAACATGAACCACTTCGTCTTCGGCGTGATGGCGCGGTCGAGATCTTCCGCGGTCAGCTTGAAGTTGTTCTCCATCTTCGTGTTCACGAACACCGGCGTGCCGCCGCAGAGCGCAATCATCTCCGGATAGGAAACCCAGAACGGCGCCGGGATCACGACCTCGTCGCCCGGGTTGATCGTCGCCATGAAGGCGTTGAACAGCACATGCTTGCCGCCCGTTCCGACGATGGTCTGGCTCGGCTTGTAGTCGAGCCCGTTCTCGCGCTTGAACTTGGCCGCGATCGCCTCGCGCAGGGGGACGATGCCCGGCACCGGCGTATACTTCGTCTCGCCGCGCTGGATCGCCGCAATGGCGGCATCCTTGATGTTCTGCGGCGTATCGAAATCCGGCTCGCCGACCGAGAGCGAGATCACATCCTTGCCTTTCGCTTTCAGGTCGCGCGCCATCTGCGTCACCGCGATGGTCGCGGAAGGCTTGATGCGGGACAAGGCGTCAGCAAGGAAGGCCATGTTGAGTTCACTCCTCATGAAATGGAAGGCGCGCCGCGAAGGATCGGGCGGCACGGCGTCGCAGAGCCAGCATCAAGGCTAGCAAACGAAGCCGGACCGCTTTATGTCTCTTGGCTCAAGCCTTCAAGAAGAAACCGAGCTTTCGCGCTCGATCGAGGCAAAAAGACGACCTTCTTTCCGGCACCGGGACAGGAAATGTCGCGGAAAGCAGGGTTTATGACATTGATGGAGGAATTCATGACCGATCGTTTCACCGGCTTTCATCGCCGCCAGTTCCTGGGTCTCACAGCCGGCCTTGTTGCAGCGCCGTCCGTGCTGCGCGCCCAGAGCGGCTTCCCGTCGAAGGCCGTGACGATCGTCGTGCCCTATCCCGCCGGCGGACCGACCGATGCGATCGCCCGCATCGTCGGCCAGTACATGGAAGAGAGCCTCAAGCAGAAGGTGCTGGTCGAGAACAAGGCCGGCGCCTCGGGGTCGATCGGCACCCGCGCCGTCGCGACCGCCGATCCTGATGGCCACACCATCGTTTTCGGCAATAACCAGACGCATGGGAACAACATGTTCCTGATGAAGACGCCGGGCTACGACGCCATTAAGGATTTCGCGCCGCTCGCCGGCGTCGGCGCCTTCCCGCATGCGCTGGTGGTCAAGAAGGACCTCCCGGTCAAGGGGCTCCAGGACCTGATCGCGCTCGCCAAGAAGGAGCCCGGCAAGCTCAATTACGGCTCGACCGGCAACGGCTCCGGCTCCCATCTCTCGATGGAACTGCTGATGAAGCGCACCGGCATGCAGATGGCTCATCTCCCCTACAAGGGCGCTGCGCCACTGGTGCAGGACATCATCGGCGGGCGCATCGACGTGTCGCTCTCGACCCTGCCGAGCGTGCTTAAGCAGGTCGAGGCCGGGCTGATGCGCGCCATCGGCGTCGCCAGCGCCCAGCGCGTCGAACAGATGAAGGATGTCCCGACCTTCCGCGAGCAGGGCATCTCGAATGCCGACGCCGAATCCTGGGCCGCGTTCTTCGCCCCCGCAAAAACCCCGGCCCCGATCGTCGATCGGCTGTCGAGCGAGATCATCGCCGCACTCAAGGCCAAGCCGGTCGCCGACAAGATCACGGCGCTCGGCTTCGCGCTGCACCCGCGTGGACCGAAGGACTTCGCGCCCTACCTCAAGCAGGAAATCGACACCTGGGCCGAGATCATCAAGGCGGCCGGCATTCAGCCGGTCTGACCTGCTCTCGGCCTTCACCTTCGAAAGACAGGAGCGACGGAACATGGCGCACAAGATCGTTGGGCCGGCCGTCGCTCTTGCCCTCGCTGCGGGCGTCACCCCGGCGCCGGCGGCAGCACCGGACGAGCCGAAGGTAGAGGTCGTCGTCAAGGGGCTCCAGAACCCCTGGGGCCTTGCCTTCCTGCCGGACGGGCGCGCACTCATCACCGAGCGCGCCGGCCGGCTTCGCATCGCCAACCTGCGCACCGGCACGCTGTCCGGCCCCGTCGCCGGGCTGCCACCGCTCCATATCCGCAGTCAGGGCGGGTTGCTGGGGATCGCGCTCGACCCCGAGTTCCGCGCCAACCGCCGGCTCTATCTCTGCTTCGCCGAGCCGCGCGAGGGCGGTAACGGCACCTCGGTGTTCGCGGCGACGCTCACCGGCGACGGCGCGCGACTCGAGAACGGCCAGGTGATCTTCCGGCAGATGCCAGCCGTGAATTCCAACCACCATTTCGGCTGCCGTCTGGTGTTCGACCGGATGGGCAACCTTTTCGTCACGCTTGGCGACCGCTATTCCCGCCGCGACGACGCGCAGAACCTCGCGACCCACCTCGGCAAGATCGTCCGCATCCGGCCGGACGGATCCGTGCCCGCCGACAACCCCTTCCTGAAAACGCCGGGCGCGCGACCCGAGATCTGGTCCTACGGGCATCGCAACATCCAGGGCGCGGCGCTTCACCCCGAGACCGGCGCGCTCTACACCGCCGAGCACGGCGCCAAGGGCGGCGACGAGATCAACAAGCCGGAAGCCGGCAGGAATTACGGCTGGCCGGTCATCACCTACGGCGTCGATTATTCCGGCGCGAAAATCGGCATCGGCACCCACAAGGAAGGCATGGAGCAGCCGCTCTACTACTGGGATCCCTCGATCGCCCCTTCCGGCGCCACCTTCTATCGCGGCGATAAATTCCCCGGCTGGCGCGGCAGCCTGATCGTCGGCGCGCTGGCCGGTTCGCTGATCGCGCGGCTCGACATCCGCGATGGCAAGGTGACGGGCGAGACGCGCTACCTCGAAGACCGGGGCGAACGCATCCGCGATGTCGTCGAAGGCCCTGACGGCTACATCTACCTGCTGACGGACGAGACCGCCGGCGCATTGCTGCGGCTCACGCCGGGGCACTGATCCCGATTGATCTGGTCGCCTTTTCCGACGCGAACCGGACTCCACTTCGTGTGAAAAGGCTCTAGCCGTACCGGAGCTTCATCCCGAGGATAACCGCCACGAGAACCATCGTGATCGCGTTGGCGACGATCAGCGGCCAGGACACGATCAGCAGGCCATAGGCGAGCCAGAGCGTCACGCCGAGCGCCAGCATCAGATACATCACCAGTGACAGCGAACGCGTCTCGCGCGTGCGAATGACCTTGAGCGCCTGCGGCACCCAGCACAGGGTGGTGATCACGGCGGCGGCCGAACCGATGAGTTCGATGGCAAAGGGGCTTAGGGGCAAGGTCACGGGCGAAGCGCTCGCAGGCGGGAAAGCTCAGCCGTCCCTGCCTGCTTCGGATGGAAGTTGCAAGACCCGTCTCAGGTGATCAGCCCGGCCATCGGTTTGAGCGAGGCAGAATTGGGGAACACCTGATCGGCGAGCACGGCCGCGGACAACCCGAACTGCTCGGCGAGAATGCCCTTCATCACCGCGCGAAGATCGGTCGTCGCCCTGAGGTCGCGGGCTTCGTGCAGTTGCGCCGCCTTCAGCCCCGGCCAATCCGCGATCACGCGCCCGCCGCGCACCGCGCCGCCGGCGAGCATCGCCACGGTCGCCGTGCCGTGATCCGACCCCTCCGTGCCGTTCACCTTCGCCGTCCGCCCGAATTCCGTCACCACGAGGATCGTCGTCTCCTTCCAGCTCGCGCCGAACTCACGCTCGAACGTCGCGAAGGCGCCGTCGAGCCCGCCGAGCAGATCCGCGAGCCGTCCCTTGACGCCGCCCTGATTGGCGTGGGTATCCCAGCCGTCAAAGGACAGCACCGCGACACGCGGCCCCTCTTCCTTCATCATCAGCCGTGCCGCGCCGGAGGCCGCCCGGGCCATCATCGCGGGATTGCCGCCGCCGCGCGTATCCGGTTCGCTGCCGCGCGCCAGCATGTCCGCCATCAGGCCGGATTGCAGCGCCTTCGCCAGAACGGGATCAGTGTGCGTGTAGAGGTCCATCACCCGGCGGGCGAGATCATCGTTGGTGTCGGCGAGCCGCTGTGGCGCCCAACCCATTACCGGAGCCTGCCCGCGCAGCACGAGCGGCGTCACCGCGCCGACGCCGAGCGCGCCGTGGGTCTGGACCTTCTCGCCTTTCGGCAGCGCCTGGATCGCTCGGTTGAGCCAGCCGCTCTCGATCTTGCCGACACCTGGCAGGCCGGATTCGAGCACATCCTGCCCGTCGAAATGCGAGCGCTCGCGATAGGGCGAGGCGGCGGCATGGACCACCAGCGCCTGCTTCGCCGCGTAGAGCCGCGCGAAGTTCGGCATCGACGGGTGCAGCGCGAAGAAATCGTCGATCATGATCCCGGCATTCTCGCCGGAACGCGCCAGCGCAAGCCCCTCGCGCAGGGCGAGATAGTCCGGGTCGCCGACCGGTGCGAGTGCCGACAGCCCGTCGAGCGCGCCGCGCAGGATGATGGTGAGGAAGCGCGGGTCGCGCGCACCCGCCGCAGAGGCGATCCTCGGCATGTAGGTCCAGGCGAAGAAGGACAGTCCCGCACCGAGCAGTCCCCGGCGGGAGAGCGGCATCGCCTCGCAACAGGTATTGGCAGGGAGGATTTTCATGGCTTTTCCTCTTTACCGGCGCTGGAACTCGGGAGACATCAGCAGAAGAGCGAGGCCTTGCGGCCGCGTCTCGGCACGGGCGATCGCGGTTCGCGTCTCGGTCGAGAGCGCGTCGCCGTAGAGCGCCTCGGCGCGTTCGCGCGGGTCGATCTTGCCGGCGGCCGGCCGCGCGACCTGCAGCGCGAATTCGAGACGGGTCTTGATCGCCTTGGGCGAAGCGATGGTCTCAACCGTATCCGAATGCCCGTTCGGGCCTTCCGGGTTCCACAGTGGCTGGCCCATCAGGTTGAGTGCGTTGAGGAAGCGCGGCACGCGGTCCACCGGCGTCTCGGTCGCGCGCAGGCTGGCGACGATGAATTCGTAGGGCGTGCGCAGCTTGGTTGCCGGCCCCTGCCAGCTTTCCGGCGCGGTCAGCAGCGCCCGCGCCAGCGAGGCGAGGTCGCCACCGCTCTTGCGGAAATCCTGTTCGAGCCGCGCGACCAGCGGCGCCGGCGGCGTGTCCGACACGAAATGCCGGGCCACCTTGCCGGCGACGAAGCGCGCTGTGGAAGGGTGGCGCGCGAGATCGCCGAGGATCGCCAGCCCCTGCCCCTTGCCGGTATCGCCATAGCTCTTGCCGAGCACGACCTGCGGCCCCGGTTCATGCCGGTTCGGCGCGAAGAAGAAGCCGCCGTAGCCGTCGATCATCTCCTCGAAGTTCGAGATCGACCAGCCGGTCAGCGCGCGGGCGAAACTGGTGACGTCCTGCTGGCTGTAGCCCCCGCCGACGCCGAGCGTATGCAGCTCGAGGATTTCCCGCGCGAGGTTCTCGTTGAGCCCCTTCGACCGGCGCCTGCCCGCCGGCGAATTCGGGCCGATCGACTGGCGCTGATCGAGATAGTGCAGCATCGCGGGGTGGGTCTCGACCGCCACCAGCATATCGGCGAAGCGCCCGAAGGCATGGGCGCGGATCGCCTCGCGTTCGTAGACGCCGGCCACGCCCTGCATGATCTGGCCACGGCGCAGCGCCACGCAGAAATGGTTCGACCAGAATGCCACCCAGCGTTCGGCGAATCCGAGATCGGTCGCGACCGCGTGGCGCAAGCGCGCCTCGACATCATAGAGCAGCAGATCGCGGATGCGAATCGCATCGGGGTCCTCGGGCGGCCGGACCGGCGCACCGGCAGGCTTGCCGGCGTCCATGGCGCCCGGCGCGGCGGCCATGTCGTTGTTCTGCATCGCGCCGCCGGCAGGGGCTGCCTTGGCCTCGGCCTGCGCGAGCTGGCGCTTCCGGGCACGGGCCTCACGCTGACGCTCCTGGATTTCCGTGACGATCTGGATCGAACGGGCGGTGTCAGGCAGTCGCGTATCGCCCAGCAGAGCCGCCTTCGGGTCGATTTCCGCGAAGAGCGCATCGCGCACCCGCCCAGCAAATCTTGCGCGGGTATCTGCCTTTCCGCCGAGACCGAAGCGCTGGATGCCCAGCCGATAGAGTTCGTCGCTGCCGGCCATGTCTGCCCATCCCGAGTCGAGGTGAAGCTTTCGATAGTCCGGACGATACGCCC
Source organism: Rhabdaerophilum sp. (assembly GCA_032229845.1). Classification (GTDB taxonomy): domain Bacteria; phylum Pseudomonadota; class Alphaproteobacteria; order Rhizobiales; family Beijerinckiaceae; genus Rhabdaerophilum. The sequence continues at coordinate 7,871 of JAVTWI010000189.1, forward strand.
CCAAAGATGGATAGAACATGACCAAGGCGTGACTGCATAGCGAGGTCGGTCCGGGAATGCTGTCAGGATATGTCAGGAGCGCTCTGGCACCGTCTTGTTAATCGGCCCGGCCCGCGCCATGTTCGCTCCATGGCGAAGCCTCCCTCTCCTCCCCGCGGCCGTGCAGCCTCGTCCGGCAAGGCCGCGAAACCGGTGCTCAAACCGCTCGATGCGCATCTGGCGGAACTGCTCAACCCCGGCCTGAACCGGACCGCCGACGCGCGCGGCCCCGGGCGCGGCATGGCGGAAGCCCCGCAGGCGAACTACAGCGCCGCAACGGTTTCGACGGTCGATCCCGCGTTGGGCAAGGCGCTCGGCCTTGAGAATGAATCACGGATCGACGCGCCTGCCGGCACCTTCTTCCCCAAGCAGAAGCGCGGCAGCCACGAAGCCTGGATGGACGAGGCTCCGCTGCCGCCCGAGGAGAAGCGCGAGAGCCGCCGCCGGGGCGTAGCGCCCGAACCCGCGACCTTTGCCGAGATCACCCGGAGCGCGCCGCGCCGCGTGATGCAGGGCAATGTCGTGCCCTTCCCCGACGACATGAAGATGGGCGGCGGGCTCGACGGGCTTTCCGAAGAAGACACGATTTCCTCCAAAGGCGTGCAGGCCACCGCCGATGCGCTGAAATCCCTGCTGGAGGAAGGCAACCCGCTCTTCAAGGATCAGAAGCTCTGGGTGCCGCACCGCCCCGAGCGACCGGCGAAATCCGAAGGCGGCATCCAGTTCGTGATGAAGGCGCCGTTCGAGCCGCAGGGCGACCAGCCGCAGGCGATCGCCGAGCTCGTCGAGGGCGTGAACCAGCACGAGCGCGATCAGGTGCTGCTCGGCGTCACCGGTTCGGGCAAGACCTTCACGATGGCGCAGGTCATCCAGCGGACGCAGCGCCCGGCGCTGATCCTCGCGCCGAACAAGACGCTGGCGGCCCAGCTTTACAGCGAGTTCAAGAGCTTCTTCCCGGAGAACGCGGTCGAATATTTCGTATCATACTACGACTATTATCAGCCGGAGGCGTATGTGCCCCGGACCGACACCTACATCGCCAAGGAATCGACCATCAACGAGGAAATCGACCGGATGCGCCATGCCGCGACCCGCGCGCTCCTCGAACGCGACGACGTCATCATCGTCGCCTCGGTC
>JAVTWI010000190.1:0-9045 GCA_032229845.1 Rhabdaerophilum sp.
CCAGAGCCTTTTCCGGCGTTTCGAGCACGAAGGCATTGAGCGGCCGGGCGGCCTCCATCGCGGCAAGATGCGCCCTTGTCAGTTCGACGGAGGTGAACTTGCCCTCGGCGAGCCCCTTGCGGGCTTCATCCAGCGTCAACGCGGTCAGATCGGTCATGATGGTCTCGAAATCGAAAAAGGACGTGCGGAGCGGAACGAAACGGAGTTACTCGACCACCTTCGGGACGAGGAAGTAGTTGTCCTCGCTTTGCGGCGCGTTGGCGGTGACAAGCTTGGCCTTCTCGCCGTCCGTCACCACATCCTCGCGCATCTTCAACGCCATCGGCGTGACGGAGGTCATCGGCTCGACACCCTCGACATTGACCTCGCCGAGTTGCTCGACGAAGCCGAGGATGGCGTTGATCTCGCCCTGCATCGCCGGCACGTCGGCTTCCGGCAACTCGATCCGGGAAAGCCGGGCAATCCGGCGCACGGTCGCGGCATCGACGGACATGAAGCACTCCGAAAAAAGATGATCCCCGCGCTCTTTAGCGAACGCGAGGATGAAGGGCAAACACTTGGATGGCGCAAGGGTCGCACCATCCGGATTTCCAATCTCAGCCGATCGAGAACGTCACCGGCTCGTGGGTGTTGAGGTCGAGCAGGTGCGTGCCGAGCGGGCCCAGTTCGCGCTTGAATTCCTCGGCCGTGCCGGTCAGCGCGCCGAAGGTGCGGAAATGGCAGGGAATAACCGCTTTCGAACGCGGGAAAAACCGCCGCACCGCCAGCGCCGCCGTCGACGGGCCCATCGTGAAACGATCGCCGATCGGCACGATGACGATGTCCGGCTGGTGCAGTTCCTCGATCAGGCCCATGCCGGCGAAGATATCCGTATCACCCATATGGTAGATCACCGGCGCGCCGGGAATGTTGATGATGACGCCGTTGGCATTGCCCAGCGTCTGGAAAATGCCGCGCTCCCACACGCCTGAGGAGTGATCGGCGCGGACGAGGCGGATCGAAACGCCGTTATGCTCGATCCGACCGCCGGCGTTCATCATCTCGATGTTCAGGGCCTTGCCGGTGCCCATGCCCTGCCACTTGTTGACGAGCCACTGGCCGAGGTCCCAGTTGCAGAAAACGGTCGCATCCGTGGCGGCCGCGATGTCGAGCGCATCGCCGATATGGTCGGAATGTCCGTGCGTGATGACGATGTCGGTCGTGCCCTTGATCGCGGCGGCGAACTTTTCGGCGACAGTGCCCTTCCCTTCGCTTTCGAAAACCGGATTGCCGTTCAGAAACGGATCGACGAGCACGCGCCGTCCGGTGCTTTCGAGGGCAAAAGCCGAATGTCCGTACCAGGTGATTTCCATTCTCGTCACTCCTGTGCTTTCGATCGGGCTGGTTTGGGTTTATTGGTCCCGGCCGGATTGGCCAACCTTTTTTGCACCGCACACCCTCGCACAGGATCTGCCCGTGACCGAACCTCCCCGCCGCCAGATCGATCTCGCCGTCGAGGATTTGCCGGCCCTCATCGGGAAAAACCAGCGCCTGCTAGGGCTCGACCTCGGCGACAAGACCATCGGCGTCGCACTGTCTGACGTCGAAGGCGGCATCGCGACAGGCTTCCGGACCATTCCGCGCCGCAAGTTCAAGGATGACTGGGCCGAACTGTCGGCGCTCATCGACAAACACGATGTCGGTGTGCTGGTGATCGGCCTGCCGCTCAACATGGACGGCAGCGCCGGGCCGCGCGTTCAGGCGACGCGGACCTTCGCCCGCAACATCCGCAACCTCCGCGACATCCCGATCCTGTTCTGGGACGAGCGGCTGTCGACCGTTGCGGCCGAGCGCGCGCTGATCGAGGCCGATCTCTCGCGCAAGAAAAGGGCGGCGGTGATCGATGCCACCGCCGCCTCGTTCATTCTCCAGGGCGTTCTCGACCGCCTGCGCAACCTGCGACAGACGGGCCGCTAGAGCATCCCCCCATCAAGCGGATACCGGTTGATGGACAGGATGATGCGACAAGACAAGAAGACAGCCCTTATTTCAGCGTACCGCCGCCGGCCGGATCGCGCATGCCGCGAACGCGGTTGTGCGGACGGCCGCGATAGACAGGGCGCCCGTAGTAGCCCGGTGCACCATAGTAGCCCGGTGCGCCGTAGTAATAGACATCGGCATCGTTGTCCGCAGGCGCGGGCACGGCAGCCGGAGCGCCATAGTAGTAGCCGCCGCCATAGACCGGCGCCGGCGCATAGTAGCCGTCGTCATCGTAGTAGTAGCCGCGATTGCGCTGCGAGTTGGCGATGATCGCGCCGCCGAGAATGGCCGCGCCGAGAACCGCACCGGCGGCTACGCCGTCACCGCGACCACGGCGGCCGCGATAGCCGTAACCACCCCGCCCGCGCGGCGCCGCGACGGGGCCACCACCGTCCGGGACGGCAACGATCGCGCCACCACCGACACTCGGCGGAGGGCCGGACTGGACCTGAACCAGCGGCAGCGCGCCGAATTTGCCGCTCGCGGAAACACCGCCGAACGAGGCCGCCTGTGCGCCACCGGGCATAAGAGCCGCAACCGAAAGCGCGACCCCGAGCGAAAATCCTGCAAATCGTTTCATATCTTTGTCCTCCTAGGCCAAGATGTCGATCGCCCCCGGAATTCCTGCGCCCGTCACGCTATCATTCTTGGACCAGAGACATGTATTGTCATTCGCATAAATCAACGCTGAACGGCATTGAAAGGTTCCCTTCAGCCGGCAAACAGGGCTAAGGTAGGCACAACTTTTCCTTTTCCGGCTTTCCCGTGATCCTCGATTCCCTGATTTCGGTTTTCAGCATCATCGCTGTCGGCTGGCTGTTGCGCCGAACCCTTCTCTCCTCGGACGATGCCTGGCGCGGCTTCGAGACCGTCTCCTTCTACGTGCTCATCCCCGTCCTGCTCGCGCGAACGCTCGGCACGGCGAAGCTGGCTGAGGTCCCGTTCCTCGGCCTCGGCGGCGCGCTGATCGGCACGATCCTCCTGTTCGCGGTCGTTCTCCTCCTCCTGCGACCGTTTCTGGAACGGATGCTGAGCATCAGTTCGGCCTCCTTCACCGCGATCTTCCAGAGCGTCCTGCGCTGGAACGCCTTCGTCGCGCTCGGCATGGCCGCCAATCTCTACGGCAACGAGGGCGTGACGCTGGCCGCCGTGGCGATGACGGCGATGATCCCGCTACTCAACGTCATCAGCGTTCTGGTGCTGCGGAAATATGCCCACGGCAATTCCGGTTCCCTGTTCGGCGGTCTTGCCCGAAACCCCTTCATCGTCGGCACGGCGATAGGGCTGCTGCTCAATCTCACCGGCCTGCCGATCCCGCGCTCGATCGGCATGGCGATGGATATCGTTGGCCGCTGCGCGCTCGGCGCGACACTGCTGCTGGTCGGCGCGGGCCTGCGGATTCAGGATCTCCGCCGCCCGAGCCCCGCCCTCCTCACCGGGGTCTTCGTACGCGTCCTGGCCGTGCCGCTGGTCGGTTACGCGCTCGGCATGGCGCTGGGTCTGACGGGAAACAGCCTTGCCATTGTCTTCGTCTGTCTGGGTGTGCCGACGGCGGGTGGGGCCTATGTCCTCGCCAAACAGATGAACGGCGATGCACCGCTCGTCGCTGCCATCACCACCGGGCAGACGCTCGTCGCCATGATTACCCTGCCGCTGCTGCTGACACTGTTCACGACTGGGTAGCCGCTAGACCTTCCGCGCGACGCGATTGCCAGGCAGCCGGGCAAGCAGGCCGCCGAGTTCGAGTTCCATCAGCGCCGCCTGGACCGCACGCGGGGTCGCCCCGGCCTGTCGCACGATGAGATCGACCTCCACCGGATCGACCGCGAGCAGCCCCAGCACGCGCGATGCAAGATCGCCCGACGGCGCCTCGGCATCCTCGTTGTCGTCGGGTGTTTCCGGCAAGGGCGCATCGCCCTCGAATTCATCGAAGAACGCGTCGGATTGCCTCGGCTCCGGCTCGCGGAACAGCATCGGCATCCGCCCGGCCTCACCCGCCAGCGGCGCAAGCACAGTCAGGATGTCCTCCGCCGCCGTGACGATGGCCGCGCCCTCACGCAGGAGATCGTTGCTGCCCTCGCAGCGCGGATCGAGCGGCGAACCGGGCACGGCGAACACCTCCCGCCCCTGCTCGTTGGCCAGCCGCGCGGTGATGAGCGAACCCGAGCGCCGCGCGGCCTCGACCACGACGATGCCGAGCGAGAGCCCGGAAATCAGCCGGTTCCGGCGCGGAAAATCACGCCCTCGCGGCGAGAGCCCGAAGGGCATCTCCGACACGGCGATGCCCTTCTCGACGATCTCGTCGTAGAGCGCACGATTATCGGGCGGATAGGGCTTGTCGAGTCCGCCGGCAAGCACCGCGATCGTGCCGGTGGCAAGGCTCGCCCGGTGGGCTTCGGCGTCGATCCCGCGCGCGAGGCCCGATACCACCGCATAACCGCCACGGCCGAGCCCCTCCGCGAGCCGTCCAGCCATCTTGCGCCCCGAGGCGGAGGCATTGCGCGCACCGACAAGCCCGATCGAGGGCGCCTGCAGCAACTCAATCCGGCCGAGCACGCAAAGAATCGGCGGCGGTCCGGGGATTTCAATGAGACGCGAGGGATAATCCTCCTCACCGCTGGCGATGAGGCGCGCACCGAGCCGCCGGGCTTCCTCGAACTCGCGCTCGGCCTCCTCCTGCGAGCAAAGGCTGACATGCCGGCCCCGCGCCGCCGCGAGGTCGGGCAGCGCCTCCAGCGCGGCGCGCGCGCCGCCGAACCGGTTGATCAAGCCATGGAACGTTCGCGGGCCGATGCCTTCCGATCGGGCGAGGCGCAGCCAGTCGAGGCGCTGACGTTCGCTCAGCCGGATGCCCGCACGGGGCTTCATCCCTTCTGCCCGATCTTGCCTTCGGTGCCGGCAAGGAGGCGCTCGATATTCGCCCGGTGCCGGAACCAGAGCAGGACCGCCATGCCGGAAAGCGCCAGCGGCAGCAGCCAACCGCCGCCTCGAAGAAGAAAGAAGCTCGATACCGGCACCACCACCGAGGCGACCAGCGCCGCCGCCGAGGAATAGCGCGTGATGAAGGCAACCGCGAGCCAGACGGCTCCGAAAATCACCAGCCCCGGCCACCACAGGCCAAGCAGCACGCCGATATAGGTCGCGACCCCTTTGCCGCCGGCGAATTTCAGCCAAACGGGATAGAGGTGGCCGAGAAACGCGCCAATGCCGGCAAGCACGGCCGGGCCAATCCCCCATTTCATCGCGATCAGCACCGGCACCGTGCCCTTGAGTGCGTCGAGCAGCACCGTCGCGGCGGCAAGGTCCTTGCGGCCTGTGCGCAGCACGTTGGTGGCGCCGATACTCTTCGAGCCGATCTCACGGATATCGACCGTGCCGGCGAGCCGGGTCAGGATCAGCCCGAATGGGATCGACCCGCAGAGATAGCCCAGAGCCAAGGCCAGAACACCGGCCATTCCGCCGAGCGGAAACTCACCCATCAACCCCTCCCCGTTTTCCTCAACGATAGGAGTGGACGAGGCGCCCCGCAACAATTGTCATCGTCACCTTGCCCGACATGCGCGCATCCTCGAACGGCGTGTTCTTGCACAGCGAATGCAGGCCAGCCGCTTCCACCACCCACGGCATCTCGGGATCGAAGACGATGAGATCGGCGCGCGCGCCCTTCGCCATCCGCCCGGCATCGAGGCCAATCAGCTTCGCCGGCGCATCGGACATGGCTTCGAGCAGCCGAGACAGCCGGATATGCCCGGCCTCGACAAGGCGCATCCCCGCCGAGAGCATGGTTTCGAGGCCGATCGCGCCCGGCTCGCATTCGGCGAAGGTGAGGCGCTTGGTCTCGACATCCTGCGGGTTGTGATCGGAAACAATGACGTCGATCACCCCTTCCGCCACCGCTTCCACCATCGCCAGGCGGTCTTCCTCGGAACGCAGCGGCGGGCTGAGCTTGAGGAAGGTGCGGTATTCGCCGATATCGAATTCGTTGAGCGTGAGGTGGTTGATCGAGACGCCGCACGTCACGGGCAGGCCAGCGTGCTTGGCGCGACGAATGACTTCGAGACTGTCGCGGCAGGTGATCATCGCGGCGTGATAGCGCCCGCCGGTCAACTGCACGAGACGGATATCGCGTTCGAGCATGATCGTTTCGGCGGCGGTCGGGATACCCGGCAGGCCGAGACGCGTCGCGAACTCACCCTCGTTCATCACTCCCTGCCCGACGAGATCGGGGTCTTCGAGGTGATGGATCACCGGCATGTCGAACACGCGGGCGTAGGTCAGCGCGCGGCGCATCACCTGCGCATTGGTGACGGGCCTGTCACCATCCGTCACCGCGACAGCACCAGCTTCCTTGAGAAGGCCGATCTCGCTCATCTCCTGGCCGCGACAGCCCTTGGTGAGCGCCGCCGCAACAGAAATATTGACCAGGCTGGTGTCACGCGCGCGGCGCAGCACGAAATCCACCACAGCCGGATCATCGACCACCGGGCTGGTGTTCGGCTGGGCGATCACCGTCGTCACGCCGCCCGCCGCCGCTGCGAGCGAGGCGGAGCGGAAGGTCTCGCGATATTCCTCGCCCGGTTCGCCGATGAAGGCGCGCAGATCGACGAGCCCCGGCACGATCAGCGCGCCGCCGCAATCGAGCACCGCCGCATCGCCGACCGGGCCGCGCGCAAGTTCGACGCCGAACCCCTCGATTACGCCGTCACGGACGACGACCCCACCCGGCGAGACCAAAGCCGTCACCGGATCCATCAGGCGCGCGTTCTTCAGGTGCAGGCGGGAAGCGTTACTCAGGGCCACGGCGGTTCTCCCGGAACCGGCGGAAGCTCGCGCCGATTCCATACGATGTCAGCATGACGAGCAGGATCGTCGGCAACAGCAGCAGCATCTGCGACAGCCCGGCAAAGGACAACACGCGCTGCCCCTCCTTCGCGACGATCCCGTCGACGAAATACGCAGCAAGCAGGATCGCGACGCCGATCGCGAAACCGATGCCGCGCATGTAGCCGAGGATCGCCGCCAGCAGCACCGCGCCGAGCCCGATCGGGCTCGCGATCTTGCGCGCCGCCTCCTGAACCACGAGGAGCTGCGAAATCTTGGCTCCCGCCATCGGCCCGGCACTCGTCTCGACGAGGTTCCAGACCTCGATCAGCCCGGCAACCGCGAACGGCGCGAGCAGGTAGAACCGGCGCAGGCGCGCGTATTCGTCGCCGATCAGCCACACCCAGAGCGAGGCCGCGAGCGCGAGGCCCCAGCGCACCAGTTGCTGCTGCATGAGCACCTGAAGGAGGTCGCCCAGAAGGGCTTCGAGAATGCCCATCAGCCCTTCTCCCCCTTTTCATCCACTCCGCCTATCTTCTCCTTGCGCGAGAAGAAACGGTCGAACACCTCGAACGCCAGGGCGGCACCGGCAGCGACCGCGATCACGATCCAGGTCGATGAATTCCGGATTCCGCCGAACCAGGACGCCATTCCGGCAATCAGCACGACCAGCAGCCAACGCCCGATGCGGTGTGCGAGCAGCGTTTCGAAGAGGATATCGAACAGCGTGCTCATCATCGCATCACCCGTTCGGCAGGCGCCGCGCCAGCGCCTCCAGTACCGCCATGCGGATCGCGACGCCCATTTCGACCTGTTCGCGGATGAGGCTCTGCGCCCCATCGGCGACATCGGAGGCGATCTCGACGCCGCGGTTCATCGGCCCCGGATGCATGACGAGCGCATCGGGCTTCGCATAGGCGAGCTTGTCGCGGTCGAGCCCGTAATAATGGAAGTATTCCGGCACTGAGGGCACGAACGAGCCGTTCATCCGCTCGCGCTGGAGGCGCAGCATCATCACGATATCCGCGCCTTCGAGCGCACGGCGCATGTCGGTGAAGACCTCGACGCCGTAGCGCTCGACACCCGTGGGGATCAGTGTCGGCGGGCCGCACAGCCGCACCTTAGCACCGAGCGCCTGAAGGCAGATGATGTTCGAGCGGGCGACGCGGCTATGGCTGATGTCGCCGCAGATCGCGACTGTCAGCCCCTCGATCCGGCCCTTGTTGCGGCGGATGGTCAGCGCGTCGAGCAGCGCCTGCGTCGGGTGCTCGTGCGCCCCGTCGCCGGCATTGACGACCGAGCAATCGACCTTGCGCGCCAGCAGGTGCACGGCGCCGGCGGCATGGTGGCGGACGATGATGATATCCGGCCGCATCGCGTTGAGCGTCATCGCCGTGTCGATCAGCGTCTCGCCCTTCTTCACGGACGAATTGGCGACCGACATGTTCATCACATCGGCGCCGAGGCGCTTGCCCGCGAGTTCGAACGAGGATTGCGTGCGGGTCGAGGCTTCGAAGAACAGGTTGATCTGCGTTCGCCCGCGCAGCGAGGATTTCTTCTTCTCGATCTGCCGGGAAATCTCGACCTCTTCCTCGGCGAGATCGAGCAATCCCTCGATATCGGGACGCGAAAGCCCCTCGATCCCGAGGAGATGCCGATGCGGGAAGATAAAGGACGATGCAGCGCTCATGGTAAGAAGAGGGGTTTAGGCCAGCCCCGCCCCGCCCGCAAGCGCCGCGCCGGCCTTATCCTCAGGTCGATGCGGCGGATAGCGCTCGCAACCTAGGCCGCGCGTTGCGCCGCGTCGGAAATCCGCCGCACGCCGTCGTTCGCCTCGCCGGTCAGCTGCGCGACCTCTTCCATGGAGCGGGTGATCATTTCGACGCCCTGCGCGGCTTCCTGCATATTGCGCGACATGTCGTTCGTCACCGCCGCCTGCTCTTCCACCGCCGCCGAAATGCTGACCGAGATGCCGTTGATGTTTTCGATCGTCGCGGAAACCGCCTCGATGGCACTCTGCGCCATCTGGCTCGAGGCCTGCACGGCGTTGATGTGCTCGCTGATCTCGCCGGTCGCCTTGGCGGTCTGCGCCGCCAGCCCCTTGACCTCGCCGGCAACGACGGCGAAGCCGCGGCCGGCCTCACCGGCCCGCGCCGCCTCGATGGTCGCGTTGAGCGCGAGCAGGTTCGTCTGGCTGGCGATCGA